>CAYYBO010000047.1:1060-17256 GCA_964470125.1 uncultured Planctomycetaceae bacterium | reverse complement strand
CTGGCGGGGTTGCTGCTGCTGGCGGCCGGACTATACGCCAGTTTTTAATCCCTGCGTTCGCCGCATCCTGTCTCGAACGTCCTGCAGCCGGGCGAGGAATACGAGGAATAACGGCCGGGCTGCCCGAGAGGGGCGCACGCTTGTGGGGGCGGTCCCCGCGCAGGGTCTCGGAGCGCGCGTGAGAGCCCGTGACTTCACTGCCCTCCATGGGCCCAGGGATTCGGCGTTTGTGCCATGCCGCATGGGCTGTAGGGGTCGGCGCTACCTCTTGCAAACTCGCTTAGGGAAACGAGACACGTCTGGCGAGGCTTAGCTTGACGTTCTGGTCGAGGAAGGGCTAGACTTCCAGCCGCCGTAGCGGATGCGGCTTCACGAACCTGTCCGGAAGACCGTGGCATGGAGGTCTAGCGGGTGTTCCCACCGCCGGAGCGGCGGTACCACCGAAGTCAATCGCGCAGTTACGCCGGCTTCACGGGTAATCCGGGGGCGGATTCCGGCCGAGGCGAGGAGAGAGTCCTGCCGGCCGTCGCTCGGAGGCGCTCATGAACGACGAAGAGCGGGCGAAGCAGCGGCGCGGTCAAATGATGCGGCTGGCCGGGGCGGGCCTTGAACTGGCGGCGACCATGGCCGGCGCGTGCCTGCTGGGCTATTGGATCGACCGTCGCCTCGGCTGGGAACCCTGGGGGCTGCTGGTCTGCGCGGGTGTCGGCATCGTGGGAGGTCTCTATAATTTGATCCGCAAGTGGGTACACGGGGTTCTGCGAGATATTGACCGGAGCGGGGGCGGCCGAGACTAAGGAAGGCGAGGGTCGGAGGCAGCGTGAGAAGGGACGGCCGCGTTGAGAACGTCGCGGCATCGGCGAAGAACGGCGCGGGCGAATTGGTGGTACTCGAGGCTTGGTTCAAGGCGGGTATCGGTTGTGCTTGTGGCCGGCGGCGGCTTGGCTGGTTCTCGCGGCGGCGGGGTATGTGCCGACGCGCCGCTGGGGCGGCCCCGGCGGCGTGGAGGCGATGATCGCCGCCCAGTTGCTGGTGGCCGCCGTGGTCTATGGCACGATGGTGCCAGCCTTGCGGCGGATGGCGGCGGTGGACGGCCCTGGGCGACTGCGGCTGGGGTTGAAAGTCGGCGGCATCCGGTTTCTATTGACGGCGGCGATCGGCGCGGTGATCGCCTGGTGCCGCACGGTCCAGCCCGCGGCCTTTCTGATCTGGCTGGGCATCACCTACGTGGTGATGATCAAGATCGAGACGTTGGCCTTGATTCACTGGTCCGGAAAACTCGATAAGCATAGATGAGCATCTATCCACTGGCATCCGGCGACAATCCGCTGACGCATGTGGCGGACCATCCCTGGTTCATGATCAACGAGGGGCAAGGCTATCTGCGTCAACTGACGTTGCTGTCCAACCACATCATCATGTTGATCGTCGCCGCCGTGTTACTGCTGGTCTTCTTGCCGCGGTGGGTGCGTCTGCGGCGAGACGCGGACGAAGTCCGCCGCCTGACCCCCACCGGGATGCGGAACTTCATCGAAGTGATCTGCGAGTACCTGCGAGATCAGATCGCCCGGCCCAACCTGGGTGCCTACACCGACCGCTTCATGCCCTACCTCTGGACGGTTTTCTTCTTTGTTCTCACGGTCAACCTGCTAGGTCTGCTGCCTCTGGAGCCTATTACCAAGGCGATCTTCGGGCGAGGCATATACGGCACGGCGACGGGTAACATATGGGTGACCGGCACGCTGGCTTGCTGCACCTTGCTGATGATCGTAGTCAATGGTCTGCGGCTTCACGGGCTGAGCTATGTGAAGCACTTCTTCATGGGGCCGTTCCCGATCAACTGTCTGATCGCCCTGTTGGAAGTGATCGGGCTGGGGGCGAAGTCCTTTGCCTTGAGCATTCGATTGTTCGCCAATATGTGCGCGGGGCACATTCTGCTGGCGATTCTGGTGAGCTTTATCGCGATGGCGGGGGCGGCGGGAGCCGCGGTCGGCCTGGCGATCGCCGTGCCGGTGGTGCTGGGGAGCATCGCGATTTACTGCCTGGAGTTGTTTGTCGCCTTCCTTCAGGCCTTCATTTTCACGTTCCTCAGTTGCGTGTTCATCGGGGCGGCGGTGAACCTGCACCCCGAGGAGCACGCGGAGGGACACGGCGAAGGACACGAGACGGCGAAGGCCCACGAGCATTAGGAGTTGTGGTCTCGCCGAGCAGATGAGGCGGCGACCGCGAGAGGATGATCCCCCCCGGCCAAGGCCGGGGGCTCTTGAGCCGAGATCGCTCGCGAAGCGAATACGACGGTCTATTGGGAAACGAAAGGGCGAAGTTCATGACGAGCAGGATGGTCTTGTTGGCGTTGATCGGTTTGGCTTTCCTGGCGGGGCCGGTGTTGGCCGAGGACAAGGACGCGGCGGCGAAGCCCCCGGAGACGACAGGGGCCCGCTGGTTCAGCAATCCCGGTGCGGCGATGTTCGGGGCGGCGATCGGCGCCGGCCTGGTGGTCATCGGCGGGGCCTTGGGAATCGGTCGCATCGGCGGCAGCGCCGCCGACGCGGTGGCTCGGCAGCCGGAAGCGTCGGGTTCGATCAGCGGCGTGGCCCTGATTACAGCGGCGATGATCGAAGGCGCGACCCTGTTCGCGGTGGTCGTCTGCCTGCTTGGCATCGTGTGGGGGAAAGGCCTGTAGCGGCCAGTCGGCGCGAGGGCGGAGACCGTGGGCTGCGCGGGCGGCTTGGCGGGAGGATCAGTGTATCGGAGCCGACCGCAGCGCGTCGGGGTGAAACCATGCGGACGTTGAGTAGCTGGGTAAGTGTCGGGCCGGCGGCGTGCGTGCTGGCGGGATTGACGTCGAGGGTTGTGGCGTCGGGCGGAGGCGAGGCGGAGCCCAGCCTGTTCGCGGGCGATCTTGGCAACGCCTTTTGGACGTTGTTGATCTTTCTTCTGCTGCTGGGCATGCTCACCAAGTGGGTTTGGCCGCAGATTCTCAAGGGGCTTCAACATCGCGAGGATTTCATCCGCGAGTCGCTCAGCGCCGCCAAGAGCGAGCGCGAGGAGGCCCAGAAGCTGCTGGAGAAGCACGCGGAGATGATCAAGGACGCCCAGCGGCAGGCCACGGCTATCGTCGATGAAGGCCGGCGGGACGCGGAAGAGGTCAAGAAGCGGGTGGTCGCCGAGGCCAAGACGGAAGGAGACAAGGCGATTGCCCGAGCCAAGCGAGAAATCGAGCTGGCCCGCGACGACGCGGTCAAACAACTGCACGACCAGGCGGTAATGCTGGCGACGAACATCGCCGGGAAGATCGTGCAGAAGGAGTTGACGCCCTCGGATTACAAGCGGCTCATGAACGAGGCCCTGGCCGATTTGGGGAGGATGAATTGAGAAGAAAGCAGTCAGCTTTCAGCACTCAGCAGTCAGCAGGAAAGACGCAACGCTGTGCGTGCTGCGCCGCCCTGCCGGACTGTCGGAGGGCGGAAGCTGATCGCTGACTGCTGATAGCTGAAAGCTTCTCCCATGCCCACTAGTTTCGATATCTCGCAGGCGGCCGCGGCGGTGTACGCCGAGAGTCTGCTGCAATTGGCCGAGGAGGCCGGGAAGGCGGAGGAGATCGGCGCGGAGCTGTGGCAGTTGCACGAGCTGTGGGATCAGGCCCCGTCCTTTGCGGCGATGATGAGTTCGGCGGCGATTGAGATCGCAGCCCGGCGGGAGAGCCTGCGAAAAGCGTTCGGGGCGGGCCGGGTGCATCCGCTGGTGTTGAACCTGCTGCTGGTGCTGAACGACAAGCGGCGGTCAATGATCCTGCCGGGCGTTTGCGAGGCCTACCGGACGAAGCTCGATCAGCGGCTGGGGCGGGAAGAAGTGCGTGTGACCACGGCAGCGCCGCTGAGCGAGGAGCACCGGGCCGCCTTGCGGACTCGGGTCAAGCAGATTACTGGCCATGACGCGGACCTGTTCGAGAAGGTCGACCCGCGGCTGCTCGGCGGCATGTCGGTGCAGATCGGCGACCGGCTTTACGACTTGTCGGTTCATCGCGGGCTGCGCGGGCTGCGGGCGGCGTTGTTTTCAGCGGGCGAGAAGCGAGTGCTCGGGGACGTGTCGCGGTTCGTGACGGAAGGGTTGACCCCATGAGAATCCAGGTTGATGAGATCACCTCGGTCATCAAGGAAGAGATCGCCAACTACAAAGAGCAGATGGAGGCGTCCGAGGTCGGCCGCGTGATCGCGGTGGGCGACGGGGTGACACAGATATACGGCCTGTCAAACGCCATGGCCAGCGAGATGGTCAACTTCGAAAACGGCGCGATCGGGCAGGTGATGAACCTGGAGGAGAATTCGGTCGGCGCCGTGGTGCTCGGCGACTATCTGGGCATCAAGGAAGGCGACTTGGTCCACACCACGGGCAACCTGCTGAGTGTGCCTGTGGGAGAGCCGCTGATCGGCCGCGTGGTCGATCCGCTGGCCCGGCCGCTGGACGGCAAGGGGGCCATCGTCAGCCAGCACCGTTGGCCGCTGGAGTATCGCGCCCCCGGCATCGCCGAGCGACAGCCGGTAAATCAGCCTCTGCAGACCGGCATCAAAGCGATTGACAGCATGATTCCGATCGGCCGCGGTCAGCGCGAGCTGATCATCGGCGACCGCAAGACCGGCAAGACGGCGGTGGCCATCGACGCGATCATCAATCAGCGGGATTCCGGGGTGATCTGCGTCTATGTGGCCATCGGCCAGAAGGAATCGACCGTGGCGGGCGTAGTGGAGACCCTGCGGGCCCATCACGCGATGGACTATACCATCGTGGTCACGGCGGGCAGCAGCGATCCGGCGCCGCTGCAATACATCGCGCCCTACGCCGGCTGCGCCATGGCCGAGTATTTCATGTATACGCAGGGCAAGCACACCTTGTGCATCTATGACGATCTGTCCAAGCAGGCCCAGGCGTATCGACAGTTGTCGCTGCTTTTGCGGCGGCCGCCTGGGCGAGAGGCGTACCCCGGCGACGTGTTCTACTTGCACAGCCGCTTGCTCGAACGGTCGTGCAAGCTGGCCGAGCGGCGCGCAATTGTGGCGCAAGGCTCGCCGTACAAGAAAGGCGGCGTGAACGGGAAGGAATACATCGGCGTGCCCGGCAAGCACGAGGCGGAGCGCGATCTCAAGGACCATCCAGACCACGAGGTAGTGGTGGATGCGACGTCCGGCGGTTCGCTGACCGCCCTGCCGGTGATCGAGACACTGGAAGGCGAGGTCTCGGCCTACATTCCCACGAACGTGATTTCTATCACCGACGGGCAGATCTACCTGGAGCCGGACCTGTTCTTCGCCGGCGTGCGGCCGGCCATCAACGTGGGCATCAGCGTAAGCCGTGTGGGCGGCAACGCCCAGGTGAAGGCGATGAAGAAGATCGCCGGGTCGCTACGGCTGGACCTGGCGGCGTATCGCGAGTTGGAGGCGTTCGCTCAGCTCGGCACGGAGCTGGACGCGGCCACGCAGCGGCAGTTGGATCGCGGGGCGCGGATGGTCGAGTTGCTCAAGCAGGGACAGTATAGGCCGTACCACGTAACCGACCAGATCATCAGCATCTACGCGGGCACAAAGGGATATCTTGACGACCTGCCGCTGCCGATGGTGGCGGAGTTTGAAAAGCTGCTGCTCAAGCACTTCCGCGATGAGTACGCCGAGGTGTGGCAACAGTTGACGGACAAGCGGGAGATGGACGACGCCCTAAACGCGAAGCTGCGCGAGATCATCGAGGCGTTCAAGAAGCGGTTCGATAAGAAGGACGAAAGCTAACGAATGAAGGATGGATAGGGAATGATGAATATCAACACGAACGGGGCCGGCCGGGGCTCGTCGCATTCATCCCTCATCCTTCATGCTTTGTACTTTCTTCCGGAGGGCCTTGGGCATCTTGGACGGCGTGCGATGGAGAACCGGTCCGCACCTGGCAATGGCCGCGCTGGTGGCGGGGGCCGTGCTTCTGCACTGGGGCGTGGCGGAGAGGAGGTCCGCGAGCCTGCTCAGCCACGACGAGGCCATCTCGCTTTTGGCGGCTGCGGGAAAATCGGACCGAATCGACGACCTCTATCAGGAGATGCAGACCGGCCCGCTGGTGCGGCAGGCAGAAGATATTCAGAACTTGCTGCGGCCGACGAGCGACATAAGAACGGTCGACGTGGTCCGTTCGCTTTCGCGGCGAGACATCCATCCGCCGCTGTACTTCCTGATATTGCACGGACTGAGCCGGCTGGGAGTACACTCAGAGAGCCTGCTGCGGTTATTCGGCAGTGCGATGTTCTTTGTCGCCGCCTGGATCGCCAATCGTTGGATCTGGCCGCAGGCGTGGGGGCCCGCGAAGTGGCTGGGCACGGCATGGCTCTTGGCGACGCCGGCGACGGTGAACATCGCCACGGAGCTTCGGCAGTACGCCTTGGTGTATCTCGGCGTGGTGTTGAGCATAGCGGCCCTGCTAGGGTTGTGGGAGGAGCGAAAGCCCGTTCGGCACACGTTGATGTTGTTGGCTCTCTCGCCGGTCGTGCTGTTGTGGACGCAGTTTGGGAACTCTGTCTGGGTGGGGATCGGCTTCGCCGTCCTGGCGGCGCACACTGTGACGAGTTTTCGATCTCGGTACAAGCTCGCCATGGGCTCGGCGGCGGCGGCGCTGGTCTTGCTGTCACCGCTACTGCTGTGGACGTCGCGAATATACGCCGTCCAGGACCGGCCAGCACTGGAGCCGCCGGCGGATTTCTACGGCGGCGTTGTTCGGCCGCTGTCGGCGGGGCTGACGGAGTCGTGGTGCTGGCTGCCGTGGACCTGGAGAGAAACCGTCGCTCCGTCGGCGGTCGCGGCCGTGGTCATCGTCGGGATAACAGCCATGCTTTGGCGGCGGCGATGGGCGGATCGGGTGCTGTTCGGCGCGGGGGTGGCGTGGGGCGCGGCGTGGTTTGTGCTGCTGGCCCTGGGACGTGTTCCACCGCACGCGGTGGAACCCAAGCAGCTTGCGCCGCTGACGCTGGTGCCTGTGTTCTTGATTGTCCGGGCGGCGTCGCGCACGGGAGCGAAATGGTTTCGCGGCGTCATATTGACGGTGTTGGTCGTCTCGTTTGGCGGTTTGTCCGTGCGGACGTGGCAGATGCTGAGTGCGCCGCAGGATGCGGTCCTGCTGACGGCTCTGGCAGAGTCGGACTGCCTGGTCAGCAATGCGCCGAAGCGGGGCTATCTGCTGCCGCTGGCGGCGCGGATGCGGCCGGAGGCCCTGGTGATCGTGGCTTCGCCGCAGGCGGCGTTGGAGCAATGGCCGCGGATGGTCACGCGGCTACCACGAGAGAGGCTGCTGCTGGTGGAAATAGGGACATGCGACGGAGGGCAGGAACTCGGCGCCAAGGAGCTGGCCGAGCGACTGGGGCGGATGTATCGCGAAGTCCGTGTGTTGCGAGAGGGACCAAGGAGGACGGTGACGGAATTCAGGATTCGCAGGGACGGCGGCGAGAACACTGAAAACTGAAGGACAAAGGACGCGGATGAGGATTGAGCGAGAGGCGCTGGATGCGCAGTGATGGATGACAACCGTGTGCCACCAAGTAAGTCGTCGGGGCACGCTGACTGATTCATGTTTCATCCTTTAGCCTTCATTCTTCCCGTGGACGTGCAGCATGGCCAAGGCCCGACAGATTGTTAAGCGGCGCAAGGCGGTGACCAACATCCGCAAGATCACGCGGACCATGCAGTTGATCGCCACGGCCCGATTTCAGCAGGCGTACAACCGGGCGGTAGGCACCAAGCCCTACACGGAGAAGATCACGCAGTTGGTGGAGGATTTGTCGGCGGTAGCCCAGGATCAGGTGGACCATCCCTTGCTAAGGCTGAATTCCCAGTCGCGGCGGAACCTGCTTTTGGTCGTCACCAGCAACCGAGGCCTGTGCGGGGGGTACAACGGCAGCGTGCTGCGGACGGCGTTGGGACATCTCGACGAACCCATCGAAGGCGAGCACGAGCTTCACGTCGTCGGCAAGAAGGGCATTGCCTACTTTAATTTTCTCGGTCGCCCGATCCAGGGGGCCATCACCACGATCGACGATCGGCCTCGTTTCGAGCAAGTTGAGCCGCTGGCCGCGGAGTTCATGCGGCGCTACGAATCCGGCGAGTTGGGCGGGGTCCATGTCGCTTACATGCGGTTTCTGTCAACCAGCCGGCAGACGCCGACCATCATGCGCCTGCTGCCTCTGACGCGCGAGGAGGAAGTCTTGCCCGAGGCGCACGCCGGAGAACCGAAAGCCGTGGTGGAGTATGACTTCTCGCCCCCTCCGGAGGAACTGCTGAAGGTGCTGCTGCCGCAGACCGTGAAAGCCCGGCTATTCCAGTGCTTCATGGACGCGGCGGTCAGCGAGCAGACCGCCCGGATGGTGGCCATGAAGGCCGCGACGGACGCGGCCTCCGACATGATCAAGTTGCTGTCGCGACAGTTCAATCGGGCGAGACAAACGCAGATTACGCTGGAACTGCTGGATATCGTGGGAGGCGCTGAAGCGCTGAAGTAAGCAAGATGAAGGATAAGAGACGAAGGACGACTCCAAGGATAGCGCCTTCACAGGCGACGGCTTCGTCGTCGCCCCCCCGTCCTTCGTCCTCCCCTGACAGTCTTCGGGAGATTTCGATGGTCAGTAATGTCGCATCCACCGGCCGCGTCACCCAAGTCATCGGCTCCACTCTCGACGCCGAGTTTCCCGCGGAGAAGATGCCGCGGTTGTACAACGCCCTGCACGTGGACGTTGACCGCAAGGTCGGACTCCAGACCGTCAAGGAGCGGCTGATTTGCGAAGTCGCCAGCCACCTGGGCGGCAACCGCATCCGGGCCGTGGCCCTGGCCACCACCGACGGACTCAAACGCGGGGCCGAGATCGTCGACACGGGTAAGCCGATCACCGTTCCCGTCGGCAAGGGCATCCTCGGCCGAGTCTTCAACCTCGTCGGCGAGCCGATCGACGGCCTGGGGACCGTCCCGGCCGATGATTGGCGTCCCATCCAGCATGAGCCGCCGGAGTTCGCCGACCTGACGCCCAAGACCGAGCAGCTCGTCACCGGCATCAAGGTCATCGACCTCCTCGCCCCCTTCGTCCGCGGCGGCAAGACCGGCCTCTTCGGCGGCGCCGGCCTGGGCAAGACCGTCATCATCCAGGAGATGATCGCCCGCATCGCCCGCGAGCACAGCGGCTACTCCGTCTTCGCCGGCGTCGGCGAGCGGACCCGCGAGGGTAACGATCTGTGGTTGGAAATGCAGGAGGCCGAATTCAAGGACTCCGCCGGCAAGATCAAGAAGGTCATCGAGCACACGGCGATGGTCTTCGGCCAGATGAACGAGCCGCCGGGGGCCAGGCTCCGCGTCGCCTTGAGCGGCCTGACCATGGCCGAGTATTTCCGCGACGAGTCCGGGGCGGACACCATGCTGTTCATCGACAACATATTCCGCTTCAGCCAAGCCGGCTCGGAGGTCTCGGCGCTCTTGGGCCGCATGCCCAGCGCCGTCGGATATCAGCCCACGCTGGGCACGGAGATGGGCGAGTTCCAGGAGCGGATCACCTCCACCTCCCGCGGCGCCGTCACCAGCGTGCAGGCGGTGTACGTCCCGGCGGACGACTTGACCGACCCGGCCCCGGCGACGGCCTTCACGCACCTGGATGCCTTCGTGGTCTTGGCCCGGTCGATCTCGGAAAAGGGCATCTACCCGGCGATCGACCCGCTGGCCTCGTCGAGCCGCATCCTTGATCCGCTGTACGTCGGCGAGCGGCACTACAAGTGTGCCCAGCGGGTGCAGGCGATCCTGCAGCGCTATCGCGACTTGCAGGACATCATCGCCATCCTCGGCGTGGAGGAACTCAGCGAGGAGGACAAGCTGGCCGTCTCTCGCGCCCGAAAGATCGAGCGCTTCCTCAGCCAGCCGTTCTACGTCGCCGAGACGTTCACCGGCTTCCCCGGCAACTACACGCAGCTTGACGACTGCATCCGCAGCTTCGAGGAAATCTGCGACGGCAAGCACGACAAGCTGCCCGAGCAAGCCTTCATGTACGTCGGGCCGGTGGAGCAGGCCGTGGAGAAGGCGAAGAAGCTGCAAGCGTAATCAAGTTGGCGGCAATCAGCGGCCACTCGGCTTTCAGCTCTTGGTGGTCAGCCAACCGGTTGAGTCGCCGGCACGGTCGCCGGCCTCCTGGTTCGTGTATCGCCTGTCCCGAGAGTCGCGGCTCGTCTCTCCGCCGCCCGCACAAGATCTGGCCACTGGAGCGGGCCGGCAATCCGGGCGGAGCGTAATTGGGACACGTCGCTTCGCGCCGGCGATGCCGGCGGACCTGCCGTCGGCGTTGCACTTCCCGGCCGGGCGCGGACAATGTCCGCAGGAAGCCCAACCATGCCCCCAGAACACTCTCACACATCGCAGCGCTCTAGAGCATTTTACGATTGCATGTGGCCTGCGGCGGTACCGGAGCGGCGGGCGATCCTGCTGGTGGGCGCCCTTGGAATTCCCGTCGGCCACAGGGGGCCGACGCTACAGACAATCGTGAAATGCCCTAGCGGCGTGACGCTCGTCCTTTGCTGTATGCTGGCCTTGACGGCGGGCTGCCGGAAGGGCCCAAAGGCCGACAAACGGCAAGGCCCCGGCGACGCCCCCGTGCCCGTGGGCGTCGCGGTCGCCGAGCAGCGCGACGTGCCGGTGAGGCTTCGGGCCATTGGCACGGTGGAGCCGTATCAAACCGTAGCGGTGAAGAGTCAGGTACAGGGCGAGTTGATCGAAGTGCGGTTCACCGAGGGCCGGTCCGTCAAGGCGGGCGAGGTGCTCTTTGTCATTGATCCGCGGCCGTTCGAGGTCGCTCTCCGCTTGGCCCAGGCCACGCTGGCCAAGAACACCGCCATTGCCAAGGACGCCCAAGCAGAGGCGGCCCGGATGGCCGGGCTGCTGGGAAGCGAGGCGGCCGCGCAGCGCGAGAGCGAACGAGCCGCGGCCGCGGCGGATGCCGCTTGGGCCCAAGTGGAGGCGGACCGAGCCAACGTCGACCAGGCGGGATTGAATCTGGAATACTGCACGATCCGCGCTCCCTTTGACGCTTACGCCGGCAGCCTGTTGGCCTACAAGGGCGCTATTCTCAAGGCGCGGGAGACGGACCTGGTCACGCTAAACCAAGTCTGTCCGGTCCTAGTGACTTTCGCCGTACCCGAGCGGCTATTGGCCGAGATTCGCGCCAATCACGCGATCGCGCCCCTGGAGATCGAGGCCCTGCCGTTCGGCGACGCACTCACTTTCGAGCGAGGCTTGCTGACCTTCATCGACAACGAGGTTGACCGGGCCACCGGGATGATCCGTCTTCGCGGTACCTTCCAAAACGAAGGCCATCGCCTTTGGCCCGGTCAGTTCGTCAACGTTGTTCTGTTGCTGCGCGTCAGTAGGGGCGCAGTGGTGCTGCCGACGCGGGCGGTTCAGACCGGTCAGTCAGGCCGATACGCCTTCGTGGTCAAGCCGGATGAGTCCGTTGAGATGCGTTCCGTAGCGCCGGGGTACGAAAGCGACGGATGGACGATCATCGACGAGGGGCTTGAAGCTGGAGAGACGGTGGTGACCGACGGCCATCTGCGGCTGGTGCCCGGGGCGAAGGTGCAACTGAAGTCTGACTCGGCAAAGACGCCGGCCGGCCAATTCGCCGCAACGGGGCCCGCAACATGAACATCTCCGCGTTGTTCATTCGGCGGCCGGTCATGACCAGTCTGGTGATGCTCGGCATCATCATCTTCGGCGTGATGAGCTACCGCACGCTGCCGGTGAGCGACCTGCCCAACGTGGACTTCCCCACGATCCAGGTAACGGCGAGCCTGCCGGGGGCGAACCCGGAGACGATGGCGTCGTCGGTGGCCACGCCCTTGGAGCGGGAGTTCAGCACCATCGCGGGCATCGACTCGATGACCTCGTCGAGTTCGCTGGGTTCCACGCAGATCACGCTGCAGTTCGATCTGCACCGCAACATCGACGCGGCGGCCCAGGATGTGCAAGCGGCCATCGCCCGCGCGGGCCGGCTCCTGCCGAGGGACATGCCCAATCCGCCGTCTTATCGAAAGGTCAATCCCGCCGATCAACCAGTACTGTTCCTCGCCCTGACGTCGCCGGCCCTGCCGCTGTATACGCTGAATGAGTACGCCGAGACGATGATGGCTCAGCGGATTTCGATGGTCAGCGGCGTCGCCCAGGTGCAGGTCTTCGGTTCGCAGAAGTACGCCGTGCGTGCACAGGTCAACCCCGAGGTTCTCGCCAGCCGGGGCATCGGCATCGACGAAGTGGCCAACGCCATCGCCAGGGCGAACGTCAACCTGCCCACCGGCGTGCTCGACGGCAAGTACCAGGCCTACACCGTGGAGTCGACCGGGCAACTCACCGAGGCCGCGGAGTATCGGCCGATCATCGTGGCCTATCGCAACGGCAATCCCGTGCGGCTGGGCGAGCTGGGCCGGGTGATCGACAACGTGGAGAACAACAGGACAGCCGCGTGGTTCGTCGATCGCCGCGGCATGGTGCTGGCCATCCAGCGGCAACCGGGCACCAACACCGTGGAGGTGGTCGATTCGGTCAAGAAGCTCCTGTCGAGCTTCAAGGCCCAGTTGCCGGCTTCGGTGGCCATCAATGTTTTGTACGACCGCTCGGAATCCATTCGCGAGTCGGTGACCGACGTAAAGTTCACGCTATGGTTGACGCTGTGCCTGGTGGTGATGGTGATTTTTCTCTTTCTTCGCAACATCCGGGCAACGTTGATTCCCAGCGTCGCCATCCCCATGTCGATCATCGGCACGTTCGCGGTGATGTACCTGCTGGGTTACACGGTCGACAACTTCTCGCTTATGGCCCTGACGCTCTCCGTCGGCTTCGTGGTTGACGACGCCATCGTCGTGCTGGAGAACATTGTCCGGCATATCGAACACGGCAAGGGCGTCCGCCAGGCCGCCTTCGACGGATCAAAGGAGATCGGCTTCACCGTCGTTTCCATGACCCTTTCGCTGGCGGCGGTGTTCATTCCCGTCTTGTTCATGGGCGGCATCGTCGGCCGACTGCTCAGCGAGTTCTCGGTGACGATCGGCGCGGCCATCCTCGTCTCCGGCGTCGTCTCGCTCACGCTCACGCCGATGATGTGCAGCCGTCTGTTGCGAGACCGCGGCGTCGAACGCCGCGGTCCGCTCTTTGCCTTTTCGGAGAAGGTATTCAACGGCATGTTGGCGGTCTATGACCGTTTGCTCACATGGGTGCTTGACCATCGCAAGACAGTAATGACCGGGTCGCTCCTTGTGCTCGTCGCCACCGTCCACCTTTACGTCACCACGCCCAAGGGTTTTCTGCCCAGCGAGGACACCGGCCGCATCTTCATGCAGACCGAGGCCGCCGAGGGCATTTCCTTCGAATCGATGGTCCGCCACCAGCTTGCCCTCGCCGAGGTGGTGAGGGCCGATCCGAACGTAGAGTCATTCATGTCGAGTTGCGGGGCCAGCGCTGGCGGGCGGGCGACCTCGGCCAGTAACGCCGGACGAATGTTCATCAAGCTGAAGCCGCGGTCGGAGCGAGAGATGACCGTGGACGAGATCGTCCAATCGCTGCGGGAGAAGCTCGCCCGGGTGTCCGGCATCAAGGGATACCCGCAGAACCTTCCCTCGATCCAAATCGGCGGGCAGCTTACCAAGAGCCAGTACCAGTACACGCTGCAAGGCCCTGACACCGACGAGCTGTACCGCGCCGCCCCGCTGTTGGCTGACCGGATGCGGGTCCTGGAAGGCTTCCAGGACGTCGCGACCGACCTCCTCCTGAAGAACCCGCAGATCAACGTCGAGTTGGACCGCGACAAGATGGCCACCCACGGCATCACCGCAGAGCAGATCGAGATCGCCCTCGGCACGGCCTACGGCTCCAAGCAGATCTCAACCATCTATGCCCCCACCAACCAGTATCAAGTTATTCTGGAGGTCGATGAGGAGCACCAGGCGGACGTCACCAGGCTGCCGCTGTTGTACGTTCGCTCTACCTGGGGGCAGCTCGTGCCGCTGAGCACGCTGGCCAAAATCTCCACGGGCGTGGGGCCGCTGTCGGTCAATCATCTCGGCCAGTTGCCGGCCGTTACCGTGTCGTTCAATCTCAAGCCCGGCTACGCCCTCGGCGATGCCGTGGCCGAAGTCGAGGAACTCGCCAGATCCACCCTGCCGCCGACGATCAGCACCAGCTTCCAGGGGACCGCTCAGGCGTTCTTGTCTTCGATGAGCGGGCTGGAATCACTGCTCATCCTTTGCATCTTGGTAATCTACCTCGTGCTGGGGATCCTCTACGAGAGCTACATCCACCCGATCACCATCTTGACTGCCCTGCCGTTCGCCGGCTTTGGGGCCTTGCTCACCCTGTTGGTCTTTCGGATCGAGTTGAGCCTCTACGCCTTCGTCGGCATCATCATGCTCGTCGGCCTGGTCAAGAAAAACGGCATCATGATGGTCGACTTCGCCATCCAGGCCCGGGAGCACGAAGGCAAGCCGGCGAGAGAGGCCATCCATCAGGCGTGCATCGTCCGCTTCCGCCCGATCATGATGACCACCATGTCGGCCCTGGTCGGCACGCTGCCCATCGCCCTGGGCTTCGGGGCCGGGGGAGAATCGCGCCGCCCGCTCGGCCTGGCCGTCGTCGGCGGGCTGCTGTTCTCGCAGTCGTTGACGCTTTTCGTCACGCCGGTCTTCTACTTGTACATGGAGGCCCTTCGCGCCCGGGTCGGCCGCCGGCGGAGAGCGCAGCCTCAGTCGATGAACGTGGCGCAGGCTTGACCAGCCCGAAGCGCAAGCGAGGGCGAATTGGGCATTTGTGTCACGCCCTCGCTCGCGCTTCAGGCTGGTGTGGGATCGTCGCGTCTCAAGTTGTTTCGGCGGTTCCCGCGAGGGCGGCCGCGGCCCTCTTCAACTTGCTCCCAAGCCCGCGGGGTCTATTCGACAACCGCAGCCGGTTCACGGGCTTGCCGTTGATGAGGTGGGCGTCCACGATTTCGGCGACGTCCTCCGGTTGTACTCCGCCGTACCAGACCGCCTCGGGATAGACTACGACGATGCCCCCGTGCTCGCAGTTGTGCAGACAATTCACGCTGTTGACGAAGACCTTTTCCTTCAATCCCCTCCGCTCGATCAATTCCTTGAATTTCGCCAGGACCGATCCGGAGCCTTTCGCCAGGCAGCAGCCTTTGACGTGGTCGTCCGGCCGGGTATTCGTGCAGACAAGTACGTGCCGCTCGGGCAGTTTCATGGAGAATCTCCTCTTCGGTCTCGGCAGGGATCAAGTGTGAGGGCAGGGGCCTCCCACGGGTTCCTTCTTGTTTCCTGCTCCCCGCCGATTCGTACAGATACCTCCCTGCATCCGTTCAGAACGTCCGCCGTCCAGGGTTTCGCGACACGGGCAACCCCCCCAACGCGTGCACGCAACTCACGACGTCGATCGCGATCTCCGGTCCGACGGAGGCCATCCCTATAAACGAATCCTCCGCAAGCGTCTATCGCGACCCTCCCCTGAGGCAGCCGCCCATCATTTCTGCGCCATAGGGTTGAATCACCTGCTTCGTCGGTAGTATGATGGAACCTGGAACACGCCTCACCGGAGGGACAAGACTAGGAGCCATTCAGATGACCATTCGATGGACAGTGATTGTCACTACCACTTTGTGCGCCAGCGCAATGGGACAAACCATCTACAACGCCACGCCCGATTGGATATCCAGCGACAAGCCGGTCAGCACCGGCGGCGCTCTGGTCGATCTCGACCGCGACGGCTGGCTCGACTTCGTGGTCGCCAACGGCAACGACATGGCCCAGCAGCGAGTGGCCGTCTACTACAATCGCGGCGACGGCACGTTCCCCTTGACGCCCGATTGGCAGTCAGCCGACTTGGTCTACAATGGCCACCTGGACGTGGCCGACGTGAACGGCGACGGTTGGCCGGACGTGGCCGTGGCCACCCTGGGCAACGGCGGCTTGCAGACCGGCCCCATCGCCCGCCTCTACCAGAACAACAACGGCACGCTCTCCTCCACGCCGGTTTGGTCGTCGCCGATCAACGGCAATGCCTTCGGTGTGGCATTCGGAGACATGAATCTCGACGGTCGGCCGGACTTGGCCGTCGGGACAGGCTGGGCCTACACACCACAGGCCAACTGCAACAACTACGTTTATCTG
>CAYYBO010000047.1:0-1050 GCA_964470125.1 uncultured Planctomycetaceae bacterium | reverse complement strand
TTGGGGGTTTTTTTGTTTAGTGCGCTTACTGGGTATACTTCGTCACGTACCACTACCAGGGTGTGCTCTGGGTCAGCGCCTACAACAACGGAAGACTGGACATGGTCGGCATGGCCAGCCGGACCAACATGCGCATGTATAGAAACCTAGGGGTGATTCTAGAAACCACCGCCTCCTGGTTTGCCAACGACCTGACCTCGCCGGACATGATCATGGGCACGGCCGGCGACGTCACCGGCGACGGGCTGCGAGATTTGATCGTCGCTGACAACAACCAGCTCTCCGGCGGCAGTGGTCGCTTTCGCCAGTACAACGGCACCGGCAGCGGCTTCCTCAAGACGGCAAGCTGGTCTTACTTAGAGGGCTACTGTTCGGCCGTGGCCCTGGCCGATGTGGATGCCGACGGCCGCCTCGATCTGGCTACCGGGGCATGGTGGGACTACACCCGCATTTTTCTCAACACCGGCACGGGATTCGGCGCCTCTCCGAACTGGAGTTCCGGCGTCACCAGCGTCATCGAGAAGATCGCCTTCGGCGACATCGACAAGAACGGCCTTGCTCCATACACCGAGACCATCCCCGCGGTCAGCGGGCGAAAGCTGTATTACCTCTCCCGGCAGCCGATTCAGGAGATCACCTCCGTGCGGCTGGACGGCACACCGCTCGCTCTGACGCAGTTCACATTCAGCCGTGAGCACGGCTGGGTCAGCGTCCAGGCCGCCCCGGTCAGTCACCTGGAGGTGAGCTACACGTACTCCTCGAAGCTTGACATGGCCGTGACCAACTGGGACAGCAATGTCGGCAACTACGTGTACTACAACCAACTGATCGTGAAGGGCGACGCCAACTGCGACGGCAGGGCCGATCTGGCTGACATTGAACCGTTCACGCTGCTGTTGACCGATCACTCCAGCTACATCGCCGTTTATCCCGATTGCGACGTCGCCACGTTCTGTGACATGAACGACGATGGGATTCTGGACGGTTTGGATATCCAAGGCTTCGTTCAGCGACTGATCAGCGGCGTCTGATTGCCGCCTTGGCCGTCAT
>CAYYBO010000046.1:0-17311 GCA_964470125.1 uncultured Planctomycetaceae bacterium | reverse complement strand
TCAGCCAGGCGGCGCAGAATTTGCAGCAGGTTTTCCGCCGATTGGATGGTGAACACTCCCGCTTTCTTGTCTCCGAAGTACCTCGTAATCCCCTCACCCCACGGTTCGCCTTCTTTCGGAGACGTTGCCAACAACCGCAGCGCCTCGCGCTCCAACTCGGCTCGGCTCCGTTCGAAGCGTATGCGGAAAGGGGTATGCGTCAGCATGGCAACGAGGCAAATCAAGAAGCACACAGGCAATACGGCCCACCAACCAGGCCTGCGTATGCGCAGTCCTGAAAGGTCGTATTTCGCGACGCGCCTCGACACAATGACGCGGGTGACGTACACGATGACGACCGGTGAAGCCGCAAGGACACAACATGGGACAAAGATGCCCAATGGTGAACTGGCTGCAATGAGGATTCCGACCGTCGCACCGAGAGTGATCATCGCATGAACCGAGCCGGGGGGGCCGATCCATCGGACGCCTTCCGCACTGCTGTGCCGGATTTCCGCGTTTGAGGCCATTCTACTGCCTACAGTCGAGTTCCGAATCGCCGCAGACTTGGCTGCCGCGATCGGTCGCGAGTTCAGCATCTCCTCACGCAATCTGGGACTCGGTGACGATCAGCGAGTGTCTTCTTCGTTCTCCTGTTCTATCGCCCGCAACCGTCGCCGGAGTTCGTCGGGAAGGGATGCTCGCAGCGTCTCGTCGATCAGGCCGACTCCGAGCAGGTCGGCGATGTGGACGCGGTCGATGTCGCGGTATGAGGTCAGTTTCATCCGTACCAGGGCGGGCAGGTCGAGAAGCCAGAAGCCTTCAGGATCGCGGATCGCCTCGGCAACCGAGGGGGCCGGACACACGTACGACCGCCGGATCAACTCATCCGCCCAGACGATACGCACGCCGGCTCGCCGGCTGGGTTCGTCCGGATCAACGAACAGGATCAACCGCCGCAGATCGTGGCGGGCGAAGCCCAAGGACTCCATGACCTTCGTCAAGCGATCGAGGTCCCCCCGCTCGACCAGGAGGTCGACGTCCTTCGTGGCGCGAGTCGCTCCAGGGTCGGCCCTGGCCACCCAGGCGGCGACGACGTTTCCTCCGATGACGGCGTACGGGACGCCCGCGTCATTGAGCGCAGCGGTGACTCGCCTAAGCCGCTTCTCGACGCGGTCAACGGCCATGACATAGGCTCCAAACGTGGGCGTTCTCATGAAGGACATTATACCACCGCAAGCAGGGCAATCGCACTTTCCTTATCAGAGCCGCGACCGTGAGGGAGCGGTCACCTCACGATTCCAAGGGCCTGCACAATCTCGACGTGACCCCTCCCTCACGGTCGGGGCTCTGCTCAGACACGCCCGCTCCAGGCAACAGATCGGACTTGCACAGGCAGTGCGTCGGCTGCTTGACCATCTCGACCACGTAGTCCATGGCCGCGCCGAGGGGGTGATCGCCGCGGATCGGTACCCGACTGACACGGCGGACCCAGCGGTTGTAGCGGCGCATCCATTCGTTGGGGATGAGCCAACGGTCGCAGATGCGGAAGACGACGGGCCAGACGAGATTGCAGGAATAGACGGCGGCGAGAGTCAGGCCGTGGGCGGCGAAGGCTCGGCACCATTGCGGCACGGACCAGGAGTTGCTCATGCGCCAGTTGCAGTTGCGGCCGCCGGCAGTGGCGAGGTGCTGAACGCGGGCGTAGGGAGACGCGGGGTTGGAAGTGCTGAAGACGAGACGTCCGCCGGGGCGGATCACGCGGGCCAGTTCCGCGGCGGCGGCGGGCATGTCGGTGAAGAGATAAAGCGTCTTGTGACAAAGGAGGCCGTCGAAGGTCTCGTCGGCGAAGGGCAGACGCATGGCGTCGGCGTCGGCGACGCGGTTGCCGCCGGTGACGGCCACGCGGAGGGCCGGTCGGTTGATGTCGATGCCGAAGACGGAGAGACCGCGGCGGGCGAGGGCCTGCATGTAGTCGCCGTGAGCGCAGCCGACATCGAGGATGCGGCCGTCGGCGGGCCAGCCGACTCCCTCCAGGACGGCCTCGTCCAACTCCTCGTGGATGAAAGCCGGCCGGGAGGGCGTGCGCCATTCGCGCAGCTCCCAGCGGAGTCGATCGGATATGCGGCGCAGCAGGGTCGGCATGGCGATCCTCGGCTGGTCGGTCGTTCTACTGCTGTAGATCGGCCGAATGGCGAGGGAAACCGAAGGGGCTCGCACCCGCTTCGCGTGTGTGTTCGGCGTACAGCTTCGCATACGTACGAACGACAGCGGAGCACCGGAGGGTGTCGCCCTCCGTCTTCTTCAGCCGGTGGGCGGCGCAACCACTGCAGGAGTCGACATTCGTCGTCGGCCACGGGGGGCCGACGCTACTGTCGTGCACGACACGCGTCAGTCGGGGTAGACGAACTCGACCGGCATGTTGATCTCCGGGTGCAGGCTCTGCTTGACGGGGCAGAGCTTGGCGGCGTTTTCGAGTTTCTCGCGGTCGGCCTGACTGAACTTCTTGCCCTTGGGAAGGGTGATCGTGGTGCGAAGCGCCGCGATGCGGCGCTGCGGGGCGGCGGCCATGTCCTTGACGACGTGGACGCGCGTGCCGCTGATGTCCAGGCCGCCTCGCTGGGCAACGAGGCCCATGATGGTGACGAGGCAGGTTCCGAGGGCGGCGGCTACGAGATCGGTGGGCGAGAATGCCTCGCCCTTGCCGCCGTTGTCCTTGGGGGCGTCGGTGGCGATGGTCAAACCCGAGGGGGCGTGCTTGGCGGAGCAGTGAAGCTGGCCTTCGTAGACGATGTCGACTTCGACGGACATGGGGCATCCTTTCAGATAGAGAGCCTTATGGTAGTCTGCGGCCGCTATCATTTCCTGTAGGCCGCCAAACGGCAAGCCATGGTCGGCGGCGGCACGGTGTTCAGGCGGTGCGTTGACGGGGCGGGGTGCGTTTCACCAAGCGGCCGCCGGTGGCGAATTCGGGGGCGTCTTTCAGGCAGGTGCCGAGGATGGCGATGGACTGGAGGAAGGCCCGCCAGCCGGTGAGCTGCAGCTCGGCGGGCTCGTCGCCGACGGTCGGGAAGCCCTTCTCGTCCGGGGTGAGTTGCTCCCAATTTCGGAACAGCCGGCCCCATTCGCTGTTGAGCACGTCGTGCATGGCCTTCTTGGCCCGGGTGGGGTACCAGAAGCTGTCGTGGTAGACCACGCTGGCGATGTAGGCCCAGGGGGCGAGGAAGGTCTTGAGCGACCACTCCAACGGTTTCTTCAACGGACCCCAGTAAATCTTGTGCTGCATCCTGGAGGCGAAGGTCATCTTCTGAAATGGCCCGACGAAGTGCCAATTTTCGTTGGCGGCGTCGACGTCGCCGACGATCTCGAGCTTGCGCGGGTCGCCGCAGCCGAGGCCCTGCTCGTGGGCCAGCCTGATGAACTTAATGGACATCGGGTCCATGCCCATCAGTTTAGCGGCGGTGGCGTCGATGGCGACCTGGTCGGCGCTGGCGAGGATGACGTTCTTTACGTGCGGCATCATGCAGCGAGGGCCGGGGCCGTCGCCGGCGAAGGTGCCGTCCATTACCGCGAAGACGCCACGGTGAATCTTCTTCTGGATCATCAGGAGATCGACGAGCGTTTCGTGTATGACGGGGTGGGTCCAGTGCCGCCGCTCGTTCAGCAGGCCGCCGAAGGCGTTCTTCATTGCGCCGGTCGTCGTGGTAAAGACGTGGGTCTTGATCGTCGGCAGGTGGATGATGTTCTCGCCGATGAAGCGGCGCGGGATGGAGAAGCCCTGAGGGTACACATCTCGCAGGCAAAGGAGTTTGTCGTACAGGTCGCCGACGGCATCGCGGATGTGGATCCACTCTTCGCCTTCATAGAGATGGACGTTCCGCAGGCTGTGGGCCTCGATGACGTTGACCTGTTTGTTCTCGCGCTCGCCGAGATGGGCGTCGATGACCACGGTGCGGTTGTGGCAGCCGTGAATGAGCTTCGGGTCGTAGCCGTCCCGCTTCATGGCCCGGATGACGCCGTCGAGCTGCCAGGGGACCGTGGAGCTTCCGGGGAAGAAGAGGTGCCAGCTTATGTTGATCTTGAGGGCGGTGTCGACGTCCTTGGCGATGACCGACTGGTAGTCGGCGAGATTCATCAGGCGGTGGTAGTCCGCGAACACGGTCGCCGGGCTCGTTCGCAGGATGGCTACTTTGGCTGAGGGCATTCGCAATCCTTCTCTTCTGACAAGCGTACGTTGCCCGAGCCCCCGCGTTCGTGCGAGGGCTGCGGAAGCGAGGCATGAACACCGCAGATCGGGCAAAGCGGCCCGGGCATTGTCCTTGGCCCACCGGCGAGACGCTGGTGCCACAGACAATGAGGATTGTGCCGCTCTCGTTCGCTCGCCGGTCGAGGACGGTCACTCTCCCCGTACCTTCTCCGCGGCCTGTGTCGCCGTCTCTCTAATCCTCTCGGCCGCTTGCGTGCTGGCCGTCTTAATCTTCAGGGCAGCCTGGGTCGTCGCGGTCTTGGCCTTGTCGACATAGGGACCGGCGGCCGCCTCCGCCTCTGCTATCTTACGTGTCGTGGCCTGCCGGAGTTCCTCGGCCTTCTGCGTGGCGGCCTCCTTGAGTTCCTCGGCCTTCTGGGTGGTGGCGGCCTTCACTTCCTGGGCCTTCTGGGTCGTCGCCTGCTTCGCTTTGGAGATGTCCTCGGGATTGCAGCCCACAGCCGAAGCCGCAATCGCCACGATGGTCAGCGCGACAATGACAGCACGCATGCACTGCACCTCTCTGCAGGCCTGTCGGTTCGCAGCCGGCCCGACTGCTACTTCGTCGCCGGTTCCGGCGTCTTCTCCGCCGGCTGCGTGGTCGGCTGTTGGGCCTTCCTGCTTAACAACTGGTTTTCGCGAAACTCGTCTATCCTCGCGTTCTCGAAAGCGGCAACCCAAACGCCCGAGAGCATCGCCCCGCCCTCGAGCAGACGGTCTTCGATGAACTTCTTGCCCGGTTCCTTCTTCAGATCCCCGGATTTCTCCAGGATGTACAGCGGCTCGACTTCTCGGAAAGTCTGGTCCAGGTATTCAAGGGTGACTTGCCAGCAGTCGTCCTTTGACATCTGCCTGGGAGGTCTGGCCTGGGCGACGAGCGATTCACGCGTGATCTTGTGAGCAGCAAGAATCCCACCGTCGATGTACTGATGGATTTCATGCTCGCGGGTGTATCCCTTGGGGTTATCTCCGACCCAGCCGTGGTGGTGCTCGGTCAGGTGTAGAGGCTGGCTGCCGTCGCCGACGAAGTGGCTGATGATGCCCATGTCGTAGATGACGTTCTCGCGGGCGTTGCGGATCATCTCGTCGGTGACGAGGTCGCGGTGCTTCTCGTAGGTCTTCAGCGTGGTCCAGTCGGCGGCGATCTTCCATTGGAGTTCGGCAATGCGATAGGGAAGCATACCCGGCGAAAGGCGGGTATAGGAGGCATCCTCCGTGGGGTCATACGGTTTGAACTTCTCCGGGTGCAAAGCCCGCTCGGTGGCCATGGCGTCGGTAAACTGCCGGCGAAGGGGTGGCAGGGTCTTGAGGGAGAGATTGAACGCTTGCAGGAGTTCCCCGTCGATGTAGTGGTCGGGGTTATTCCAGTGATCGACGACCGGGCTGCGCTGGCCCCGCCAGCGATCCGGCTCGGCGGAGAGGTATTGCAGACGGCTGATCGTGCTCGCGCTACGCAGCCAATTGGGCATCGTCTCGGGAAGCTTGGAGATGGCCAAGTTGGTGATGGCGACGTGGCCGTCTTCGTCCCAGGCCATGACCGGCGCGCCCGCCGCCAGCGCCATGACAAGAGTGATAACACGCCAAGGAAAGGACTTCAGGGCCATGATGGTTTGACTCCTCTCGCTCCGCGCTTGCCGCACCGCCGTTTGGAGCAAGCACGGGCTCTTTGCGGGTCGGCAGGCCGGTTCGAGTCCTGAGGCCGGTTTGTTTTCTCGGACCTCCGTAATTTGAATTATAGCAAATTCCGAGGCAGTCTGCACGACCGCAGGGGCCACCTCATGGTTCTCCGATGGGTTGAGTTTCGCCTCTTCACACGGGATAATAAGATGGCAGCACCGAGAAATTGGGGCGTCATCGGGCAGGCAGCCGCGCGGCCGCGGAAGCGGCTTCCGGGCCCGCTCACCGGCCCCATTGACATGCCGGGATAACGGGTTAATCTAAGGGGTTCGAGGTATTCTGCATCGGCCCGGCCGGCCATCGCCGTGACGGGCTTGTGCGGGATGCCGTACTCCGCTTGGGGTGTGGCCGTGAACGCATTGCGATTGACAATCATGGGGGCGACTGTCGGCGCTGTCTTAGGGTTGGCTTCGACGATCTCGGCACAGCCGAAACCCAGCCCTACGCCCATCTCGTGGGAGTTGACGTTCAGGCCTTCACCCCTGACGCGGATCGAGGTGGATACGGGCAGCGGCCCGCAGACCTACTGGTACATGATCTACACCATAGTCAACGCCACGGGCAAGGACATCGATTTCTTCCCGGAGGTGGTGCGGGTGGGCGAAGTCAACGACGCCGGGGGCAAGGAGCCTGCGGGCAGTCAGCCTGCCGGCTCTGGCGGGTTGCTGGTCGACGAGGCTCTCATGGGCATGCACCCGAAGATCTTCGAGGCCATCAAGCAGCGCTACGCAAAAACCCATCCCTTCTTGGTTTCGCCGGTGGAGGCGATCGGGAGACTTTTGCAGGGTAATGACAACGCGAGAACCAGCGTGATCGTGTTCGAGGATCTGGATCCTCGCGTGACAAAGTTTACGATTTATTTCGGCGGTCTGTCGGGGGAAACGGTAACGATGCCGAACCCGATGGTCGACTCTAAGGCCCCCAAACCGAGCGGAGCTTCCGGCCAGCCGCAGAAAGACGCTAAGTCGAGCAGCCCCGGCGGCGACAAGGGTGACCCCGAGGTGTTCGTCATTCGCAAGACGTTGGCGATGCCATTCGTGTTGCCCGGCGACGCGAAGGCTCGCAAGACGGCGACGCCGGCGGCTGGGACGATGAGTTGGGTGATGCGCTAGCGATTGCGGCGTGGCGAGGCCGCGACGCCGTGAGTCGTCGGCCGGCATGAGTTCAAGCACCAGCACGCGGATACTGATAGAGGTGACCGATCATGGCACATAAGAAGGGTCAAGGCTCCAGTCGAAACGGGCGAGATAGCGGTCCGCAGTTTCGCGGCGTGAAGCGCGGCGGCGGCGAGTTGGTCCGGTGCGGCACGATCCTCGTCCGGCAGTGCGGCACTGTTTTTCGGCCTGGCATGTACGTGGGCCGGGGGCGCGACGATACGCTGTTTGCCCTGAAGGACGGCAAAGTGGTCTTCCACGGCGACAAGGTGTCCATCGAGCCGCTGACCTCTGAAGGCAATTAGTAGGGCCGCCTGACGACAACGCATGAAAACCGCACGTTTTGACCGCGAGTGTCAGGACGTGCGGTCTTTTTACACTGCTGGCCGTGATTTGCCTACCCCTGGGTCCGCTTCATCGGCTCCGGCCTCACCGCAGTAGCGGGCGGAGACGGCGACCGGTTTGCGGCCCTCGCAGGTTCGCATTTGACATGTTGTTCATCGACGAAGCCGAAATCTGCGTACGGTCCGGCCGAGGCGGCGACGGGTGCGTCAGCTTCCGCCGAGAAAAGTACGTCCCCAAGGGCGGACCCGACGGCGGCGACGGCGGCGACGGCGGCAGCGTCTGCCTCGAGGTCGATCCCCAACTCTCCACACTCTTCGATTTCACCGGGCACCACCACTGGACCGCCAAACCGGGCCAGTCAGGCATGGGCTCCAATTGCGGCGGCAAGCGAGGCAAGGACGAGATCGTCAAAGTGCCGCCGGGCACCCTGGTCTATGATCGAGACTCCGGCGTTCTGCTCAAGGACATGACCGAACCCGGTACGCGAATCTGTGTCGCCAAGGGCGGGCGCGGTGGAAAGGGCAACGCTCGCTTCGCGACTCCGACGCACCAGACGCCGCGAGAATTCGAGAAGGGCGGAGAGGGAGAGGAACGCTGGCTGAGGCTGGAATTGAAACTCATCGCCGACGTGGGCATTATCGGTTTGCCCAACGCCGGCAAGAGCACACTGCTATCCAGAATCTCGCGCGCCCGGCCGAAGATCGCGGACTACCCCTTCACCACCCTGGTCCCCAATCTGGGCACAGTCGCGCTCTCCGGTTTCCGCCGTTTTGTAGTGGCCGACATCCCGGGATTGATCGAGGGCGCCCACGAAGGCGCCGGCCTCGGCGACACGTTTCTCCGACACATTGAGCGGACACGGATCATCCTGCACCTGATCGACATCTTCCCACTGCCGGGCCAGCTCGAACCGGCGGCCGCCTATCACACCATCCGGCGGGAACTCGAGAAGTACAGTCCGGCGCTCGCGGCCAAGCCCGAGTTAGTCGTAGCCAACAAGCTGGATCTCGCCGGGCGGGTCGATCCGCCGGAACTGGACGCTTTCCGCCGAGAACTGGGTGCGGGGGTGATGGGTATCTCCGCTGTCAGCGGCATAGGCCTGGAAGCGGTTGTAAACGAACTCTGGCGAATGCTGGAAGAGGAGAGGGCGGGTTCAAGCTAGAGGCTGTGTCAAGACGCCGAGCAATTCAGGCACGATTGCGCGACCCTCATTACCGCTTCTCGTCGGCGATTGCCGTCGGGTCACCGGCGTCCTCCAATGCGATGGGGGCCAAGACCGCAACTCCTGAAGCCTTGCGCCGCCGGCGCCGCTCGGCGCGGAGGAGGGCCATCGCTCCGAGCAGTATGACCAGGCCGCTGGCCCACTGCGCGGGCCTCAGGTCCTCGTGGAATATCAACATGGAGCCGGCCGCTCCAAGAAACGGGGCCAGTTGAATGATGCCGGAAGCGACCGCCACGCCAAGGCGGGCGATGGCGGCATAGTAGAAGACGTGGCCCAAGGCGATGCCGATCAGAGCCGAAAGAATCAGCATCATCCAGTTGAACGCGCTCAAGTTGAAGACACAGCGACCGGCAGTCGGGCTCAATGCCAGCATGAGCGCGACCATGCCGATTGCCGTGTATAGCGAGATGGCCGCGAACGAAGTCATGGCCGGTACGCCGCGCATCCAGTAACGCACGGACACTCCGTACAGCCCGAAGAACGCGCCGGCACACAGGCCAAGCAGGATGCCGATGCCCGGCCCTCCACTGAGCGGCGTCGCGCCGAGGAGCACGGTGCCCGCGGAGCCGGCGACAACCAGGCCGAGTCCACTCCAGAACATCCCGCTGCGAACCAGCGGCCGCTCGTCGGCAAAGAGCAGAAGAGCGCCGCCCGTCGACGTGACCAGCGACACCCTGAGCAGGAAGCCGGCCAGCCCCGGGCCGATGTAATAGGGCGTCAGCGCGAAGCAGGCCTGGCCGATGCAGTTCAACAGGGAGGGCACGATGGCCCGCCGCCAAAGCCGATCCGGCAACTTCCCCCGACGCAGGCCGACGATGAGCAGCGGAAGCCACAGCGTCGCCGAGATACCATATCGCCAGCCGTTGGCGGTCCAACCGTCGATGTACGGGGTCAAGTGCTTCAGAAACAGCAGAACGCTGGCCCAGCCCAACAGCGTGGCGATGACGAAGACGATGCCTCGGCTGTCGTGCTTGACTGGAATAGGATGCATGCACGGAGTGTAGTCGGCCCGCTCGGCCGCGACAAAGGAGGCTGGCTTTCCGCGAGCTCCTTGCAGGACTATCATCCTTCAACTGACTCGGGCATCCGATCGTAGGAACTATCGGGAGTCTCCATCATGCGTAGAGCGAAGATCACCATCATCGGCGCGGGGAACGTCGGGGCCACTTGTGCCCATTGGGCGGCGGCGAAGGAACTTGGCGACATCGTGCTGCTGGACATCGTCGAGGGGCTGCCGCAGGGCAAGGGGCTGGACCTGCGGGAGTCCTCGCCGATCGAGAAATTCGACGCGGAGATCATCGGCACGAACGACTATGCCGACACAGCCGGCTCCGACGTGGTCATCATCACCAGCGGTCTGCCTCGCAAGCCGGGCATGAGCCGCGACGACCTGTTGGCCGCCAACATGAAGATCGTGCGGGGCGTGACCGAGCAGGCGGCGAGGCTCAGCCCTGACGCGGTGTACATCATCGTCTCCAATCCGCTGGACGCGATGGTGCAGACGGCGTGGAAGGCGTCGCGTCTGCCGACGCGTCGCATCATCGGCCAAGCCGGCATCCTGGACACCGCACGCTACCGCACATTCATCGCCATGGAGCTTAAGTGCAGCATCGAGGACATCACCGCCGTCCTCATGGGTGGGCATGGCGACGACATGGTGCCGCTGCCGCGATATACCAGCGTGGCGGGCATCCCGGTGACTGAGGTAATCCCGCCGGATCGGCTGGAGGCGATCGTGCAGCGGACTCGCGCCGGCGGCGGAGAGATCGTCGGCCTGCTGAAGACGGGCAGCGCCTACTACGCCCCGGCGGCGGCGACGGTGCAGATGGCCGAGGCAATCATCAAGGACAAGCGGCGGATTCTGCCTTGCGCGGCCTACTGCGAGAAGGAGTACGGCGTCGGTGGATACTTCGTCGGCGTGCCGTGCGTTCTGGGCAAAGGCGGCGTGGAGAGTGTGATTGAGTTGAAGCTGACGTCGGAAGAAAGCAAGCTGTTCGCGGCCAGCGTCGCCCATGTGAAGGAACTCGTCGCCTGGGTGGAAAAGAACTGGGCGTGAATCTCTTCGGGGGCAAGGCCGTAATCGAAGCGGCCATTGGGCGTCATACGGATTGACGGCAGAGATCGCGACTGCGATCCCTAGTCACGGCCGCTCCCAGGCTTGCGATAACCATCCTCATGCCGCGAGAGCATCCCAGTGACTCCGTCTCCTCCAGTGCGAGCCAGCGACTGTCCGGCCGATCCGGCCGCTCGTAACATCGGAGAGTGCGGTCTCCAAGTTCCTTGCCTCGACATCGGTAGCCGACGAACCTGATCGTCCGGTGAGTGAGTCGGCGCCGCAGATCGCAGAACGGCCGTCGGTCGCGCGCAAGCACAACTCCCGTCAGCTCACCAGCCAAGCGCCCCGCCGCCGCCCTCGCTGATCGTCCGTCGGCGACCACCACGCTCGGTAATTCCCACAGTCCGCCCCAGAGTCCCCCTGCCGGACGTCTGACGAACAGAAATCGACCGGCATCCTCGATCGCGGCGACAACGTGTGTCTCGCTCCGCACGCTCCGCCTTCGGGCTTTCACTGGCAGGCAGGCCACCTCGCCATCGGCCAGAGCGGCACACTCACAACGAAGAGGGCAATCCTCGCATTTCGCGCTCTTGCCTGGCAGACAGACCATCGCGCCCAGCTCCATGACTGCCTGGTTCCAATCCCCCGGCCTACCCGCCGGAACCAAACGCTCTGCCAGCCGCCAGACCACTTCACAACCTGCCGGCTGGCGCACATCCCCTCGCAGTGCGAATAGCCGGGTCAACACCCTGGCTGCGTTGCCGTCCACTGCGGCCACTCGCTCGCCGAATGCGACTGAAGCCACCGCCCCTGCGGTGTAACGCCCAAAGCCCGGCAGCCTGCGCAATTCCGCCGCCGTGTGGGGAAACCTTCCGCCGCAGGCCTGCACCACAATCCGAGCCGCCCGCTGCATGTTTCTCGCCCGGGCGTAGTACCCCAAACCTGCCCAGAGCTCGAGCACCTCATCCAGTTCGGCCGCAGCAAGGTCGTGAATCGTGAGAAACCGCGATAGACACCGTTGGTAGTAAGGAATTACCGTCGCGACCTGCGTCTGCTGGAGCATGACCTCGCTCAGCCAGATGGCGTAAGGGTCGCTTGTGCGACGCCAAGGCAGGTCCCGATGGTGCCGGTTGTACCAGGCAAGCAGTTTTCGCCGAATACGGCGGACCAGCGGGGCGGGGATGGCGGGCGGCATCATGCCCTGGATTGTAGCCGGTCGCGGAGAACGAGCGGTTGCAGGCCCGCCCCCGGCTGGATAGACTGCTGACTCGCGGCTCGGCGGACTTTCAGCCGATGAGCCACGCAGACGGAGCGCGAAACTCGCCCCAGGGGATGGCCGCGGTTCCGGCGCCCCGAGGATGGTTCCGTGCGATTCGGGAGAGTGTCGATGACTATCCGCACATACCGACGGATCAAACGATTGATGTTACCGCTGGCGGCGCTGCCGATCTTCCAGGCGGCCGGGGCTTGCGACCCTCTGACCTTCTGGACGGCCAATGTGTCCTCGCTCACCGGCGCGATGTTCAACTCCTTCGTCAGCAACGCCCAGGCAACACTGCTCCGCAATTTTCCATCGGCGGACCTGCTCCAGATTTTGCTGGGCGGCAACCCACGGCCGTTCTTCACGGGCTGATTCGAAGACTGTGAACCTGCCGTGGCGATCCGATGACGCGGGTGCGGCCCCCTGAACGAAGCCCTGCAAACGAGTACTCGAGCATGACCAATCGTGGCTTGTATCACTATCGGTGGGTGCGAAAACTGGCGTTTGTCCTCGCGGCGGCGCCCTTGTTCCAGTTGGCCCAATGCGACACGGGCCTTCGGCAGACCATGGCCGGCGTAGCCAATACACTACCGGCCACCCTGTTCAGCTACATGCAGAGCTACCTCCTCCTGCCGCTGCAACTGATATTCGGTGGGTATGGTTCTCGCGGCGTGTAAGCCCTCGCTCCCACAAGTTCAACCGACCTGTGACTGACCGCGTCAAGCGGCATGGTCTAGGCTTCGCCGCGGACGGTGACAGGAAGAGGACCACCGAGAATCTCGCGAATCACACACCCCGGATGAACCGGCTGCGCCAACTCAATATGCCCCGCGCGCGGAAATCACCGCCGGAATCGTCTTGACCAGGATCTGCAGATCGAGCGACAGCGAACGGTTGCGGATGTACCAGACGTCCAGAGCCAGCCACTCCTCGTAGGGAATCTCCGTTCGCCCGCAAACCTGCCACAGGCACGTGATGCCCGGCTTGATCGTGAACCGCATCCGCTGCTGAGGCGTGTCGGTCACCACTTCATCGAGCGGTAACGGCCGGGGGCCGACCAAGGCCATGTCGCCCTTGAGCACGTTGAGAAACTGCGGCAGTTCGTCCAGGCTGCTTCGCCGCAGCCACCGCCCCACCGGCGTGACCCGCGGGTCGTTCTTCATCTTGAAGCACGGCCCTGTCGGCAAAGAATTGAAACGGCGGAACAGTTCCTTATCGTCGTCCGCCCCGGCGTACATCGTGCGGAGCTTGTACATGGTGAACGGCGTCTGGTCTTTCCCAGCCCTCTTCTGGCGGAAGAAGATCGGACCCGGCGAAGTAACCTTGATGGCAATTGCGACCAGGACCATGATCGGAGCCGACAGCACCAAAGCCGCCAGGGATACGATGACATCCAGGGCCCGACTGGTCATCGGGTAAAGCCGACGCAGCCGGGCATCAACGCCTTCCCCCTGCCGCGCAAAGGCACGCCCCCGCTCCACCTCCAATGCAGGGAGCGCCATCACCGGATTGTCGCTTGGCGACACGCCTTCTTTCACATCCATCCCCCCAACCTCAGCCGGCTCACTCGATGCCTCGCCGGCCGTCATGAAGCTCCGAACGCTCGCCCTTTACGCGGCAACGCCGTGTCAAGGGTCACTCCGGGCGGCGTCGAGAAACCGGCGGCATCGACTGCGCGACAGAGCAACCGCCCGGACCAAGGTCCGGGGCCCTCCGTGTGCTCCGATTCGGCAAACGCCGCATCGCCCATCGGAGGGTGTGCCACACGAACAGCGGATTCCCGATCAAGTACCGCCTCCATTTGCCGACAGGATCGACCAATAGGCGGAACAACCACTCACCTCCGATCCTGCACAACCAAGCCGGCGCCCGCCGCTCCTGCCCGGCCAAATAGTCGAACAGCGCACCAACCCACCATCGCACTGGCACGGTCAAGGTATCCCGATTCTCCGCCAGCCAGAGTTCCTGCCTCGGACTGGACAAGCCCACCGCCAACACGTCCGGCCTGGCCCGGTTGATCTCGGCCACGACTCGAGGCGACTCATCTCGCTCGAAAAAGCCGTGGCGCGAGCCTGCCACCTTCAATCCGGGCATCGCCTCCACCAACCTCGCCGCGGCTCTGTCGGCCACGCCCGGTCGGCCGCCGAGCAAATACACCGACAGCCCTTCAGCTTCGCACCGCCCGGCAAAACGCTCGAAGTAGTCCGCCGCCGTCATCCGCTCCGGCAAGCGCTCCTTGCTCCAACGGCTGGCCCATACCAGCGACGCCCCGTCCGCGTACAGCAAATCGCACCCGCCGAGCACTTCGCGAAACCGCCCGTCGCGACACGCCAGGTTGGCCGTGTGGGCGTTGGCATAACACACCGTGGTCGCCACCCGACCGCGGGCCCGCGCGACTAACAGCTCGATCAAACCCTCCGCCCGCAATGGGCGGATCGGCAGACCGAGCACATCCACAGACTGCGGCAGCTCAACCTGTGCGGACAGCCCCGCCATTCTTCACGCTCCGACGCTCCAACAGTCGCCGATATAGCTCGCCATACGCAGCCACGACGTCCTTCGCGCCGAATCGACTCTCAGCGGTCTCTCGGGCGGACTCGCCGAGCCGCCGCGCCAGAGCGGCATCGCCAACCAACCGTCCGATCGCCTCGGCCAACGCCGCCGGATTCTCCGGCTCGACCAGCACACCGTTTCGCTCCGATTCAATCGCCTCCGGCACTCCACCGACTCGAGTGGCCACGATCGTCTTCCCGGTTACCATCGCCTCCAGCAGAACGTTCGGCATGCCCTCCGACTTCGACGGCAGGCAGACGATGTCCGCCGCGGCAAGGGCCGGCCAAACGTCGGCACGGAACCCCGCCAGGTGGACGACGCTATCCAGGTTGTTCGCCCGGATGCGATCCTCCAACGTCGGTCGATCCGGCCCCTCGCCAAGCACAACCCACCGCACACCCGCGTTGACCCTCCGCAGAACGCGAGCTGCCTCGATGAGCGTGTCAATCCCCTTCTCGTAGCTTAGGCGAGCCAACGTCAGGATCAGCGGCTGATCCGGCGAGATATCCCATTCTGAACGAAAGGCCCCGGCCTGCTCGGCGGTGACGCTCAGCGGAGGATCAACGCCAGTATGAATCACGCTCACGCCGTCGGCGTGCATACCCAGACGCTCAACGCAATCCTGCTTGACCGCCTCCGAAACGGCGATGACGTGCGTTGGCAACACGGCGCACACTCCGTCCAGGAGTGGATCCGTCCGACGGCGCTTCTCTCTGCGGTATTTCCCGAGAGCGTACACAGTGGAAATGATGGTCGGGACGCCAACCCACCGGGCCGCCAGACCGGCCAATAGATCAGCTCGCAGCAGGTGCGTATGCACGGCGTCGCAACGCTGCTGCACGATCAACCGCCTGGCCCGCACGATGGCCCGAGGGTCATGTTCGTTGGGCACTCCAAGATCGAAGGTGGCCACCCCCAGCGATTCGAGTTGATCGCGAACCGGACCGCTTGCATGAAAGCACGCCGCCGACAGGGAGAATCGCTCGCGGTCCAGGTGCCTCGCGATCTGCACCAGCCACTTTGTGTCGGTCTTCACCCCGAACGTCGAGACGAAATGGAGGATTCGCCAAGGCCGTCCGGGCTGGTTGTTCTCTCTCTCGCCAGCCATGCTTCTCCGACCCCCGCCTGTAATAGTCTAGGCGCCGCCACGCGTCTCCCAGTAATTGGGTGGCTCCGGCGTCCGGCCGGTAAAGCCCAAAGGACTGGTGGCACGACCCTGGCTTTGGGGGGGCCATGCTCCCACCCTAGCCCTCAGCTCGGGGCCACGGCCACGTAGCGTAGCCGCACCGCACCGCGAACTTGCGGCACCCCCTTATTTCCACGCAGATCCGTCTGTTACCCCCCTCAGCAGCGGGCAACGGCTCGGAACAGGCCGGCAAACGCTTCTGCCATCCGATCCATGCCGAACTCACGGACGACCCTGACGCGCGCAGCCTCAGTCAATCGCCGTCGCAAATTGGCATCGCCGGCTAACCCGGCTATTGCATCGGTCAGGGAGGGAACGTCCGCCGGTCTTATCATCCAGCCGGTCTGAAGATGTGTCAGAAACTCGCCAAAGCAGCCGATTTCAGGTCCTATAAATGCGACACCGGCAGCAGCAGCCTCCAGAAGCGTCACGCTGAAACACTCTATCTCGCTACATATACAACATATTACCAGCCCGGGCAAAAACTCTGGGACGACCCCTCCCCGCCCCATGAGACGGAGCACTTCCTGCGGCAACCCCGATTCGGCAGCCGCTTTGCGAACAGCATCCCCATGCGGGCCATCGCCGATGACGAAGAACCGCGTCCGAGGATTCGCCGCGAACACCCTCTCCGCCGCCTTGATGAATACGTCGTGTCGCTTCTCCGGCCGCAGGTTCGCGATGATCCCCACGCCGATGTCGCGCTCATCGAGGCCCAGTCGTTGTCGGGCCTCTTGCCTCACTTGTGCTCGCGAGAATCGTTCAACGTCAATACCGTTCGGGATCACCGTGATCCGCCCCGCCGGGATGAAGGCATTGCGAATCAACGCCAGCCGATGCTGATCGCCCAAAGCAATGAAGACATCCACGAATCTGTACAGGGCCCGATTGGCCCGCTCGAAGTGTCGTTCACCCGGCCTGGGGAACCAATGCGACCAGACCGCGACCGGCAGACCCGACAGCCGCCCCGCCAATGTCGCCCAGAACATCCGGTCGCCCCCGCTCTGCGCCGCCACCACCATGTCGATGCGATGCTCGGACAGCAACCGCCGAATCCGTGCGATGACGCCGACATCGACCTTGTGCCGAAGCACATTCTCGACAACCGGCGTTCCCGCGTCGCGGCACTGCCCGACCAAGGCCCCCCCGTTCTTAAGGCACGCGATGAACGGCTTGACGCCGAAGCGTGGCAGACACCGAACCAGCGACGCCAGCATGAGCTCCGCCCCGCCGGGCTCAAGATCGGTCGTAACGAAAAGCACTCGCCCCGAGACTCCCGCACCGGCCTGATGCGCGATCCGCATCGGAGGAGTGCGCATGGCGTCACCGGCGCTCGCTTGCGTCACGGGGCCACGACATTCTGTGGCACGGGCGTCTCGCCGGTGATCTCCCAAGCGGGACGCCCGTGCCACAGACTGAGTCACGGGCCAACCTCTCGCCGTGGCAAAGGCAATGAGGCCGCCGAGCATGCCGCCCAACTGGGCTATGTGATTTCGCCGGTCCCCCGCGATGGCCCATAGAGCGTGCATGCCCGCCACCAACAGCAGGCTCCACCCGATCACTACCCAAACGCCAACCCGGGGGTTGCACGTCCTTGACAGGATGAGCAGGTAGTTGCGGCGGGTCATGAAT
>CAYYBO010000045.1:329-17567 GCA_964470125.1 uncultured Planctomycetaceae bacterium | reverse complement strand
TTGAGGAGCTCAAGAAGGCGGGTTGCGAGGTCAACTCTAACCCCGAGTTGAAAGAGGCGGCGCTGACCTCGGCCCTGAAGGACCTCAAACCGACCATCCTCATCGTCCGCTCGACCAACGTCAGCGCGGAGATGATCGCGGCTACGGACGCCTTGAAGTTGATCATCCGCGCCGGCTCCGGCGTCAACACCATCGATGTCAAGGCGGCGACGGCCCGCGGCGTGAAGGTGGCCAACTGTCCCGGTTTGAACTCGACGGCAGTGGCGGAGCTGACCGTCGGTTTGATGCTCGCCCTCGACCGACGGATCGTGGACAACGTCAACGAGCTTCGCGCCGGCTCGTGGAACAAGAAGGAATACGGCAAGGCCCGGGGGCTCAAGGGCCGGACGCTGGGCGTCATCGGCATGGGGCAGATCGGACGGCTGGTCGCCCGGCGGGCGCTGGCTTTCGAAATGTCCATCCTCTACCACGACGTCATCGCGGCAGCGGAATTCGACGCCCTGCCGAACGTCAAGCGGGTGGAACTGGACGAACTGCTGCGCAAGTCGGACATCGTTACCCTGCACGTGCCCGCACTGCCGGAAACAAAGAACCTGATGAACGAGCAGCGCTTCGGCTTGATGCAGAAGCACGCCTTCCTCATCAACTCCTGCCGGGGGAACGTGGTCGATGAGGCGGCGCTGGTGAAGGCCCTGAAAGAGAAGCAGATCGCCGCCGCCGCCGCCGACGTGTACGCCAACGAGCCGGCCGCCGCCAAGGATTCCTACGCCGGCCCGCTCAAGGACCTGCCGAATTTCTACGGCACGCACCACATCGGCGCCAGCACAGAAGAAGCCCAGACGGCCGTTGCCTGGGAGACCGTGCGCATCGTCAAGGAGTTCAAGAACTCCGGCAAAGCGCCCAACGCGGTGAATTGACGGCAGGAAAGTCGCGCCAGCGCCCACGCATCGAGTGCAGCGGGCGATAGGGCAAGCTGACTGTGATCTCGGGGGGGCCATGGAAAGGAGACCGCCGAGATGAATAAGGGACGAAGCGGCGTGAGCGTAACCGCGCTCACCAGCGCCTGGTTGTTGGCCTTGCCGAATGCGGCACTTGCCGTTGACGGCGCCCCGAGCTGGCTGCAATCCCAGGTTTACGCGGGGCAAGTAAATGCCTACGTGTCCACCCCTGCTCTTGCCTTCGATCACTACGGCACGCCGGCCGTCTCCTGGTCGCTTGTCTCGACCCTCGGCATGCCAAATACTGTCTACCACTCCCAGCTCTCCGGGCTTGGATTCTGGTCGCACAACGCGTTGGCCGCCGGTTCCGGGCTCGGTCTGCGAACTTCGTTGGCCTTTGACCGCGCCGAGCGGCCGGCTGTCGCTTGGGTCAACTCTGACAACACGGTGAAAGGCCGTTTCAATTTCGGCGCGGTCCAGCAAATCGCCGCCAACGCCAACGCCGACAAACCGGTGTTGTCCCTCGCCTACGATCTCGCGGGAGATTTGCGCGGCATGTACGCGGCCACGACGCCCCCGGCCGCCGGCTTCTCCTCCATAGGCTACTCCGGCAGCAGCTTCACCAGCGGCCCGCTGTTCAACATTCCGGGAGCCGGCACCATCCTGGACGCGGCCATCACCACCGACCGTCGCGGCCTGCGGCACGTGATCGCTCGGGAGGACATTGACAGCGGCGCGTCGGGAGGCGTCCTGCTGGCCTCGGAGTTGTCCGGCGGGACCTGGGTTTCAACACGCCTGCTCACCGCCCGAGCGGTCAGGGGGGTCGATATCGCCGTTGACCCGACGGATGGCCGCGTGGCCCTGGCCTACTCGACTTTCGACGAAACCCCCAACCGCTCGGAACTCTACTATGCCAAGTTCAACGGCATCTCTTTGGAGACGACGCAGGTGTTCAGCTCCAGCACTGATTCATTCGAGGATTTGTCGTTGGCTTTTGACCCCGCCGACGGGCGGCCGGCCGTTGCCTTCGAGCGGCAGGTGCACCCTTCCTACACGAACCAGTTGCAGTTCGCCTACTTGAACGCGTCGTCACAGTGGATGACGAGCGTGGTGGATGATTCGATCTCGAAGGACGCGCCCGCCTACATGCCGCGACGGCCTTCGCTGGCCTTCGACGATTACGGCACAAGCTGGCCGGCCATCGCCTACGTGGACAGCGACGGCTCGCTGAAAGTGGCCTTCGATCCGCCGGCGCCGGAGCCGGGGACCGTCTTGTTGCTGGGGCTGGGGATTCTCCTGGCGCGCCACCGGCGCCTCTGAACGCCGGCGCGAACACAAGCTGCTGTTTTCGCGAACACCGGCGTTGCCGCGGCTTGGCCGCCGGGCGGCCTGTTGGTTTGCGCGGTCGCCGCGCGTGCGCACCCCCCGCCGGTTATAATTGCGGTGATGAGCGGGCCTCGCGGGAGCAAGCACGATGCGCAGACCACCCTTCCTCTTCGCCAACATCTTCGCGACATGGATCATCCTCGGGGCGTTTTCGATCGACCTCCGCGCGGACGCACCCCAGATCGTCGAGTTGTCGCCTGAGAACGGCGCCACCGACGTCGACCCGGCCACCCGCGAGCTGCGGGTGGTCTTCGACCGCAACATGAGCACGACAGGTTTCTCTTTTTGCGGCGGGGGGCCGGCCTTTCCACCGATTGAAGGCCAGCCCCGGTGGGTGAATAAGCGGACCATCGTCGTCAAGGTGAAGCTGGAGCCGGATCACGACTACTCGTGCTCTCTTAATTGTCCCGCCGGGCAGAATTTCCGCTCCGCAGACGGCACGCCGCTCGAACCGGTGCCGTGGACGTTCTCCACTTCGGCAGGGGAAAACAAAGACAAGGCCGGCCGGGCCGAACAGAAGAAGCTCAACGAGCGCAGCTACAAAGAACTCATCAAACTGCTGAAGGACCACTACAGCTACTACGACTTGCGCGGCATCGACTGGAAAGCCCTGGAGAAGAAGCGCCGATCAAAGATCGTCGCGGCGGCAAGCACGCGGACGTGGGTCAAGCGGGTCGGCGAAATGCTGTCGGAAGCCAAGGACCCCCACCTGTGGCTCACCTACAAGGACCAGACGACGCCCACGCACGTCCGCAAGGTGAAACTCAACTTCCGTTTGGACGGCGTCAAGGCGGTCCTGCCCTCGCTGAAGGAGCGGAGTCGATGCGTTTACACGGCCCGGACGGACGACGACATCGGCTATATCCTCATCACCACGCTAGCGCCCGCAAGGGAAAGCGAGTTGGAACAAGTCCAGGACGTCCTGCGGGAATACAGCGACTGCAAGGCATTGGTCATCGACTTGCGGCCCAATGGCGGCGGCTCCGAACCTCTGGCGATGCCCATCGCGGCATGGTTCGTCGAAGGGGAGAAGGTCTACTCCAAAAACGCCTATCGCGACCCGCAGGCGGAGGGAGGCTTCACCAAGGTCTTCGATCGCAAGATCAAAGGCAACGGTCCGCCGAATCGGTTCGACAAGCCAGTGGCCGTTCTCACCGGCCCGGGCGTCATGAGCAGCGCGGAGTCGTTTCTGTTGATGCTCAAGCAGGGCGAGAAGGTCACGCTGGTCGGCGCTTCCTCGTACGGCAGCAGCGGCAATCCCAAGCCCTTCAAGCTCCCGAATGACGTCGAGATCTGCATCCCTTCATGGAAGGACATGCTGCCGGACGGCTCTATCCTTGAAGGCGAGGGCGTGCCGCCGGACGTGAAGGTAAAGGCCAAGCCCGCCGACCTCGAGAACGACGATCCCGTGCTCAAGCGAGCGATGGAACTGCTCCGGGAGAAGACGAAGTAGACCGGCCGAGGAGACCGGCTTGCCGCGGTAACTATGGAGCGAGGATTGCATGAGCCGTCGCCGCGCTTTGCGTAATCACAAACTGGATCAAGCGACATCCACGGCTCGACTCGACCGATCGCCGCCGGCCGCGCCGCGCCGGCGAGCCTGGCTCTTGTGCATCGTCATCATCGCCGCGGGCATCCTTGCCTACGCCAACTCCTTCTCAGGGGTGTTTCTCTTCGACGACGACCACGCGATTCTCGAGAACCCTCACATCAGGCGTTTGTGGCCGTTGAGCGAGGCGTTGAAGGCCCCGCCGCAGTCGACGGTGGCCGGCCGGCCGGTGGTCAGTCTGTCGCTGGCGGTGAACTACGCCCTGGGGGGCCTGAATCCCTGGGGGTATCACGCCTTCAACCTGGCCGTACACCTGGCGGCGGGGCTGGTCCTGTTCGGCGTGGTCCGTCGCACGCTGCTGAGCGATCGCCTCCGCGAAAGGTACGGCTCGGCGGCGGAAACGCTGGCCGGAATCACGACGCTGCTCTGGGTGGTCCACCCGTTGCAGACGGAAACCGTGACCTACGTGATCCAACGGACCGAGAGCATGATGGCCCTGCTCTATCTGCTCACGCTTTATTGTGTCATGCGCGGCCGGTCGTCGGCGAGGCCGATCCGCTGGCACGTTGCCGGCCTCGTGGCCTGCGGTCTGGGCATGGCCACCAAGGAAGTGATGGCGACGGCGCCGCTGGTCGTACTGCTGCACGACGCGATCTTCGGGTCGGGTTCGATCCGCGGGGCGTTGCGGAGCCGATCGTGGTTGTACGGCGGCTTGGCGGGGACATGGGTGATCCTGGCGGCGTTTATGGTGTCGGGGCCGAGGTCGGATTCGGTCGGTTTCTCGCATGGCGTGACGGCGTTTCAGTATGCTCTGAATCAGTGCGAGGTGATCGTCGGTTACCTGCGGCTGGTGCTCTGGCCGCACCCGTTGGTGTTGGATTACGGCCATCCACGAGAGATGCACATCGGTGACGCCGCGCCCTATGCGGTTGTGTTGGCCTGCGTGCTGGCGCTCAGCGTGGTCGCCTTGGTCCGTTGGCCGGCGTTGGGCTTCTGGGGGGCCTGGTTCTTCTTGATTCTGGGCCCGACCTCGAGCGTGGTGCCGATCACAACGGAAGTCGCCGCTGAACGACGAATGTACCTGCCGCTGGCGGGCGTCCTGGTGCCGGTGGTGCTGGGTATTTACGACAGTCTTGGGCGCCTGGCTGCGCGGTGGTCGATTGCGGCAAGATGGCGGCGTTTGCTGATGGGCGGCCCGACGCTGGCCGCGGTCTGCGTATTGGCAATCCTGACGATTCAGCGCAACGCAACGTACCACAGCGAGGAGGCAATGTGGCGAGCCACGCTGGCGTTGCAGCCGGGCAACCCGAGAGTGTTGGTGAATCTCGGGAAGACGCTGGCCGCAAGGGGCGAGTTCGACACTGCGATAGAGTGCTACCGGCAAGCATTGCAGAGAGACCCCGGCTTCGCCTTGGCCCATTACAACCTCGGCAACGCCCTCCATCGCACGGGGCAGTACGCGAAGGCGATCGCTGAGTATGCGGCGGCGCTTCAAACCGCGCCCGGGTACGCCGAAGCCCACATCAACATCGGGGTAGCGCTCGTCGACATGGGCCGATACGATGAGGCGATTGCCCACTATGAGCAGGCGCTGAAAGAGGTGAAAGACATAAACGTCTCAAATGTTCACTGTAACCTGGCCGTGGCGTTGGCCAAAGCCGGACGGCCCGCCGAGGCCATTACTCACTTGCGGGAGTCGCTGCGCAGCGATCCGGAAGACGATATTCTGGCACGCCACAATCTGGCCGGCCTGCTCCTCGAACAAGGCCGCCCCCGCGAGGCTGTCGAGCAGTTTCGCGAGCTCCTGCGGAACAATCCAAACGATCAGAAGGCCCGAGCCGGGCTGGCCAAAGCCTTGTCGGAGTTGAGCGGCCCGGCAAAGGAGTGAGGGCGTGGCTCGTCCCGAGAAGCGGATGGCTTCGGCGGATACCGACCTGTGGTCGGCCCGACTCAAGCGGGTCGGCCCTGTCGCGTTAATCCTGCTGATCTCCGCCTCAGCATACCTCAACGCGAACCACGCCGAACTGACCTTCGACGATCTGGTAAGCGGCGTCATTCGCGATGCCGGCTCGACGGGAGTGGCCGGTTCACTCCGCCGCCTTTTTGCCTTGCCCTGGCAGGTGGACGAGCAACTTGCGAAGCTGACCTTCGCCTTCAACTTCGCGGTGAACCGTGCCTTGAATCGCGAACCCCTTAACGTCACCTCCTTTCTGGTGGTCAACATCCTGATTCACGCCATTAACGGCTGCCTGGTTTACTTTCTGGTCCGACGCCTGCTCGGCTTGGTGCAGCCTTCCTTGCCGCCGTCGATTCTCCTGCCGCTGGCGGTGGCCGTCCTGTTCGCCGTTCATCCACTGCACGCCGCCAGCGTCGCGTACATCGTCCAGCGACGAGGGGCATTGGCTTCCCTCTTCTATCTGCTTGGGGTTCTGTCTTATCTGCGGCTTCGCCAGGGCTCGCCGGCGCTGCGGCGATCAAAGCGTCAGCGAAGAGAGCAACGCGGACTACTCTACTCCCTGCGGACTCGGCAGGGCCTGTTCTGGCTGGTGATCCTGGCGGCGTGTTATTGGCTGGCGATCAAGTCCAAGAGCATGGCCGTCACGCTGCCGCTGGCCCTGCTCGCCGTGGAGTTTTGCCTCCGCGCCGGCGATCAACTGCAATTGCGCCGCTATTCCACTCACTTCATCTTCGCCGCCGTCGTCTGCGGCCTGGGCGGCGTGGGTTTCCTTTGGTCGCAGGGCCTGTTCGACCCGGCGGGCCTGCGCATCCTGCCTCACGGTCCCGGCTATCTCCACGGCCCTTGGGCCCAGTTTTTGACCGAATCGCGGGCGTTCGCGCACTACTGCAAGCTGCTGCTCCTGCCGCTGCCGAAATGGATGTGCGTGGACCATCAATTCGACCTCTCCAGGCACTTGACCGACCGGCTGGCCTTTGTTGCGGTCGCTTTTCACGGACTGATGCTCGCCCTGGCCTGGTACGCGGCTCGTAGCGGCTGGACCTTGGCGGCCCTCGGCGTGCTCTGGTTTTACGTGACGCTGCTGCCCTACGCCGTCGTCCCGCAGACCGAGCTGTTCGTCGAATACAAGACTTACCTGCCGAGCGTCGGGCCGGCCCTTGTTCTCGCCGAGGTCGGTCTCTGGTGGCGAAAACGGCTGCCCGTTCTGCCGGGCGTCGCCTGCGTGGTCATCCTTGCCGCCGCCCTGATGGCCACGACGCTCCGCCGCAACGCCGTCTATCAGGACTCCGTGCGGTTCTATGCCGACGCCGTCGCCAAGTATCCCCGCCATCTGCGGCCGCGCAACAACCTGGCCGACATACTCACCAAGCAGAAGAGGCATGCCGAGGCCGTCGAGCACTACCGGGCGAGCCTGGAGCTCGCGCCGAACAACGTCAATGCCCGCTACAATCTTGGCAATATGCTCAGCGCCCTCGGGCGATACGACGAGGCCTTTCGCGAGTACGAACTGGCCCGCGGTCTGGCCCCCGGCCAGATACGCACCTACATCAATTGGGCCAACGCCTTGAGCCGATTACAGCGGCACGCTGAGGCGGAGTCGATCTTGCGCAACGGCCTGCGAGCGGCCGGGGCCGACGAGGAGCCGGCCGAGCTGGCCAAGGCTCGCTTCAATCTCGCGAATGAACTCGTCAGGCAGGACAAGAACGACGAGGCCGTTCCCGAGTACCGGACGGCGACCCTGCTCGACCCCGCGCACGCGAACGCTTTCTACCGGCTGGGCGTGGCCCTCGACAAACTAGGGCGAACGGACGAGGCCATCCAGGCCTGCTCAGAGGCCCTGGCGATCGAGCCGGACCACGCCGGGGCCCGAGAAGCGCTGGGCGTGTTGATCAAGAAAGCCAGCCGGGCCAAGGCCGCGTCCGCTCCGGCGGAATAGGCCGATTCGATGCGGCAATTGCCGGGCGATGTGCTCGCCTGAGCGCTACACTCCCGGCAACGGACCCTCATACACTCTTGCGCGGATCGAACAGCCGGCGATGTGGTATCCTCGCAATGGGTTCAAGGTCGGTGCGGACTTGCCCCCGTGAGCAGTCCACGAACGGAAGGCAGGGCGTGGACAACCTGGAGTAGCGGATTGGCCCAGGACTCACTCGAACACAGCGGCCGCCACACGGTTGATCACACGAAGGACCGTGCGCCCTCCGACCGCGCTTACGGGCGGTTGCACTGGTCGCTCATGGGCTTGATCGCGGCGATGCTGCTCTACGGGCTGGTCCTGTCGCGATGGGTCGAAACGCCGCGGGGCATTGGCATCCGTATGGTCGCCCTGCTCATCCTCTCGTTCAACGCCCTGTGGTGGTCCGTCGCCGACCGGCGGTTCGCCAGGTTCATCCTCGGCGACATTCACTCACGGCTGTTGCGGCTTGCCGTGTTCGGCCTCATCGTCGCCCTCAATGCCCCCATCATCCAACTTCTCATCAACGGCCGTCCACCGTCCTTCCAGGGCGCTCCAACGTGGTATGCCACGGCGGTGACACTATGGACCATCTCCCTGCCGCTGTTGATGCCCGTCATCGCATTGCTCCGCCTGGCGGGGATGGGCGCGAAATGGGCGTTCCGACGGCTTGCGGGAATGGATGGGAGCCGTCAGCGTTCAGCACTCAGCGTTCAACCACAAAGCGGCGGCTGCCGTGCCGAGGTCGGCGGCTCCTCGCCCCCCCAGGCATTGAACGCCGGGGCGGCGTGCCGCGACCCCGATCGCCGCGCCTTCCTCCGCACCGCCGTCGCAACGGCGCCCGTCATCCTGCTCGGCGGATTGACCGGCATCTGCCGGGCTCAGGAACGCGGCTTCCTCGTAAACCGGCACACTCTGCCCGCCCCCTGGCTGCCGGATCGTCTGCGCGGGCTGACCATCACGCACATCAGCGATCTGCACGTCGGCCGGCTCTATCGTCCCTCCATGTTGCCCATGCTGGTCGACGCCGCCAGCGACCTGCACAGTGATCTTGTGGTGGTCACCGGCGACATCGTGGACAATTCGAACGAGTTTCTGCCGCCCGCGATCGACGCCCTCTCTCAGATCACCCATCGCCACGGCCTGTTCCTCTGCATCGGCAACCACGATCAGATAGACAGCCGGCAGGGCTTCATCCGCTACACCCGATCCCGCCTGCCCCTGCTCGTCAACCAGCGCCGCTCCCTGGACATCGGCGGCGAGAGGCTGACCATCGCCGGCCTGGACTACGCAAGCAGCGCGGAGCCGAGTGGCCGAGGCCCCGGCTACATCGCCGATATCGCCGACACCCTGACCGGGCATGATCCGCGGGCGCACGGCCCGGTGATCGCCCTGGCCCACCACCCGCACCAATGGGACTGGCTGGCCTGGGCCGGCGTGCCGCTGACGCTTTCCGGCCACACCCACGGAGGGCAGATCATGTTTACCTCCCCCGGCCAGCGGCCGGACGTGGGCGTCGGCCGGTTGTTATTCCGCTACGTACGCGGCTTCTACCGCACGGAATCGAGCAACCTCTTCGTCAACAGCGGCGTGGGCAACTGGTTCCCCCTGCGGGTCCACGCCCCGGCGGAAATCGTGCAGATTCAACTGACATAACAACATCCGGGGATCGCGCAGATTCTGCGCGGAATAGCGATCGGCGCAAAAACTGCGCGTCTTGAGCCACGGGCAGGTGGCATGGCCGCGGCTTGGAGCCGCCATGCGCTCGTCCTCAGCTTTCATTTGGCATGGCCGCCCAGGGCTGCGGCCATGCCGCTGGGGCGGGTGAGGAATCACCCTCCAAGCCGTTCCCAATACTGGCATTAGGGTTATAGGTCGCGGCCGCACTCTGCCGTAATACTGATAGCGCCGTCGCTCGGCGTCGGCAGCCGCCGGGTTTGACCTCCCCGGGGATCGGTCTACAATGCCGCCCTTGGCACGGCGGCACTCAGCGAATTCAGGGGGGGCAGCGCCGTTTGGATGAGCATCTACGCCGCCGAGGTGTCAGTGCGCCGTCGTCGGCATAGCCAACCAGAATCGGATCAGCCTCATGCGATCTCCTCTCTCTGATCAACCAACAAGTTGCCGAGCCGCCTCCGCTCCGGCAGCCATCGTCTCGGTTCTAACCTCCCTCCTGCTCGTGCTCGGCAGCGGGTGCGAGGCCAAGACCAGCCTCGATGAAATCCAAGTAACCCGCTATGAGCAGAGGATGCAGGAGGAGAAACCTTTTGAGCCGGTGCCGGACCTGACCCAGATGGATGCGCCGGCTCCGGCGGACCTCACCGGCCAGGTCGCCGCCACTCAGCCGGCACTCGATTCGGTGATCTGGCTGCACCTGCCGGATCCGTCAATCGCGGCCGAAGTTCTCCAGAAACGGCTGGAAGTCACTCGCTTCAGCCCCGCGATCAAGAGGGAGTATGAGAAGGTCTATCAGGCCACCGGCGAGTACGTGAAGGCGATCGAGCGGCCCAAGCAGCTTCGCTTGAGCCTGGCTGAGGCCCTGCGGCGGGCCCTGGCCAACAACTACGACATCGCGGTGAACGGCTACGCGCCTGCGATCAGCACCGCCCAGGTTGTGCAAGCCGAGGCCGCCTTCGACACCGCCTTCTTCGCCAACCTCAGCCGCAACAATCAGGACATTCCCACCGTTCCCGGCGCTTTTCCCCCACAGCCGGATACGACAATCATCACCGGGGGCATTCGCAAGGTCCTGGCCACCGGCGCGGCGGTAACTTTGACCCACAATATCGTCCGCAACGACGAGCGGGCCTCGCCGGCCCTGGTGTACGACCCGAGCTGGACGGACACCTTCCAGGCTGAGCTGCGCCACCCCCTGCTCCGCAACTTCGGCATCGATTTCAATCGGGCACAGATCAACGTTCGCAAGCTGGAGCGCAAGATCAACGAAGAGGCTTTTCGGGCGAAAGTCATAGACATTCTGAACAGGACCGAGCAAGCCTACTGGACTCTGGCCGCCGCCCGTCGCAACGTCACCATCGCGGCCGAGTTGCTCGCTCACGCCAACCTGACCTACGACCAGATCGCGGCTCGAAAAGACTTCGACGCCTATCAAACGCTTCTGTATCGCAGCGAAACGGCGGTGCGTGGGAGGGAGTTCGAATACATCGACGTGAAGAACCGCGTGCGCAACGCGGAGGACCAGTTACTGAACTACCTGAACGACCCGGAGATGCCGCTCTCGGGAGATTTCGAGATCATTCCCGTGGATGGTCCTTCCACCGTGCCGGTTGTCCGCGACCGCTTCAAGGCAGTCGAAGTGGCCCTCGACTGCCGCCCGGAGATGATCCAGGCTCGGCACGCCGTGGACATCACCCGTCTGCAACTGGGCATCGCCAAGAACCAGGCCTTGCCCAAGCTCGACGCGGTGTACCGCATGACGGTCAACGGGCTTGGCCCCAGCGCTGATCGGGCTTGGGACCAGATGACCGGCGGGAACTTCATCGATCAATACGTGGGGCTGGAATTCGCCTGGAACTTCGGCGAGCGGGGGGAACGGGCCGGCATCCGTATTGCGGCCCTCCAGCAGTCGCAGGCGGTGTTACGATACAAGAAGGCTCTCGACGACGTCATTACCGACTGCCGCGTGGCCCTCAGGAATATCGACACCCGCTACGAGCAGATCAGCCCGAGCAACCAGGCCGTCATCGCCGCCCACGAGAATCTGCGCTCGCTCCAGGAGCGTCAGGAGCGAAAGAGCCCCGCCGAACTGGACGCCGTCCTCAGCGCTCAGATCAACCTCGCCTCGGCGAAGCGGGCCTTGTTGCAGGCGGTGATCGACTACAACACCGGCATCATCGACGTCGAGCGAGCCAAGGGCACGCTGCTCGAGTACAACAACGTCGTGCTTTCGCAGCAACCATAGGAAAACTCCCGGCCGTTCGCGCGGTCTCTTGGCCGGCGACTGCCGGCCGAACAGCCATCCGCCCACAGCCGACGACCACGTTCCGCCTGCGGGGATACCCACGTCCAATTCCGCGTGTTAGACTCGGCGGAGTATGTCTCCGGCGATGATCGCTGCAAACGGCGCGGGGGCGGAAGGCCCTGCAGGGTTCGGCCTTGACTCCCTGTCTATGTTGGATGCTGCGGCCATCGCTCTCGTCGTGATCGGCGTTCTCTGTCATCTGGGACGACGCCGCCTGGGCGACGGCGCCGGCGGACTGCTATTCGCCGGCTTGACCACCGCCGGAATCGCGATGGCCGTCCTCGGCCGCCACACCGAGCAAGCCGATCTTCTCTCGCGCGCGTCTCAGGCCGCCGCCGCCTTGGCCGCACTATGGAGCCTGCTGGCCTGGATGAACTCGGGGCGGCCCGACCGAGCCTCGAAGCGCCCGCTGCCCGCCCCCTCCAGGGCTTTCTTCGTTTGGGCGCTCGGGTGTGGAACCGCAGCAGTCACTCTTGTATTGCAGAACTTAATCCGCGCCACCGGCCTTCGGCTGCTCGATCCTGATGCCGCGTTCCAGCAGCTCAGTTCGGAGGGCTTGATCGACCTGCTCGCAGTGATGCTGGCGGCGCTCTTCTGGACGGCTACAGTCTCGCGCCCGCGTCAACCCGTGGTCCTGCTTCTCCTGACCGCCTTGATGGTCTGGTGGAGCAGCCTGATGATCCCTGCCGGCGAGCTTGCGACCGGTTTCATCGGCTCTCGAAGTTCTGGCTCGGCAGGTCGGTGGCACGATCTCCGGCCTGCATGGTGGACGTGGACCTTCCATCTGCAATGCGGCCTGGCCGTGGCGCTGATGGGAGCGGCGCTCATCCAGGAGAGTCGGTACCGCCGCCGCCGAAACCTCGCCTGGCCGGGTGAGTTGGACAACCTGCTGGAACCGTATCCTCGTTGGCCGGCCTACATCCAAGCCGAGGCAGTGATCGCCGCCGCAGTACTGATCCTGGGCGTTTACCAGATCGTGACGCCCCACCACGGCAGCTTGCCGCTCGGCCTTGCAAACTTCATCCTGTCGATGGCAGCCGGCCTGACCTGTCTTTTCATGACCTATCGGCGTTGGAGCGGCAACACGGCCGGCCTGGGCGTGGCCTTGTCCAGCCTTGGTCTCGTGGCCCTGGCCTGTCTGATCGCCACGTTGCTGGTGCCGCAGGATTCGCGAACCGAATACGCTCGCCGGATTTCAATCCTGGATAACGCAGTGCTGTTCGCCCTCGCGGTCGCCGTCGCTTACTGGTCATGGCTGACGGGCTTTTGGGAGCAACAGTTGTTAAACGGCCGGCCTTGGACCACGGCAGGCCGGATGATCCCCTTTGCCGACCGGGCCGCGTTCCTTCTTTCCGCCCTCGCCGTCCTGGTCGCGTTTCGCATGGCACTCTGGCCGAGACAGGTATTGGTCGTCGTGGAGGACAACACGCCCGGCCGGATGGTGGTAGGCCTGGTCGCCATCCTGCTCTTGAGCGGCATCACCGGGCGCAAGGCGAAGCGGTGCGACTCCTCCGCCGAGGCGACGCTGGCCGTCGCTTTCCTGATCGCCGCGATGGCCTTCGTCTTCGTCCGCATCCAGCCCTCGCAACGGCAACAATGGGGTTGGCTGATCCAGTACGAAGCAGTCGTGCTCAGCGCCGCTTGCCTGCCGATCCTCGTTGTCGCCGAGGCGCTCTACCGAACCAGATGGAGGAGCTTCTCAGGACCGCTGTGGCTCCTGGCCCTCTTCATCATCCCCTTGCGAGTTCTCATCCTGCTGCTCCCCTCAAACCGTCTGCCCGCCGAGTGGCTCCGGCCCGGGACCCTTGCCATCCTTGGCACGCTGTACTCCCTCGCCGGAAGCCGCGAAAACCGCCGGGCCATTCTGGTCTTGGGCATCGTCCTGCTCGTAGCCGCTCTGACGACCTTCTATCGTTCGTACGGGAAGGTTATCATGTGAAGCGCCGACAGCTCCCGATACGCCGCATTTGGGGACACATCGCCTGGTCCTGCAAAAAGGCCGAATAGAAACCGCGTGGCCGGGGCATTGGACGCCGTTGGAGGGATTGACCTGTGAGAGCCGTGATCCAGCGAGTCCGCCGTGCCGAGGTTCGAGTCGGCAACGAGGTCGTGGGCCGCATTGATTGCGGCCTGCTGGTGTACGTCGGAGTCGGAGCGGAGGATGGCTCCGAGGACGTGGATTACATGGCCGACAAGATTCGGTACCTCCGCGTCTTCGCAGACAAGAATGAGAAGTTGAACCTGGATGTCTTGCAGGCCGGCGGCGCCGTGCTGTTGGTCAGCAACTTCACCCTGTTGGCCGACGCTCGAAAAGGCCGGCGCCCGGAATTCACCCGGGCGGCCCATCCCGATGCGGCCGGCGTCCTGTACGAGCGATTGTGTGAGAGCTTGGCGGCGGGCGGCCTGTCGGTTCAGAAGGGCCGCTTCCGCGAGATGATGATTGTCGAGGCGGTCAATGACGGCCCGATCAACCTGCTGCTGGACTCGAAGCGGCTATTCTGAAGCACGGCCCTTTTCCAGGACGATTCCTGCTTGGCTTGACGAGAGCGTCGGCTCGGCGGGGGCCTCGCCCTCCCGCCATGCTCCGCACGCGTGCAGCAAAGAGGATGAGCCATCGAAGTGAGAATCACTCTAAAGCGGGTTCGACGGGCATCTCCCGCCGGCCCGGAATCGACGGCAGCGGCGGTTCCGCCGGTTTCTGGCGGGCCGCCGCACTGCGGCCTGCTCGCCTGAGCGGCCTTACGGCCGGCGCGCTCAGTCCCACTGGCAAGAAACTGCCAAAACAATGATCGCGGCACGATGGGATCGAAGGCAAAACAGCGGCCAACTTCCCCGCCGGCAGTGGCGTCGGCCCATCACCCGGCCGACTTGTAGTCCGGGGGTGCTCCTCGGCTTGCGAGGAGTACGGTCTTGCGCAGCATAGCCCGGCGATCGGACGGGGGCGGCTGTGGTACGCCCTTCCAGGGGTGGAAGCCTGTGCTTTTCAAGGGAATGGCGCGTGACACGCCCAAACTTGACAGCTATAATTCTCGGGCCTTGACGATTGGGGTGATCGGCTTTTCAATTGGAAATCCAACGAGCAGCGTTGGGTTTCCGGCGCCCATTCCGAAGAGAGTTTGCGGTTGGGGGACCGGGACGTCCGGCAGGTGTGAACACACCACATGGCGTCTCCGGGAGAGTACGAACTTGGGGCGGGTGCCGATTCAGACGCATCGGCGATCACCGCATCGTTGCCTGCAAGGCTCGGCAGGCGACTCCCCGTAGGACCTGATCGCACGTTCGGCAGGGGCGGGTTCCCAGCCGTGACCTTCCGAATGCTGGATTGCTGTCGATAGTCATGGGACGAGCACAGACGACACCCACGGAGAAGATCGCCCGCCACCACAAGCCGGTGATCGGCTTAGCCGGAGGCATCGGCTCCGGGAAGACCACGGTGGCCCGGTTCCTCGGTGAACTCGGTGCCGGCGTGATTCGCTCCGACGAATTGGCGGCAGAGGAGATTAATACTCCGCAAGCAAGAGAGACTCTCCAGACCTGGTGGGGGCCGGACGTCCTCGGAGCCGACGGTCTTGTCGACCGGGCGAGGGTCGCCGCGATCGCGTTTGGTGATCCCGCTCAACGGCAGCGACTGGAGGCGATGATTCACCCGCGTGTGGAGGCGCGGCGTTCGGATTTGATGGCCGAGTACGAAACGGACCAAAGCGTCAACGCAATCGTGCTGGACAGCCCCCTGCTTTACGAGGTCGATCTCGATCTCGTCTGCGACGCGGTAATTTTCGTTGAGGCCGACCGGGAGGTCCGCGAGGATAGGTCCGAGAAGTGCCGAAACTGGTCGCCGGGAGAGCTGGCAAGGAGAGAAAAAACTCAGCAACCCCTGGACACGAAGCGTTCCAGGGCCGATTATATTGTCAACAACAACTCCACTTTGGCTTCCCTACGACGACAGGTGGAAAGCGTTTTTCTGCAGATCGTCTCGGGGGCCGGCGCCCCTGAGACGCACACCGTAGCAGACGATGCCAGGCCGGCGGGCGGACAACAGTAGAAACCGGCGAGCGTACCGTAACATCAGCCACCACAGCCAAGGGAACGCGGGGTACCACACGGAAGCACACGGCACACCGTGCCCACGGCATCACAACATCGGAGGTTCAATCTCATGGCCAAGTCGCAAGACTCCCCTCGCTATCGCGGAAAGAGGATCAAACGATCCCCGGAAGACTCCCCGGCCCCAAAGGCAGCTCGGCCCGAGGCCGAGGAGAACGATGAAACGGCCGTGGCCGTCGACAACAGGGAGGAGGTCCGCGATGAACCCCGCGCCGAGGACGCCCCGGAAGTCTTCGAGCCCAGGGACGGCGAGGAAATGTCGGGCCTTGATGCCGAGACCCACGAGCGCTACGAGAAGATCAAGCGAGGGGAACTGCACATCACCGACCTGCAGAAGATGAGCATCCCCGAACTGCACGACGTCGCCAAGAACGAGGGAATTACCGAATACGTCTCCCTCAAGAAGCAGGACCTCATCTTCAAAATCATCAAGGAGCGCATCAGCAAGAACGGCTTGATGTACGGCGAAGGCGTCCTGGAGATCCTCCCCGACGGCTTCGGCTTCCTGCGCAGCCCGGAGTACAACTACGTCCCCTGCCCCGACGATATCTACATCAGCCCCTCGCAGATCCGACGATTCGGCCTGCGCTCCGGCCACATCATCGCCGGACAGATCCGACCGCCCAAGGAGTCGGAGAAATACTTCGCCCTGCTGCGCGTCGAAGCGATCTGCTTCCAGGAGCCCGACAAAGTCACCGAGAACGCCGTGTTCGAGGACTTGACCCCCTTGCACCCCACCCGACGCTTCATCCTGGAGACGGTGGCCAGCGAGGTCAACATGCGGGTCATCGACCTGACCACCCCCATCGGTATGGGCCAACGCATGCTGATTGTCGCTCCCCCGCGCACGGGTAAGACTGTTCTGCTCCAGAAAATGGCCAACGCCATCGCCAAGAACCATCCGGACTGCTACATCATCGTGCTCCTGATCGACGAACGACCCGAGGAAGTGACCGAGATGCAGCGGAACACCACCGCCGAGGTCATCTCCTCCACCTTCGACGAACCCGCCAGCCGCCACGTGCAGGTCGCCGAGATGGTCATCGAGAAGGCCAAGCGGCTCGTCGAGTATCGCTACGACGTGGTCATCCTCCTGGATTCGATCACTCGCCTGGCCCGCGCCTACAACACCGAAGTGCCCCACTCCGGCAAGATCCTCACCGGCGGCGTGGACGCCAACGCCTTGCAGAAGCCCAAACGCTTCTTCGGCGCCGCCCGAAACATCGAGGAAGGCGGCAGCCTGACCATCATCGGCACCGCCCTGGTCGACACCGGCTCGCGAATGGACGAAGTGATCTTCGAAGAGTTCAAGGGCACCGGCAACAGCGAGTTGCACCTCGACCGCCGTCTGGTCGACAAGCGCATCTG
>CAYYBO010000045.1:0-319 GCA_964470125.1 uncultured Planctomycetaceae bacterium | reverse complement strand
CCCGGTGGAGGCCATGGAACTGCTGACCACCCGCTTGCGGAAGGTCCAAACCAACGCCGAGTTCCTGATGACCATGAACCTGGCGTAGGCGACCATGAATGGCGCAAGAACGCCGCGCCGTCGCGAACAACAGGAAGACGACTGATCGAGAACCCGGACAAGCCACGAGAATGTGGCCGCACTCGACAGGAGCGACGGATGGCGCTAAGCTTCTGTGGAGGTGCAACTCTTCCAGGAGCCCCTCGAGAAAGGGGAATCCTCGGCTTGGCGATTATCGGTCGGCCGGAGAGGTGGTGCGGTTGGTGACCAAGCCAGCAGC
>CAYYBO010000044.1:0-17641 GCA_964470125.1 uncultured Planctomycetaceae bacterium | reverse complement strand
ATGCCCCTCCGTGGTCCTGCGTCTTGCGATGGCCCATAGTCTTCCGCGCGGCAGCCGCCTATCCGACGCCCGCGCCGTTCATCCTTCATCCTTCTCGCCCCTCAGCGCATTGCCCGGCCGCCGGTGAAGGCACCGGCCCCACTGAATGCCGCCCCGCCCCGCATCGTCCGGCTAACAGCCCAAAGCTAATAGCCAAAAGCTGAAAGCTGACCGCTGAAAGCTTCCCCCCCGCCATTCTTAACAAAAGTCCCGTACAGAGCCGGTCGAAAAAGGCCGCAACGTTCGCCTCAGGCGAACCGCGGCGCGTGGCCGGGTGCTGGCGAACCATCATTCCACCGGCGAGACGCCGGTGCCACAAAGTTCAAAGGAGAACATTCATGGGTACATACCCCACCTCGCCGCGAACCGCATTCCTGGAGTGGTGCCAGGTCCACGAGCCGATCTTCACCGCCCACGCCGAGGCCATCGGGCTCACCGTCGCCCAGGCCGCGGCCTTCAGCGCCAGGATGCAGGCCGCCGCCGCCAACCTGCTCGCCCAGGAGACCGCCAAGCAGGCCGCCAAGACCGCCACCCAGAACGCCACCCAGGTCTTCAAACAACTCCGAACCTCCGCCGGCGACGCCGTCCGCAGCATCCGCTCCTTCGCCGAGCTCGCCGACGACCCCAACGAGGTCTACAGCCTGGCCCAGATACCCTCGCCGTCCAAGCCCTCGCCCCAGCCCCCGCCCGCACGGCCGAGCGATCTCACCGTCACGCTCGACGCCGCCGACGGCAGCCTCCCCCGCCGCTGGAAGGCCGCCAACCCGACGGGAACCAGCGGCACCTCCTACATCATCCGCCGCAAACAGCCGGGCGAGACGCAGTTCTCGTTCATCGGCGTCTCCGGCAAAAAGCAGTTCGTGGACAGCACCTTCAGCGCCGGGCCGGACAGCGTGCAGTACACCGTGCAGGGCCAGCGCTCCGACCAGAGCGGCCCGCTCAGCCCGGTCTTCACCGTGAACTTCGGCAGGCTGCCCGGCGGCGCGCGAACCGTCGCCAGCGTGACGGCGGGGCGAGAAGGGACTCACGCCCCGGCGGATGCCGCCGCGTGGAACGTCGAGCTCCCCGCGCCGTCAGGCAATGGCCAGACCAACGTCACACGCCGCCCGCCGGCGCGCGTGTAAGCCGCCGTCAACCCCAAACACATAACCGGGCAAGTGGCATGGCCGCGGCTTCGTGCGGCCATGCTTTTGCCCGCGCTTCCGGTCCAACATGGCCGCTCCAAGCCGCGGCCACGCCACTCTTGCGCCGGCACGCACCCATTGTGGTTCGCAATTCGCCACTCGCCATTCTCCGCCGGTCCGTTACACTCCCATGCTGATCAAGGCCATGCGTTACGCACTCATCAGCGCGATTGTCATCTGCACCGGCGTCAGCCATGCCGGTGCTCAATCCGCCGCCCTGTACGTTTCCCAACCGCAACAGGTGGTCAGGCTTGTGGACCGCAACGGTGACGGCGATTTCCTCGACTATGCGGAAGCGCAGGTGTATGCGCTCGGCCTGCCGTCGAACTTGGGGGCCATCGCCGGCGACGGGCAGCGACTGTTCGTCATTGATGTTGCCGGGGCTCGCGTGCTGATCCTCCGAGACCTCAACGGCGACGGCGACGCCCTCGACTATGCCGAGGTCGCCGTCTACGGTGAGTTGCCGCCAGGAGGCCCACCACCGACCGCCGCCGGACTCGCCCTTGATGTTGACGGGAACTTGCTCGCCGCCGATTCAGCCGCGGGCCTTCTTTACCGCTTCAGCGACGTGAACGGCGACGGCGACGCCCTCGATCTCGACGAGTGTACGGTCGTCGCCGCCGGGCTCACGGCCCCGTCCGCCGTCAGCATCCGCCCTGACGATCGGCTGCTCGTGGCCCAAAATCTCGCCGCCGTGCCCGTGCGGATCCTGTTCGACCACAACGGTGACGGGGATTTTCTCGATTTCGCCGAGAACATCAGCTACGCCGAAGCGATCGCCCCGGGGCAGGACCTTGTTGCAACGACGAGCGACTCCGCTTACCTGACCCGGTCCGATGAAGGGACGATCGTCCGACTGTACGACTGGACCGGCGACGGGGACGCTCTCGACTTCGGCGAGGTGCTGCTGCACGCCCAGGGTTTGGACAAGCCCTTCGCCATTGCCGCCGCCCCCGACGGGAGCTTGTTCGTGGCCGCTCGCAGCACGGCCGCCGCCGTCCACCACGTTGCCGACCGCAATGGCGACGGCGACGCTCTCGACTACAGAGAAACGCTCGTCGTTGCCGTCGGGATCAGCCAGCCGGGCGGCGTCGTGTTCGTCACCGACGACGGAGGATGCCGCAAAGGCGACATCGACGGCAACGGCGAGGTTAACTTGAGCGACGTGCCGCTCTTCGTCGATGTTCTGCTCGGCCTCGAAACGCTCAACGACTCCTGCCCCGCCGACTGCAACGCAGACGGCCGTATCGACGCCGCTGACATCCAGCCCTTCATTGAGGCTCTTCTGTAATCGAGCCCGAAGACGCCGCCGCTTACTCTCGGAGCCGCGAGCAGAACAGAGCCGCGACCGTGAGGGAGCGGTCCCGCCAAGACTGCACCGGCCCCCGGAATGGCGGCGTAACCGCTGCCTCGCGGTCTGCCCTTGGAGCGAAGCGAAAAGGGTCGCACCTCCGATCGCACGCGCGCGGGAAGTCACTTGCTCTTGGCGGAATCAACGCGGAACACGAAGGCTCGTCTTCCCTCTGGACCGGCCGCGAACACCTGCCGCAACTGCGGAACCGCCCCGCCCGCGAGATCGTGGAAATGGGTGATCTCGTTGATCCGCCGATGATGACTGCCCTCCGCGTCAACGAACCACGCGACTTGCGTCTCGGTAATCCGCTGCTCGATTGCCTCTAGCGTAGCATCCGCCGCGCATTGCACCCATGCCTCGCTCGGATACGTCCGGCCCGCATAATACATGATCTGCCCCAGTCGCTCATGGGCGAGAATCGTGTCGTCAGGCTCGGCGTGCCGGCGAAGCCATTCCCCCGCCTGCCGAAAGCCCGCTCGATCTTGATTGACCGGCGCGGCCGTGAAGTAGAGCATCGGCAGAGCAACCGCCACGACTCCGAGCGCGCGAACATCAAGCGCCCGAAGGCTCGCCCCAGCTCTCAAACGAACGCTGATGAGGTCAAGCAGCGTTGTCAGCCCCGCCGCGGCCCACGGCAGACACAGCACCAGCGGAATCACCATGTACCGCGAGCTAATCTCCCCGTGCCGTCGGACCCGAAACATCACAGCCGCCAGTTGCAGTAGCACCGCCAGGAGCACCAACCGCCGCCCGACAACCGGCGCCTGCGGCGTTGATCGCAGAATCAGGGCGAGCAGAAACAGCGTCGAGATCACGTAACGGCCGCTCTTGGCCCACGCCTCCACCATGCGAAGGGGCGTCTCCCAGAGAGGGACCACCGCGGCGAGCACCGACGACGGCGACGCCCAGGCCGCGGGCACTTCATGCGGGCCAAACAACATGTCCCAGGGGTTCTTGTTCGGCAGCAGCCTGCCGGTCGCAAACGAGTGCGGCGCTGCGATCACCGCGAACCCCACTGCCAGAACAATGACGCCCGCAATCTTCCTCCGTCGAGACACACCCTCTCTTCTCGGCCAGACCCAACACAAGCCAGCGGCGAGAACCAGCCCTAGCGCCTCCTGCCGAAGCATGTAGGCGGCGCCCAATAATAGACCGCACGCCGCCATCCCGCCGATCCGTCCGCTCTCCAGCGAACGGTGCGCCGCCAACAATGCCGCCAGGTAAACCGCCAGGTGCGGCATGTCGGAGAGAACATCGGCGGAGAGGTGCGCCCCTTGCGGCCAGACCGCGGCGAGGATGCCGGCGACCGTCGCCACCTGGGTGCCGAACAAACGCCGAGCCAACACGAAGATCAACGGGCAGACGCACACACCCCCGATCAACGCAATGAGCTGTCCCGTCCACTGCCAAGCCAGGGGCTCATTTCCAGCCAAGACGTGCCCGAAGACGCGATGTGCTCCCAAGAGCAGCCACGCAAAGCCCGGCTGCTTCGTCGTCGTCTTCATGGTTTGGATCGGTTCGTCCGCAAGCTGCTTGGCGTAGGCGACGAAATGAACGCCGTCCGGGCTGATGCATGCCAGGCGGGTGGCCGCCAGTCCGCGCAGGAGAAGGGCGAGGATGATCGTCGCCATCAGGGCGTGCCAATCTCGTCGAGACCAGCAGTGTCCCAAAGGCCGAGAAGGGGCGGCTGGCTGGGGCGGCAGGGTAGCGGGCGGGACCGGCGGACTCATGGCAGGGATTATGGCCCCAACCGCCCAAATCCGCATGCTCGGTCGCATACTGCCACCCCGTAACCACGAATTTGCCCGCGTGGGGGCCGGCCTGCGTATAATAGAAGACCACGGGGAGGTGAGAGACGATGCGACGGCGGCTCGGGGCCACAGGCATCCGCGAAGGACTGGCTGCTTGCGCGATCATCGCGATCGCCGTGTCCGGCGCTGGATGCGACTGGTTGAGCCCGACGCAGCAGTTGCTCCCGTCGGCGGGCGGCGTCACCCTCCGCATCGAAAACCAATCCGGCTACGACATCAGCGTTGAAATCGTCTACCTGCAGGATTCTTCGCTCATCCGCAGGACGCAACGTCTCCTGCCCGCCGCCGGCCCGGAGTCCGTCGAGGAAATCGTGCCCACCCCCGCGGACACCGTCATCGCCAGCGCATGGATCGCCCTCGGCACCGAAACAACCTCGGCCCTGACCGCCGGCGGACTCTTCCGGGCGGAGGTGTACAAACGGGGAATCGACTACGAGGAAGACGGCACCATCGTCTTCATCATCGCCGCGGCCCCGGCACCCGAGCCCGACGACGGCTGCTCCGGAGACTGCATCATCATCGGCGATCTCAACGGCGACCAAGCCGTGGACTTGCTCGACGTCCCCCTGTTTACCGCCGTCCTGCTGGGAACCAACAAAGACCCAACCGCGATCCGTCGGTGCGATTTCAACCTCGACGGCGTCGCTGACGGCCGCGACGCCCAAGGCTTCACCGCTTGCCTCGTGCGCCGATGACAACCTGGCACGGCGAAGCAGCCATCGGTCGCCATCCGCAATCCGCTATGTGCTGTCTCCCCCGCCGTTCTTCGCCGCCGGCCACTCTCGCGGACCGAGGCTGATCAAACAGCCGTTGTCGGACATCGGCCAGGCTTGCAGGTAGTCGCGAATTCGCTCCGGCGTCACCCGCTCGATCGCCGCCAGTCGTTCCGCGACCGTCCGCGGGCGGCCGAACACGTCCACGTCGCCGGCAAGTTGCATCAGTCGGTAGTAGGGCGCTTCGGCCTCGGTGGCCAAGGCGGTCCTGGCACGGTTCTTCACCCTCTGGACCTCGTCAGGCTTGACGCCGTTGGAGACCACCTTCTTGATCTCGCTCTGCAGCGCGGCCAGCAGTTGCTCGGCGTTCTTCGGTTCGCACAGCCCGAAGGCGATCATCATTCCCACGTCGCAGTAGTCCAGCCGGCCGGCGGATACCTGCGGGGCGATTCCCGCCTGCACGATCTCCCAGAAGAACCGCGAGTTGTTCCCGCCCAGAATCGCCGCGAAGACGTCTGCCGTCTCGCGATCCTCATGGGCCTCTGAGGGAGCCGGATAGCCCAGCACCAAGGCCTGTTGCTGAAAGCGGCCCGTCTGACACGCGGCCGTGACGGGCCTCCATCCGTCGGGCGCGCTCCTGCTCGGTCCCGGCGTGCCCGGCGGCCAATCGCCGCAAACCCGCTCGGCCATGCGAATCGTCTGTTTCGGATCAACCGCTCCGGCGACCAACAGAATCAGATTCGCCGGGTTGTAGCGCGATTGGAAGTAGCCGTGAAGCTGATCGCGCGTGACCGCCTGGATGCTTGCCGTCGTGCCCAGCACCGGCCAGGCCAGGGGATGTCCGGCATAGGCCTTTTCGTGGATCAGATCATAGACGCGATGATCGAGTTGATCGTCGGACATGGCGATCTCCTCGAGAATCACCTTCTTCTCCATCTCGAACTCGTCGGGCGGGAAGGTCGATCGCATCATGTCGGCGATGATCTCGATCTGTTTCTCCAGGTCGCCGGACCGCACCCAGCCGAAGTAGAACGTCCGCTCCTTCGACGTATAGGCGTTGTACGTGCTGCCGAGGTCGTCGAAATCACGGGTGATCTCTCGCCAGGTTCGATGGTGCGTTCCCTTGAAGCACATGTGCTCGACGAAGTGCGACACGCCGGCCAACTCAGGCGACTCGTCCCGCGAGCCGGTTCGCACGAGAAAGCCCGCCGACGCGCTTTGCACGTGCGGCATGGGCTCAATGACCACGCGAAGCCCGTTGCTCAGAGAATGCTCGATGAAGAAAGCGTCGTTCATATTAGTCCTGACAGAATCCCTGGCGCCGGCTTTTCCAATCAGGGCCGCGCTGTAAGGGAGCGGCCACACCGAGATTGGGAAGGCCCTCGGAATCGCGAGGCAACCGCTCCCTTACGGTCGCGGCTCTGGTTAGGACTCCTTCGGCCCCAGCGTCATCACGCACAGCCGGTCTCTCGGATGCGCCGCCAGATATCGCCGCACGTCGGCGATCTCCACCGCCTCCACTTGCCGGTTCTTCTCTTCCGGCGGCACGGGCCTACCGTAGTAAAACAAGTCGCTGCTCAATTCGCTTGTCCGGGCCCGGGTGACGTCGCCGTGCGTCTGGGTCTTGGCGACCAGCTTGACTTTCGCCCGAGCCAGCTCCTCCTCGCTCACGTCCTCGGACAGCCGGTCAACCTCCCGCAGCATGGCCCGCACGGTCTGTTCGCAGCGCGCCGGCGTCGTGGAGGCCCCCATGAAGATCATCCCCGCCCCGCGCGGATGATCGTCCCACGCCCCCACCCAATAAACCAGCCCCTGCTTCTCGCGCACTTCGGTGAACAGCCGCGAGCTCATCCCTTTGCTCAGGATGGCCAATACCACCCGTTCGACGGCATAGTCTGGAGCGGGGACTTCCACCCCCGGCCAGCACATCAGAATGTGCTGCTGCTCGAGCTGCTTGTCATGGTGTCGTACGCCGGGTTGGAACTCGACCGTGAAAGGTCGTCGCCCGTCGTCGGCCGCTTCGCCGAAACCGCCGAAGAGCCGATCAACGAGCCGACCGCTCGCCTCCACGTCCACGGCTCCGGCAACGGCGACCAACATGCGGTGTGCGCTGAAACGCCGTTTCCAATAGGAGACCACGTCGTCGCGGCCGATCCGCGCCAGGGTCTCGCGGGTGCCCAGTTCGTGCCGCCCGAGCAGCTTGCCGTAGGCATAAGGCGAGATCAACTTGCGAGCCAACTCGCCGGGCTCATCCTCCAGGGCGGTCAGTTCCTGTTGTCCCAGATCGAGGGCCACTTTCACGAATTCGTCGGGGAAAGTGGGCGTCCGCAGCATCTCCGCGTGCAGCGAGAGGGCCTGCTCCAAGTATTCCGGCAGGCAGCTACACCGAAAGACAAACGACTCCCGCCCCACGCCCGACGACGACTCCGCTCCGATGGCGTCGAAGGCGTCGGAGAGGTCCCGGGCGCTGCGGCGACTGGTCCCCTTGTTGATCGTCTCTTCAAGGATGCGGGCCAGGCCTAGCTTGTCCTCAGGTTCGTCCGCCAAGCCGGCCAGGATGCGGATTTCGTACGCGACCGTGCGGCGGCCGGCGATAGGCAAGGCGGAAAACTCCGCGCCACAGTCCAACCGGCGATGATGGTATTGCTCCGGAATGCTCATGGCCGGGTTATAGCGGCAGTGCGACCGCAATTCCATTCCTCCTTCTCCGCCTCCTCCCCCCGCGCAGCCCAGTCCGGCCGGCAATCGCGGCAAGCCCGCCGCGGAACTCGGCGAGTGACCGAAGTTCTCGGGCGCACGAAAACTACAACCAACCATCGGCATCGGCCTCGGGCGTGTTTGAACGGCCCGCAGGAACAGCGCAAGAATCAAGGGGAGCCAAGTAGTGCTGCCGCCACAACGGGTGCAACGCAAAACCCGGAGGCTATCGCTGCATCAGGCTTCGTCGGCTGCGCGTCCGCCCGATGGCGGGCAGCCAGTCTGAAGGACTTATTGAACAAGGGCGGCGGCGAACAACTGGACATCGTTCGCGTCGAGCACGCCGGAGTGATCCATGTCTGAGCAACCGCAACCGGCCGCATACGGGTTGCCGGCGATGTAGCAGGCCAGGAAGGCTGCGACATCGCGGCCGTCCGCGTATCCGTCACCGTTGACATCCGCAGCCATGCCACATGCCGCCGCCATCGCCCAGATCTCCACTTCATCGATGTTCCAGCCGGGATATCGCGTGGACGAGTCCGTCGGCCCCATCACCCAGCGGAGGTACAATGTCGACCGATCATCGGCCACCGCCGAGATGTCGTAGCTCACCAGCACCCAGGAATCGTCGCTGACCGTCACGGCGCCATTCTCCCAGATGGTCGTCCAGTTGGCATTGTCGTTTGAGGCCTGGATGGCCGCGGTGTCCGCGGCGCCTTCGACGCCCAACCAGCGCCGGAAACGCAGCTCCACGTTGCTCAGGTCTGAGCAGTCAATTGCCGTGGTGGTCAGGTATCTCGGCGTCAGGTTGTTTGTATAGTCGCCGCTCAAGTTGTAGCCGTAAACGTAAGCCCCGCCGTTGTAGCCGCTCATGGGGTCTTTGTTGTGGGTTCCGCCGCCCAGAGGCATGCCGAAGGCCCAGGCACTTTGCGCCGTCCAGCCGGGGTCTGTATCCATCGGGAAGGAGTGAATGAGTTGCAGGATGGGCAGCGGCACGGCGAGTGTGAAGTCCGCGTCCGAAACATCCTCGGCGGTGTGGCCGTCGCCATCGTGAGCCACGGCCTTAACACGGCATTGACTCGTCAGATGGTTCGGGATGGTCCATGTGTGAAGGCCGTCATTGGGCTCCCCTAGGGCGATGACGTTGGGATAAGTGACCCCGCCGTCGGTGGAGTAGTAAAGATCGATGCCGGTCACGCCCACGTCGTCGGTGGCTGTCCAGGTGATATCGTGCTGCTCCCCGATCCGCCAGGTCTCCCCGCCGTTGGGCGCGTTCAGGGTTATGGCGGGGTTGGGATCGGCCAGGGGGACGTGCATGACGATGCAGTGCATGGCCCCTGCGGCGGTGATGATATCGCTGTTGTTCACCTGAATGATGGTCTTGCCCGGCAAGGCGCTCTGGCACACGGCCAAGGCTGTCGCATCCTGAGAGACGTTAAACCTGGAGATAAACACCAGATCATTGCAGATGACCGCGTTCGTGTAAGTGTAGTGCGTGCCGCCGGATTGCCAGCCGGGCGTGCGATAGACGGTGTAGCCGCGGGCGGTCAGATCGGTGACAGCGTTCTCCGTGATCGTATACGGCTGGCCGGTGCTGGATGCGTACTGGCCGACGATGACTTTATTGTCGCCCACCGGGAAGAACCACATGTCAATGTGCTGCGTGGAGTCGAAACTTGTGGGGAAGCCCGGGTAGATGGTCAGGTTGACGTTCTGATACTGAAGGTACAGATTCTTGATCTGCTGCTCGGTGTACCCGGAGTTCTCATTGAGAATCAGAGTGGTCATGAAGGCGTCGCCGTTGGCGAAGAGATGGAAATTGCCGCCGCCATGTGTCAAGGGGATGTCATACTGGGCGATGCCCCATTGCGACGCGATGTAGTCATTGAGCAGGTTGTCGTTCGGCCTCGGCCGGTTGTAGGTGTGGTCGATGATGGCTCGGAAGCCGTCCTCAAGGATGAAGCGAGGACCATAATCGCGGATCCACACCGTGTCGGTCGTGCGGACAACGAACTCCACCTTGCTCATGTTCGCCCCGGCCGAGTTCAAGGAGTTGTACACGGTGGTCTGCTCGCTGGTCGTATCCACCACCATCCACACCTTGGCGACAGGATCGTTGTTGGTGATGTTCACGGTCATGGTCGTCAGGATGGTGGTATAGCCTTCCCAGGCCATGAACAGCCCGGCGCAGGGGGCGTACTCCGGCGGGCAGTACACGCTGCCAGTCGGCGGGCTGCGCGGGACGCCGTCGTCCAGCGACGGGCGGGGAATCGGCAGGTCTCGTTCCTCGGGCGTGAGGTACTTGGGCAAACCATCGGGGTACTTCTCGGCGATGGCCGCCAGCGGGTCCTCCGGCTGTTGAGCGGGGGCTTGCAGGTTGCAGAGTAATACCAGGACCAAGGTCGTCAAAAGGATCTGCCGAAACATCGTGGATCGTCCCTCCCAGGCATGGATGCGGGACCATGCCTGCGCAGTTACCGTGCTCGCACTGTGGCGGGTCTTCACCCTCCTCGCCTGGGTGGATTATACCGGATCGGGCGGTCAGATTGTAGGGATACTCGCGGCCAGCACAGCGGGCAGACAAACCGGCGTTCACGAGTTATGGGCTTCTCGCCAAACGCGGCTTTGATATTGGGGGCGGCAAACGCCCGAAATTCGGTGGAGTCAACCTGGCGCGGATGTGGGACTCTTCTCGGCACCAAAAGCCCACCACCGAACCACGATTCGCCATCTTGCGTGGGCGATGGCCGGGTCAAGCCGGTCTTTCAAGGCTGCGTCGCGGTCCGGCAGGTAGGGGTGGCGGGAGGTTTCCTGAAAGAATTGATCCAGTACGGACAGCAATTCGCCCCAGTTGTCGGCCAACTCCCGATAGCCCGTGGTCTCAACCGTTATCAGCAACGGCACGGGCGTTTCCTTCATCCGGCCGAGAATCGAGTCCGGCGTCGCGCAGGCGACGCCGAAATTCCCCAACGCCGGCGTGGGCGGCTCCGCGAATCTCCGCCAGTGTCGGGCGCTGATTCGCCACGGGGCCGCCCCGATCGCGGCCGCTTGCTCGCGGGCAAAACGGCGGCCGAAATAGTACCGCGCGGACGGATGCGTCATCACCCAGCGAGTCGTCGGCGGGGCGTCCGGCGTCGCGAACAAATCGTCGATGACCCCCTCAAAGGGATCAAGCCATCGCAGACTTGACCAGTGCTTCTCGGTGAAAAGGTTGATCCCGCATTTCACCCAGCCGGCGGCCAGGCAAGCCAGTGCGACCGCCGACCATAGGCGGATCGTCAGACGCCGCGGCCGGGAAATCCGCTCGTCTTCGGGTTGCGACTCGCTCGGCCGGTCGACGCCGACATCCGCCGGTCGTCGGAGCAGGGCCACGACGAGCAGACAGGCCGGTCCGCTGAAGGTCATGATGTACTTGTCGATCATAGTCCGTGAGGCCACGCCGATCACAGCGCAGCCCAAGACGATGACGGCGATCGGCCGGACCGCCCGCCACCGAAAGAGCAGCAACACAACCATGGCTGCCGAGAAAACACCCAGTGGAATCCACGCCCACGAGTCCTCCACGGATGCCAGATTGCCGGCCAGCAAGGCCATCACCGTCCGCGCCAGCGAAGCCCCGACCGCCGTCCAGGTGAATTCGGCGACGGGGAAGTTGAATGCCTGTCGCAACAGAGGCGCCAGCCAGGGAATGCAAAGGATCACCGCCCCGGCGGCGGCCAATGCCCAGGTCCTGCCGTTCCCGGGGCGCTTGCGGCCGTGCAGCGCGCCGGCAAGCAGAGCAAACGCGCAGAACACGGGGCCGAAGTAGTTGGTGTAGCAGGCCGCCGCCGCGGCGACGGACCAGCCCAGGATCAGGCGACGTTCACTCCAACGCCAAGAGGGCGGGAACAACAACAAGAAGATGCCGGGCCTGTCAGCCGTTGCCTCCCCTGTACTTTCCCGTTCGGCGGACGGTGTCAGGTCATAAGGCCCGGCCTTGCACATGCGAGCGGTCAACCACAACACGATCGCCGTGCACAGGAACATCAGGCTGTACCAGCGGGCGGCAAAACCGAAGAACAGATGCGCGGGGTGCAAGGCGCAGAGGACCATCGCCGCCAGGCCCGTCCGACGGTCAAACCACGCCTGCCCGGCGGCCCGGATGAACACGAGACCGGCGAGAAACATGAAGATGGAAAGGCTGCGGAGCCCGAGCGGCCCCACGCCGAAGAGGCCCACCCAGAGGTTTTCGAGCACATAGTAGAGCGGCGGGTCGGGCTCGGCGCCGTGCCACAGCGCCGAGACCATCTCGCCCAGCGGCATGGCGTATCGTCGGCAACTGAAGGCTTCGTCGTCGAAAACGGTGTACCGCCCCGCCCCTCGGAGCATGAAGAGGCCCGCGCCGTGGAGAATCAACAGCGTCCAACGATCAAACAGCGAGCGCACAGTGGTTGTGACTCCGCGCGGCCAACGGCACAGCCGTCGGTCCGCGAGGGCCACATTGTAGCGAATCCGGCGAAACGAGGCGTCCCCGGGAGAGCGAAGCTCTGGCCGAGCCAGCCCCGGTCCGCCGGAGGCGGGAAGCTCGGCAGGAACCTGGCCCTCCCCAGACGCGGAAACCTGAACGGCCGAGTGTACCGGAGTCCTATGGCGCGCTCTTGATCCGTATGATGCCGTTGTGGGTGCCGATGGTCAGTTTGCCGCCGCCTTGACCGATGCGGCCCGAGAGCTTGCCGCGGTCGGCGGACTGCACCTGGAAAGGAGCGTCGGACTTGACGCGGCCGTTGTAGGTCGAGCAGCTCACGTCCGCGGAGAAGTCCTTGCCCACCGTGACGACGATATCGCCGTTGTGCGAGGTGATTTGGCCGCTGGCCCCCTTGCTGCCGGATAAGTCGGCCGAGACCGCGCCATTGTGGGTGGCCAGTACAATCTTGTCGCCCGCGTAAGTCGCGCTGAGAGAGCCGTTGTGCGTCTCTGCGTGCAGGGATCCTTGAGAGGATTCCACTCCGATCGAACCATTGTGGGTGAGCAGCTTGACCTCCGCCGCCGGCCCCTTGACTCCTATTGCGCCGTTATGCGTTTGAACGTCAACGGCCAGCGAAGCCGGGGCGGTCACATCGTAAGCGACCTCGGCGCCCCAGGAAGGCTTCTGAGGACTCTTCCACTTCCAGGCGACCCGCTTTGTGCCGCCGGCACCGTCCTCCACTCGAACGTCGATGGCATCGAGGGCCTCCTTGGCGTCCGCGAGCGTCAGGCCGCCGCCCTTTTTGGTGACCCTGATGGTCGCGACGGGCGGCGCGTCCGCCTTGGCGTCGTAGGCCACCCCGCCGTTGTGCGTCTGGAGTTCGAGGCCAGATACATCCTTGAGATCGATCCGCAACTCTTCCGTGACCTCCTGTGTCCACAGCGTCGGGCCGCAGGCACACCCGCTACTGACAACCAGCACCAGGCCGACAAGTGCAAGGGGGCCGGACAAGAACGCTCTCATGGTATTCTCCTAACAGGATGGCGCCGCTGGGCAATGGACTTCCAGCCAGCATAACGGGCTATTGCCGCTTCGGTAACTATTATTTGGCGGGCGGGCCCGGGTGGGATCAGAGCGGCAGCCGCCGGACGACCGGGGCTCGCCCTTGCAGCCGCCCTCCGCCTACAATGCCTGGAGCCCATCCCAAGACCGGTGTGGCACCGGCTTGCAGCCGCTGCGGGTTCCGCGTTTGCGGATAGGGCCTTAACGGCTGGAGCGGACAGGTTCCTGTATCAAGCCGTTTGCTGGAGTCGCCCGATGTCCGTACTCGCTGAATTCTCAATGTCGCCCATGGATAAGGGCGAATCGGTGTCGAAATACGTCGCCCGGAGCCTGGAGATCATCGCCGCCAGCGGCTTGCCCTATCGCCTCGGGCCGATGGGCACCTGCCTGGAGGGCGAGTGGGACGCGGTGCTGGGCGTCATCAAGCAGTGCTACAAACGCATGGCGCAAGACTGTCGCCGGATCAGCGTCTCGATCAAGATGGACATTCGCGCAGAGCACGAAGAGCGGCTCACGGCCAAAATCGCCAAAATCGAATCGCTACTCGGACACGATTTGAGCAAGTAGTCTTTGTTACATTGGGGTAAGCGAGGAAAACCAACATGGCAGTGGAACAGCACATGGATCGCATCGCGAAGGCTTTGGGACGGATACCCAGCGGGGCCGCCGTGGTCACCGCCAAAGCCGGTCCCCGTCGCGCCGCCCTGCTGGCTTCATGGATCCAGCAGGCAGGGTTCGATCCGCCGATGATCAGCGTGGCGATCAAGAAGGGCCGGCCGATAGAGAGCGTCATCGACTCCTCCGGTGCGTTCGCGGTCAACGTGCTGGGCGAGGGAGACCAGGAGGCGATGTTCAAGCACTTTGCCTCCGGCTTCGCCCCGCAAGAAGACCCATTTGTCGGCCTCAAGGCGACGGATGTGCCCGGCGGAGTGGACGTCACCCGCCGCATCGCCTGTCTGTCGGCGGCGGTCCACGGTAAGCACGACGCCGGCGACCATTGGCTGTACCTGGGCACAGTCACCGCGGCGGATATCGGCGAAATCAAACAGCCTTACGTGCATCTGCGAAGCGACGGTATGTCGTATTGACGGAAGGCACCCATGAATCCTGGGGCGCTAATCACTGAAGCCCTGCTCAGTCTCGGCAAGAACAAAATCCGGACCGCGCTGAGCATGCTGGGGATCATCATCGGGGTCGGGGCGGTCATCACCCTGGTGGCCATGGCCCAGGCCACACAGACACGGATTCAGGATGAGATCGCCAGAATGGGCGACGACTGGCTTTGGGTCTGGTACTGGGGATCGCCCCGTGGCGGAGTCCGCCGGGCGGACAGCTTCAACAAGCCGATGCAAACCAGGCAGGACGCCGACGCCATCATGCGGGAGTGTTCCGCCGTCCGCGCCGCCTCGCCGACCAACGGCATGAGCATGCAGGTCAAATCAAGCTACGGCAATTACCAGACCCAGGTCATTGGAGTCTATCCCAACTATCACGACATCCGCCGCTGGCCGGTGGACCTCGGACGGCCGCTTGAGGAGCTTGACGAAGTAACCGGTCAGCCGGTCTGCGTCATCGGTCAAACGGCCGCCGCGGAACTCTTCGGCTCCATCGATCCTGTCGGCGAGGAAATCACCGTCAAGAACAGCCGCTTCCTGATCGTCGGTATGCTTTCATTTAAGGGTCAGGGCGATCGGCGGGACAACGACGATGTCATCCTCTTCCCCTACACGACCTTCCAACGGAAGATCGCGGGAAGGGAGATCTCAGGGTCGCTGGTGGTGGCCGCCCAGCATGGCGCCCATCCCAAGCTGGCCGAGGAACAGGTTCGCAGCCTCCTGAGAGAGCGCCGAAATCTTCGAGATGACGACCCTGACGATTTCCGCATCCGCTCGGTCGGCGAGGCCGCCGCCCTCAAGGAGGAATCCAGCGAGTCCTTTGAATGGCTGCTGCGCATGGTGGCGGGCATCTCCCTGGTCGTCGGCGGCATCGGCATCATGAACATCATGTTGGTCAGTGTCACCGAGCGGACTCGAGAGATCGGCCTGCGCATGGCCATCGGGGCCAACGGGCTGGACATCATGATGCAGTTCCTGGTGGAGGCCGTGGTTCTCTGTACCCTGGGCGGGATCATCGGCATGTTCGCCGGCTGGGGTTTCAGCCATCTCCTGACCGCCTGGAAGCATTACGAAACCCAGGCCTCTTATTGGATCGCCGCCGTCGCCCTGGGTTTTGCCTTCGCCACCGGCGTCTTCTTCGGCTTCTATCCTGCCTGGCGGGCCAGCCGCCTGGACCCCATCGAGGCCCTCCGATACGAGTAGCTGGACGACCGCCGCCAATCCGGTAACATACCACCCTGCTGGGGGTGTTGGCCGTGGCGATCCGAGGGCCTGACCATGCAACCCAATGCCAATCAAGCGGGGCCCGAGCCGCACGGCTCGGCGACTTCACCGAAATCTGCGGAAGGAACAACCATGAGTAAGAAGGGTGGACGCCTTTCCGGCGGCCTGGGCCTGATCATTGCCGCGGTCCTTTTCGGCACGGCAGGCTTCCTCATCCACAAAACTCTCTTTACGGCCGGACCGCCGACGGCCGAACCGGTTAACGTCTTGTTCATGTGCTCGGAAACGGGCAAGATATTCGAACACGCCATGACCGAAGGCGAGTCCTGGCCCGTCAACTCACCCTACACTAACAAGAAGACAGGCTACCCCGTTGAACGGTGCTACTGGACTCGTGACGGCAAGCGCAAACTCAACCCCACCTATGTAATCCTCAACGACAATCTTGGTAAACCCGGCGATACGATCTGCCCGGATTGCGGCCGCCTGGTCATCGGACACAATCCGCCGCCGCCGCAGGACGTGCCCCTGGCCGAACAAGCCGCCCCGTCGGACGCCGCCACCCCCGCAGACTCGGGTGCCGCCCACCCATTGTCCGACTCGGCCGCGCCGCAGAAAGCGCAGGCCGAGGGCATGATCTACGCCACGGTACGCGCAAAGATGGAGGAGCTGATCGCCGAGCGAGCCGCGATGATACAAGCCGGGCGATCTCCATCCGATCCAACCGTCCGCCAGTTTGATGAGGCAATCCTGCGGGCCCGCGACATGCTCGTCCAACGCGGCGAGCAGGTCCCGGAAATCATTCCGCCTATCGCCGGAGCGACGGCCAGCGCTCCCGATCAGACGCCGGCCTCATAGAGACCGCAACCCGGCTCCTGCCCCCGCTGGCACGCCCGTTTTCTACCAGCCTGCCCACTCCGCGATCAGCGATCAATCCCGGCCGGCCCGTAGGCGCCATTTGACTCTGGCGGACAAAGTCAGAAGGGCGGCGCCCGGCGGGAGGACGGTTTCCCATCGAGAACGCTCAGACCTCACTGACCACGCAACGATGCTTGCCTGATGGATCGGGCTTTATCTCATCGACAACATGAATCCGCACTTCGATATGATCGCCGATCTGGCGCTCCAAGCACGTTTGTACCCGTCGGGCGTCGGCAGCATCGAGGCGGCCTCGCGCTACAATGAAAACGTCCAGATCAAGGTTGGCGCGCTGAATGACCTTGAACTCGCGCACGGCCGACTCATCGCGGAGCACGTAGATCACCGAAAGGGCGTGGGCATACCCGCCGGCGGCCGTGCGGAGCATGTCCGTTCGACGCCCCTCGATGCTCTCCAGCGACTCCAGGCCGCGCCCGCAAGAGCAGGCCTTCGTCGACCGTCGAGCCAGGTCGCCTGTTCGGTAACGAATGAACGGCATCCCGTAGGCATCCAGATGGGTGACAGTAATCTCGCCCTGCTCCCCAGGGGCGGCCGGTCGCCCGGCGACATCCAACAGCTCCACGATCAGGCTTTCCATCGTGACGTGATACGAACCCGCCGGACACTGATGTGCGATGAATCCACCCTCGCGCGAACCGTAGCCGTCCGCGACCGGCAGGTCGAAGAATTCCTCGATCACCGCTCGATCTGACTTAAGAAACAACTCGCCGGTGACAAAGACCGCCCGCAGCGAGCGGTTGCGAGCGCAGCCGCCGATCCCAGCGGCGTGACGAACGAGCCGGGCAATGCTGCTCGGATAGCCGAACAGGTGGACGGGATCGAACTTGTGCAGCTCATCGAGATACCGTGACATCTCGCGAGGCGTCATGCGAAAAGCGTTGAACAGCCGGTGATTGGTCAAGGCGTCGCGGACCCGTTTGACCCGGTCCTGCGCCGACTGCTCAACCGGCGAGCCCCAGAGATACGCTTCGCGCTCGCCGACGTCGATGCCGAACCATCGCCGGCTCCTCGCCCGTGCCGCCTGGTCCGCCGCTTGACGGGCGCGGTCCATCTCGAAAG
>CAYYBO010000043.1:0-17710 GCA_964470125.1 uncultured Planctomycetaceae bacterium | reverse complement strand
GGCCAGATAGCCCATCATGCCGCCGCCGAAGATGTCGCCTGCGCCCGTGGGGTCCTTCACCTCCGCGCACGGAAAGGACGGCAGGACGAATACCTCATCCGCCGTCACCAGCATGGCACCGTGCTCGCCCTTCTTGACAACCGTGAAGCGAGGGCCCAGCTTGAGGATGCCGCGCCCCGCAAGGATCAGATTGTCCTCGCCGGTCAACATCCGGGCCTCGCCGTCATTTACTACCACGCCGTGCACGGCGGCCAGCGTCCTCAACAACTCCTCGCGCGTGTTCTCGATCCACAAGTTCATCGTGTCGCAGACGATCAGCTTGGGACTGGTGAGCTGGCCTATGAATCCCCGTTGTAAGGCCGGGTGCGTGTTGGCCAGGAAGACAAAGGCCGAGTCTCGAAACCGCGGGGGGATGGTCGGAGCGGCCTCGGCGATCACGTTCAACTCCGTGCAGATCGTCTCCCGCTGGTTCATGTCCTGAAGATATCGGGCCTGCCACCGAAAAGTCTTGGCGCCTCGTCGGACCTCCAGGCCCTCGGCATCCACCGGGCCACTTCTGAACGCGTCGAGGTATATCGGCGGGAAATCCTCGCCCACCACCGCCACAAGCCGAACGGGCTTACACAGCAGGCCGGCGGCAAACGAGAAGTACGCCGCGGACCCTCCGAGCACCTGCTCCGCCTTCCCGTACGGCGTCTCCACCGTATCCAACCCGATCGTTCCGGTTACCAGCAGGGACATCCGTACCTCCCCGGGTCCGCGGCGCCCCGGCACGAGCGGCCTTCCGGACCCTTCACTGCGCAGCGTATGCCGAGGTCGTTCCGGGCATTCTCGCGGCGCTCGCGGGTCCGGTCAAACCCTCGCCGCGCCGCCGCGTTGACAGGGAGGCCGGCAAAAGGTGAGAATCTGATCCGCATCCAGTGGACGTTCCACTCGTTGAATGAAGCCGCTGACCCGCACCACACGCCGGCGCCCAATGTCAATGTTGCCAGCAAGCTCGGCAAAAACACAAGCCCGGCGAAGACCGCCGCGATCGGCCGCCTTCACGGTCGCCCCCTGTCTCGTTCTCATGGCGATCGCCTCAGGTTGCGGTGATCCCCGGCCCACGTCGCAACCGGCCGGTAACGCTGCGTCGCCCACCAGCCGCATTGCCTTGTCGGACGACAAGGCCCCTGCCGAGCCGGTGGAGATCGGCAGATTCCCGGGGCGAATTCATCTCGTCCAAGCCGGTGATACCCTCTACAGCCTTGCCGAACGCTACTACGGCCACGGCAAGTTCTATCGCAAGATTCGCGACGCTAACCGCAACCGACTCGCCGACCCAAATGAGCTGCCGGCCGGAATGAAACTGATTATCCCACCATGACCGACAGGCCTCCGCAGTATCCGCCCGGCTTGGCCGTGGCGCTTCCCAAGCAGCCGCGTGCGGTCCATAAGTCGGCCGAACTGCGGCAGCCTTCGTTGGACGACGACGTTCAGTATCTCCCGGGCGTCGGTCCCCGCCGCGCCTTGATCTTCAGGCAGCTTGGCGTCTCGACCGTCGGGGACCTCCTTGAGTATGTGCCCCTTCGCCACGAGCGCCGAGAAAACCGCGCCATCGAGAACCTTGACGAGGGAATGGTCGCCACCGTGATCGGGCAGATTCGTGGCGTCAGCGTCCGACGAACCCACCGCGGCCCGACAGTCTCCACCACCCTCACCGACAACACCGGCCAATGCAGCCTCTGCTGGTTCAACGCCGCCTGGATGGCCGACCGACTGCAAACCGGCATGATCGTCCGGGCAACGGGCCGCGTGACCGCCTTTCGCGACCGTCCGCAGATGGTCAATCCTCGGTTCGTGGTTCTTCCGGAGGATGCCGCACCGGTCGATGAAAGTGTGCCCGCCGAGTTCGAGCCGGTCTACCCCGCCACGGCGGAGATCTCCAGCCGCATGATCGCCAAGATCATCTCTTCCAGCCTCGACCGGCTCCTGCCTTTGGTCCGCGAATGGCATTCGGAGGACTACTTCAATCACCGCCGGCTGGCGCCGCGGCAGTGGGCCATCGCGGCGATGCATCGGCCGCGGAACGAGTCGGACCTCGCCCAGGCCCGCCGGAGGCTGGCCTACGATGAACTGCTGTTGATGCAGCTTGCCGTGTCGCTGGCTCGGCACCATCGCCGCGATTGCGCCGCCGCGAAACCGATGCAATGGAGCGAGGAGATTGACCGGAGGATTCGCCGCCGATTCCCGTTCAAGTTGACGGCTGGGCAGGACCGCGCTGTCCAGATCATCATCCGCGATCTTCTCAACAACCGACCGATGAACCGCCTGCTGCAGGGCGACGTGGGTTGCGGCAAGACCGTCGTGGCCCTTTACGCCGCCCTGGTGACCGTAGCCAGCCGATGCCAGGCCGCGATCATGGCCCCAACAGAGCTACTGGCCGAACAACACTACCGCTCGGTGAGTCGTTATCTTGCCGACAGCCGCGTTCGCTTCGCCCTGCTCACCGGCAAGATGACCGGCCCCGCCCGCAAGGAAATGCTGAAACGCATCGAGGATGGCGGCCTGGACATCGTGGTCGGCACCCACGCCCTGATTCAGCAGGACGTGCGGTTCGACCGGCTCGGGCTCGTCGTTGTAGACGAACAGCATCGCTTCGGCGTGCGCCAGCGGGCCACGATCCGCAGCAAGGGGCCGTCCCCGCATTACCTCGTCATGACCGCGACGCCCATTCCCCGCACGCTGGCCATGACCGTCTTCGGCGACCTGGACGTGACGACGATCGACGAATCGCCCCCGGGCCGATCGCCGGTCCAGACTCGCGTCGTCGACCGAGAGGCCAAGGATTCAGCCTGGCATTTCGTCCGATCTCGGCTGGCCCAGGGCGAGCAAGCCTTCGTTGTCTACCCGCTGATCGACGAATCAGACAAGATGGAGTTGAAGGCGGCGACGACCGAACACGCCCGGCTCGTCAAGCAGGTCTTCCCCGGACGTTCGGTCGGCTTGCTGCACGGGCGTCTCAAGCCCGAGCAACGCGAGGCAGTCATGGCCGACTTCACCGCCGGCCGCTTGCACGTCCTGGTCGCCACGACCGTCGTCGAAGTCGGCATCGATGTCCCGAACGCCACCTGCATGGTCATCGAGCATGCCGACCGTTACGGTTTATCGCAACTGCACCAATTGCGCGGACGGATCGGCCGCGGCAGCCGCCCCGGATACTGCCTGCTCTTGACCGATTCGCCCGACCCCGAAGCCAACGAACGCCTGGCCGTGCTCACGCGGACCACCGACGGCTTCCGCATTGCCGAGGAGGATTTGCGGCTTCGCGGGCCCGGGGAAATGCTCGGCACACGACAGCACGGTCTCCCGGAGTTGCGGGTCGCCAACTTGATCGACGATGCCGAACTGCTGCGACTCGCTCAGCAAGACGCGGCCGCCATTGTCCCGCGTGATCCGCAACTGCGCCGGCCGGAGCACGGCCTGCTCAGAGCAATGTTGCTGAGGCGATACCGTGATACAATCGGATTGCTTGACGTGGGCTGAACTTGAACGCCGGACCGGCTCGCCAAGATGAATCCAAAACCAAGCCGCGGCCTCACTCGCCTCCTGTTTCCTTCACGCCTGCCAGCCCCGCCTCGATGCTCTCGGCAAGCTCCTCCTCCGTCCTCGGTTCGTAGCCGGTGGTCGCATAAAGCACCGTTCCGTCCGGCCCGATCACATAGAAGGTGGGGGTGCCGCGGACCTGGTAGACCTCCGCTACTTTGTCCCCCTTCAGCAAGAGTCCGTACTCAAAACCCTTCTCCTTCATCAATCCTGCGGGGTCGCCATTCTGCTCCCAGGTGCTGATTCCAATGACCGCCACCGGTTCGTCCTTGAACCGCGCGTGCAGTCTCTGCACGCTGGGCATGGCCAGCTTGCACGGCCCGCACCACGTCGCCCAGAACTCCATCAGAACAACCTTGCCCCGCAAGCTCTTCAGGCTAACCACCTTGCCATCCGGCCCCGCCAACTCCCAGTCCGGAGCCGCCACACCGGGCTTCAACAGGTTGGGGCGATCCTCGCTCCTCCCCCTGTCTGCTCCATACTTCTTGGTTTCAAAGCCCTTCGGCCGCGTGAGGACGAAATCCTCGGCGCTCAGCGTCGGCTGCACGTTCAATGAAGTGATCTTGATGACGTATGCGCTCTCTGTCGGCGCATCTGATCCATCCAGGCGGCCGGTGCGCCTGCCCCAGAGGCTTGGTCGGGCGAGTCGGTCCACCTGACGAGGCAGATAGTCATCCCGGCCGAAGTACCAGCGCGACTTCGAGTCGTCCTGATACACCACGAAGACAACGTCGCACTTCACCTTGCCGATCTTCTTAGTCCCCTCGTAGCGTACAAACTTCGCCTCGATCTCATCGCTGAAAGGCGTGGGAAACAGATACTCACGCATCTGAAACATCTTGACGGCGTTGAGCAGGCTCCGCACCTGGGCTGACTCGCCTTGCACAAACGTCTTGTCCGTCTCGTTGAGGCAGTACACCTGCTTGCCGTCGGTCACGATCTTCACGACAATCGGCTCGTCGATCCCGGGTAGCTTGATCGAACCGTCGAATCGCAAAACCTGGCTGCTGCTTGCTCGGCCTGCCACCGCGTCCAGCAGGCTCCGCCTCCCGTGCTTCACTTTCAGGGCGCCCTTGACGCGGGAGATCTGGTCCTTGAGCGCGCCGGTTCCGAAGAGTTCTCCCTCGTATTCCACCGCCCGTACCGCCCGCGTGGCGGCGTCCGCCTTCTTGAGAAGTTCAATGACGTCCGGGTTGTCGTTGGCGGCAGCCCCGTTGCCCGCGGGAGGCTCAGCCAGCGCCACGCCGGCCCACACCCATAGACAAACCGCCCCGATCCGCGCTACCTTCTGCTTTCCGGCCATCTGCCGTACCCCTGCGGCCGTCGAATGCCGACGACGACCTTTGAGCCCTTCGAACAAGTCCGCTTCATCTCCTCGCCGGCCGACCGGCGAGGCAAGACCCGCGCGAACAATGCTTCACACCGCGTTTGTCTCGGTTTTGAAGCATGCTTGGACAGCCACCGACCAGCCCTCGATAGGACCTCTCTCCTTGCCAACGGATTTCCGCCGGAGACGGTTCGCAACCTCGGTCTCCATCGCCCCACCAAGCCTTTGGAGCGGGTACATATTACCCGCTTTTCCGCCACCTCCGTAGCTCCAGCACGTCCCCCGGCACGCGTGGATCCCCAGCCGGGAACCGCCCCAGCAGTTCTCCGGACATCACCGCCCCTGGTCTGGCCACGTCGATCAACAGTCCCTTCGCTCCAATATCCACTTGCCTCCATTCCTCCTGAAAACGCAGGATCGCCTCCTGGTTCTCGCCTGGCGCAAAGTAGTACCGACCGATCCGCAGGACATGGTGAAATCCCAATCGGCCTTCGGCAATAACTGGAGGCGTTGCGGCAAGCTCCTTCGGCATAATCGGCTCATGCAGCAAGGCGTAAATGTAAGGCTGGTTGCTGCGGTTGGTGACCAGGATGAAATCCCGATCATCCGCCACCCTCGCCGCTTGCCGCATGGCCTCCAACAGTCCTGCCTGATACCCCGCCCTGGCCAGCAGTCGAAACTCCCCATAATAAGCCCATGAGAAATGAACGACGTTCACCGCCACGGCCGCCGCCGCAAGCACGCCGGCCCCCCACCTCATCCGGCGTCCAAGTCGCCGCCCTTGGTCCACCAACCAGTCGACTCCCATCGCCGCCAGGACAGGATACAGGATCATCCCGCTCACGGTTCGCATCGGGTGAGGGTTCCAATCTGCACAGATCGCCGCAGGAATTGGGTAGAGGATAAACCACGCCAGCAGCAGCCGAAACCACGCCCGCCGCCTGCAACCGGCCGCGACGCGGACCAGGCCGATCAGGAGAGCGGGCGCCAGGACGAAGAGTTGTTGACCGACACCTTCGATGAGGACTCCGCTCATGTCGTCGCTGTTCCGGAAGAGGTACCGCGGATCAAGATTGACCGCATAATTGACCACCAGCGTGAAGGCCGTCTGCCACGGCGTTGCCTCCTTGTGAAACAGCAGCGCCGCCCGAGCGCGGGCGGCAAGATGCTCCGGATGCACAAAGAACGTGACGATCAGGGGCAGGCAGCCGATCAGCAAACCGGCCAGCCCGCAGACCGGAACAGCTCGTGCGCCGCGCCCTCGCAACATCGCCATCAGTCGGCGCCGATAGATGACCGCGATCGCCGCGCAGAAAAGGGGTGTGAACAACCGGGTCGCCGGATACACCCAGGCGTGCGCCCCCAGGGCCAAACCGGCCGCCAGCGCCCAGAGCTTCCGCCCTCGCGGACCTGCCCTATTGTCCTCGGAATCTTCCGCGATCAACCCGGAGCGATGCAGCCCCGCCAACGCGACGGCAAAGAAGAACGGAGCATAGCCCGACTCGTGGGCCGTTCGGGTCAGTGCAATATGCCAGGGGTTCAGCGCCAGGACCGCGCCGGCCAAGAGAGCGGTTCGCGGCCCCGCCTGCCGCTCCAGCCATATGAACAGCACCAGAACCGTGGCCACCCCAAGCAACGCGTCCGGCAACCGCATGGCCGTCGCGGTCGGCCCGAGCATCGCCACGAACGGAACGGTGATATACGTACTCAACGCCGCCGTGTAATCGCCCGGGCCAAAGCTCTCCAGGAAGAGCGGCCAACGCTGACCGTGGCGGTCGGCTCCCGTTTCGAGGATCGCCCACGCGTCGTAGCCTCGCGAGGCCTCGTCCTGGTTCAACGGCGGCGGGACTGTCTGCAGTCCCGGCAGACGCGCCAACGCACCCACAACGAGCACGCCCATCAGCGCCGGCCGGATGAAAGAAGGTGTCGGGGTGATTCTTGTGGCCATTCCTTCAGACAATGCCCGTAAAAGCAGCCTCGCGACTTTCTCACGCTTGGGCCAAGAGATGGAAATGTAACTTCACGCCCAGCGGAAAGTCGATCCCTCGATGTTTGCCAAGGCGTTCGCGCCCGGTCAATCAACGTCCCTTGGCGGGGAAGGGCGCGCGGGGAATAGCACCGCCGCCCTGGGCGACCTCGACGAAAGCCATGCGCAGTTGGTGAAGCGTCGTGTCGAGCAGCCGCTTCTCGTTCGCGTCGAGATTGCCCTTGGTCTTGGCGTCCAGGACGTCGAGCAAGTCGATGTGGTGCTTGGCCAGCTCGATGTTCGGCGGAATCTCCTGGCCGCCCGGCCCGGCAAAGCCGCCCAGCCCCACCATCGCCTGCATGGCGATCAATTGGACGAGGCCGACGAAGCTGGCGGCGGGCATCTCTCGCGGCTCGGCCGAGTCCACGTCGGCGGCCAGTCGCTCTTTCTCTCTCGCCGCCTCGCTCTTCCAATCGTCGTCGATGTGTAGTCTCGGTTCCTCAGCGGCCATCAGTTGTCGCTCCTCGCTTGTCCAGCAACGAACCCCCAACAAAAAAGGGGCCAGGGTCCGGTGCGCGGCTGGGGGGAACCGCGTGGTGACCGGAGCGCCTGGCCGGGCATTGTAGTTTATCGCATCGTTGCGGGCAAAACAAGCTTGACCGGGGCCGATTATTATTTTTCGGTTACACACTATCGTTAAATTCGTCGACGAACCTCCTCCTCGCTTCGCAGCACGCCGGAGATACGGCCGACTCGGCTGCTGCTCGGCGACGGAATACGAGACTCATCAATGCCTTACGTGCTGCGCCCCCCGATCCAAACGCGGTCCACGGCCTGCTCTCCCTCCAACACGTTCGCTTCCGGCGAGGAGGGACCGCCCGTGTTCCAGGCAACAGCCAGGAAGTCCGCAAGCTTGCCGGGCCGCAGGCTTCCTATGCTTGCGGCAAGGCCCAGCGCCTTCGCGCCGTTGATCGTGCCCATCTCCAGGATCGTCTCGGCCGGCACGTCGGGGAACTGTCGACGAATGAAACGCAACTCGTCGAGGATCGAAAGCGTCTGGTTGCTCGCCAGGCTATCGGTGCCCACGCAGACGTTACCCCCCCCCGCCAGCATGTCGCGCCAGCGATGGGCCGTGTGACCGAAGAAGAGATGCGATCTCGGGCACCAGACCACGCTGGCCGACGATCGGGCCAGGAGTGCTAAATCATCGTCGCCGATGTAATTGACGTGGGCCAAGAGTGGTGCCAGACCCAAGACACCTGCTCGCTCGATCATGGCCACCGGCGAACCCCGAACGACGCCGTGACGGCACGGCAGGTCCCACTCGGCCAGCAACTTCGCCAAAAGCCCGCCGCCGTGGGCCAGCCATTCGACTTCCTCGGCGGTCTCCGCAAAGTGAATGGTCAGCGGCACGCGGCGGCGTCTGACCAGCGCCGCGCAGGCCACAAGATCGTCCCACGGCACCGTGTACAGCGTATGCGGAGAAACTCCGACCGACAGCATCTCCGGCTCGACAAAGGCGGTCATTCGATCCAGCATCGCTTCAAGCGAAGGAACGTCGTTCGGCGGAAACATCGCCCCGCTGATCAACTCCAGGAAGCAGACCTTGCGGATGGGCGAGGTACGCAACGCTTCTATGTGAATTCCGGTTCGCGAGATGTCGCCGACGCAGGTCACGCCCAAGGCCAGGGACTCCGCCGCCCCGGCCAGGACCGATTCTCGCCCCGGCTTCGCCCCCGCCGCTCCGTAAATCAACTTCATCAATTGCTCGAACCAACTCCATAGAGGAGCGGGCTCAAGCATGCCGCGATAACAACTCAACTCCAGATGAGCGTGAGCGTTCACCAAGCCCGGCAGAAGGATCATGTCGCCGAGATCATAGACCCTGGCGCCGACAGCCTCCCTGGCCGGTCCCACCGTCACGATTCTGCCGCCGTCGACGCTGATGGCCCCGTTTTCTATCGGGGAAGATTCGACCGGCAAAACCCAGCGGGCGCGGTAGACCTCGCTCACGATGTCGTCTCCGGGGCTTCATGCCGGTCGCTGGCGTCGAGCTGCCGCCTCAACGAGAGCATCAAAGCCTCGATCTCGGCGCAGCGGTGCCGGGCAAGTTCACGAGATCGACGGAAACGCAGGGTCTCGGCAATCCGCTTCGGCCAGTAGCCGTACTCGACCTGCCGTTCCCAAACGGCGACCAGCATGGCGAAAGGCCGGTTCTCCACCGCACACCTGGCGGTCTGCCCCAGCAGCCATAATGGGCCGACGGAATCGAGACTCGCGGCCTCAGCCAACACCTGGGCCTCCGGCAGGTGGGTCTCGCGTGAGGCTGCCTGGCGGATGGCCGCCGCGGCGGTCGCCCGCGTTGCCTCGTCAACCACGCCCACCAGAGCTTTGTCGGCGATGTCCGCGGCTCGTTCGCGCTGCAGAGACGAAGGCGGCTCGGTGAGCAGGAGCGCCGCCGGAGGACGCTCAATCTCGGGCTCTTTTGCCCACCAGGCATCTTGAAACCAGGCCGCGGCTTCAACCGCCCGGCGATTGCAGGCGACGCCCGCAAGCTCGTTGAAACCGGCGATCCATCGCGTCAGAACGACGATTCGACCGGCACGCTCAAGGAGCACGTCGTTCTGAAGGTACCGCCGGGCGAGGGATTCAAGTTGACCCAGTGCTGGCACCGGCGCGGGGTTCTTCATGTGGTGTGCCCTTGGGCAATCCTGAGGGAATGTAGAATCGAGGATGTGGAAGGTACCGCCGTCCCGATCAAGCTCCCATCGCCGGCGTCTGCCCTCTCTACATTCTCGATTGCCCAGTCGTGCTCAGTCACTGTCTCACACCCACCCAACAGCCGTCGCCGAGAGGAACAATGATGCTGTGCATTTCCTCAACCTTGGCCATGTACTCGTTGAAGGCAAGCACGGCTGCCGTCTCAGGGTCCCTCGGCTTCTCCGCGAACAACTCTCCGAAGGCAAAGGCGTTGTCCACCATGATCAAGCCCTTTCGGCGAACAATGCGGAGGCATTCGCGAAGATAGGCGGGGTAGCTGGCCTTGTCGGCGTCGAGGAAGGCGGCGTCGGCCGAATCAGCGGCGAAGCGGGGCAGCACCTGCTTGGCATCGCCTCGATGCACCTCGATGCGGCCGGCGACCTCAGACCGGCGAATCCAATCCTCAGCGAAATCGGCGTGTTTGTCTGACACTTCAATGGTGCGGATGCGGCCGCCCGGTGGAAGGGCCCTGGCCATCGCAATGGCCGAGTAGCCCGCCAGCGTGCCGATTTCGACGACTTCCTTGGCTTGGCACAGCTTCAGCAGAATCTGCATGAAACTGGCCTGTTCAGGCGCGATCCAGATCGGGGGGATCCCCGCGGCCACCGCAGCCTGTTTCAGATTCTGGAGAAAGTCGTCTTCCCGGGCTGTTCGCGAGGCCAGGTACGCAAAGTGCCCCGCGGTAACGAGTGTTGAGACCTCGGTCATGGGTCACCCCGCCGGTGTCTGCCACGGCTCGTCAAGCCGCGTCGCTGACGCGACCTGCTCGCCAAGTCAAAGAAAGCCCACGGCTCGACGAACCGTGGGCTTGGAGGAACGTTCCGAATCGCGCCGCCTCCCCCGCCAGTGCGCCAAACGAAGCGGCGAGCATGCCCGCTCCGCTCAACCGCCGGTGCGCACCACGGTGTCGATGATCTGGGTAAGCTTGGCCAGCAATACCGCCTGGTTGTCCGCTTGGGCGTCAAGGAAGACGCCGAGCAGATTACCTCCCGAGGAGATCTCCGCCCCGGCAATATAGGTGACCGCTCCGGAAGTGTTCGTACCCTTGCGAATACCAAACTCGATGCCGCTCGGAGTGGTGTGGTTCGGTAGATCCGCATAGGTCACATCAGGATTGGGGGTGGAATCTTCGCCCTGTTGTCCCGGCTCGCGGACCAGTACGGTCAGTGAGCGGTTGTTGGTTTCATCAACATAAAGCACCACACTGAGGATAGGTCGCTGGATCAACAGCGAGGGCAGTTGCTCGGAGCAGGCAAACTCCTGCGGCACGGTCATGGTAAAGCCGTATATCGCGCCGTCCAGATTGTTTGCGCAGATTAGCGGATTGCCGCCTGGGCAACTGGTCCCCAGCATCATCCCTGACATCAGAACAAGCAGTGCCATCTTCTTCATCTTGATTTCCTCACTCTGTTCGCCACGACGGCGAGGCCGTCACTTCCTCGCGAGGTCCGGTGATGGTATCGGCCGAACAAATACTCCGCAAGAAGGGCGGTTGCCGCATATCGCCTGGAATGCCGGCGGATAGAGGCCGTACAATGCAGTAGTGAGGCCCTTCAAGCCAATTCTCGCCTTGCCGGCCCTCGCCGGCTTACTGGCGGCCGAGCCAGCCAAGGCCGCGTCGGCGCCGCTTGCCGCAATGCCGGCAACATGGGCCACCGCCTGCTCCCTCTGCCTTGCCCAACCGACGGGGGACCGGATCACATTAAGGAACAACCTCCTGCCCGGACATCTGACGCGACATCGGATCACTCGCGTAACCACGCGAACCAGCCAGCGCAGGAAGCACGTCGAGACCCTCGAATACCGACAGGAAGCCGAATGGCTGCGCTGTAACATCGAGGAGCCCCGGCCGGCCAGCGCCATGGCCTATCTGATGATCGTCGACCGCCCCGCAGAAGTGGTCCGCGTCCTGCGCGACAAGAAAACCGTCCGGCCAAAACCGCCGGCCGAGGACTTCAACCTCCCCGGAGGCTCGACGCGGCTGCAGAGTGTCAACATCACGCCACGCGACGCGCCGGCCCAACTCCCCCTGGCCAACCCCGTGGAGAAGGCCCTCCTGACCGCCCTCCTGGACGTCGCCCATTGGCCGCCTCAGCGCATCGAGGCGGCACGCCGCTGGCAACGGAACCTGGAAACAGGCGGTTTCTCCGGCGTGCAAACCTTTGAGTTCGTCGACCTTCTCAAACTGAAAACGGACGACACCGCCGCCCGACTCACGTTGTTCGTCGAAGGTAAGTTCACTGGAGCGCTGGAGCGGGATTACGTCTTCGAGAAGGGCCAGGCGATCATCCACTGGTCGCGCTCGGAGCGGACCATCCTCAACATGGAGGCCCAGGCCTTCTACCAGCGCAGGCGGGAAAACGCCCCGGAACAGTACAAGCTCAAACTCGACGTAATCCTCACAAGCGTGGAGATGCTCAAGGAGCCGGAACAGGACTCGGTGAAGGACCAGATGATTGCCTTCGCCGAGGCCTTGGCGAAGCAACGAGAAGGTTTGCCGCGCGACGCCCTGGAGTTGTGCCGCCGGTTCCAGGCCAAGTGGCCCGATTCAATGTGGATGCCCGCTGTGACCGAGCTCGTCACTCAACTCGCCCCACGGAAAACAGAAGCGCCAGCATACAGCACCGACCAAGTAAAAGACCTCCTGGCCAAAAGCGTCGCCGTCTACGAGGCCGCCGGCAGCAACTACGAATACGACCTCTTGGAGCGGACCCGCCGCGTGCTGTATGAACTGGCGGATGCGCACTACGCGAACCTGAAGAAGCTGGCCCGGGACAAGCACGAGGGTCTTCGCGCCCTGGCGGTGTTCGCATTGGCCTTCAGCGAGCGGCCGGCGGCGCTGGACTTGGTGCAGGCCGCGGCCAGGGATCTGTCGCCCAGAGTCAAGGAGATGGCACTGGCCGGCCTCGCCGCTCGCGGCAGCCCCGAAACCAACACCCTGCTGCTCCTCGATTCCCTGGAGGACGCGGCGCCCAGAGTCCGGCAGCAAGCTTGTGAGGCCGTCGCCGCCTGCCTCTCCCCCGAACACTACGCCGTCGCCGCCCTCGTGCCCAAGCTGGATCACCTGATGATCTTCGACGATTCGGACCGCGTGCGCCTGGCGGCGGTCCGGGCCATCGCGGCGATCGGCGCGCCCGCCGACGTGCCCCGTTTCGAGAAGGCGCTTACACACGAATTGAATTCGGAAATTCGCCGGCAGATCCACGGGGCGATCGAACGTATCAAGGCCCGGTCATAACAGACGACCGCGACAGCCCCGCGAGAAACTGGGGGCGGCTGCTCGTTGACCAAGTCCGCGAGCGCCGGAGGCCGGTTTTATGGAATGCAGGCGGCATCTCGTCGCCCGCAGTCCGGGCTCGCACACACAGTCGTTTGCCGGGGCGGTCTCAGTTCCCCGGGTCTGCCACATCATCTCCCCCTGCCGGCGGCAGCGCCTTGCCCGTTCGCCTTCGCACCGCTTCCCGCAGCACGTACTCGATCTGGGCGTTCACGCTGCGAAGCTCGTCCTGCGCCCAGCGGTTCAGGTCCGCCCAGAGCTCTGGCGAGATACGCAACAGGATGGCCTTCTTGTCCGCCATGATTCACCGTTGGACCTCCGCCTTGGCGTCGCCCGCGGCCGGCCCCCGCCTCGCGCGGCAGTCTCACGGGTGGCCGACTTGGAACGCGAATCGGCCCTGATCTACAACGTCCCCCCCGCCGCATCAGGTGTATAGCGTGCCGGTGTTGACCACCGGTTGAGCGGCTTGTTCCCCGCAGAGCACCACCAGCAGATTGCTGACCATCGACGCCTTCCTCTCCTCGTCCAGTTTCACAACCTTGTCGGCCTCGAGGTGCTCCAGGGCCATGCTGACCATGCCCACCGCGCCCTCGACGATTCTCGTTCTGGCGGCCACCACGGCTTCCGCCTGTTGTCGGCGCAACATCGCCCCGGCGATCTCCGAGGCGTAGGCGAGATGGCTCAGCCGGGCCTCCTCGACGACCACCCCGGCCTTGGCCAGCCGCTCCTGCAACTCCTCCTGCAAAGCGTGCGAGACCTCGTCGATGCTGCCTCGGAGGGAGATTTGGCGCTCCTCCGTGGTGTCGTAGGGATACCGGCTTGCCAAATGACGAAGTGCCGACTCGCTCTGGATGGTCACGTAGTTGTCGTAGTGATCCACGTCGAAGACCGCCCGAGCCGTGTCGTGGATGCGCCACACGACGACCGCCGCGATTTCGATGGGGTTCCCTCGCTGATCGTTCACTTTCAGGCGATCGCCGTTGAAGTTCCTCGTTCTCAACGAGATGTGAATCTTCTTGTAGAAGGGATTGGCCCAGTGAAAACCCGGTCTGCGGGCCGTCCCCTTGTAGGCGCCGAAGAGAACGAGCACGGCTGCGGTGTTAGGCTGAAGCGTGAAGAAGCCGCTCCAGAAAACCATCAAGACGACGAACGCGAGGCACCAACCCACGATGCGCATCGCCGGCCAGAAGACCGGCGTCCCCTCCGGCGCATGCTGCAACTGCGCCGCCAAATAGATCGCCCAGATCAGCCCGGCTATGGCGCCCAGTGTCAGGACAACCAGCAGCAATAGGACGGAATAGCCATTACGAGGTGTGCGTTCGAATTCAGCAGTCATTTCAGGTACCTCCTGTGTCAGTTGGTGTCTATCATAATGATATCATAAAGATACATTAAGTCAACCAGATTCCGCCGCAATCTGTAATCTGCTGTCAATAAAGAAGTTAAATCACGACGCCGCTCATCGGTGTGGACCTGCAACGCCAGCGGGGTCAGTCCTTGAGGCTGAATGGGGTGAAATTGGTGCCGTGATCGTAGTAGTCCTCGTTTTCCGCTCGTTTGAGCCACCCCACCACCATGTAGGTCAGTGGCGTGAACAGCACCTCGATGCCCACCTTGAAAAGGCAGTTGAAGGCGATCACGCTGACGATGATCTCCGCCGGCCACTTACCGAGGAAGGCGAGCGGGTAGAAGATCGAGCTGTCCACCGCCTGGCCGACGAGCGTCGAGCCGATGGTCCGTGTCCAGAGGTGGCGGCCTTTGGTCCAGATCTTCATCTTGGCCATCACGTACGAGTTGCTGAAATCACCCGCCCAATAGGCCAACATCGACGCGACCACGATTCGCCAGGTGCTGCCGAAGACCAGCTCCAGCGCCGGTTGAATCTTCTCGTTGTACGGCACCGTCGGATCCTGCGGCATGTGGACCACGGCCAAGCCCATCACCGCCGCAAAAGCCAGGGCCCCAAAACCAGCCCAGATAACCTTGCGCGCTCGGGCATAGCCATATACCTCGGTGAGGATGTCGCCGAAGATGTAGCTGATCGGAAAGAATATGTTGCCCGCCCCAAACGAGATGCCCGCGATCACACAGACCTTGCCCGGTCCGATCAGATTCGAGCAAAGCAGGACGGCCACGAAAGCTGCCATGACCAAGTCGTAGTACTTGTAGCGGCGCGGCTTCTCCACGGCGGCCCTGCTTGGTTGAGGGGAGGCCGGCGCGGCTTGGCATCGCGCCTCGACCACCCCGCCGGAGACATCATAGCGGCTCTCCGGTCGGCGGTCGCCGAGGAGCCCGTAACAGACCCGTCCCATCTCTACCCTCGCCTCGGCAGCGGTCTGCGGCAAGGCAGCATCTGCCGCAGAGAACGCCTCGATTTGCCGTGGCGTGGAGACAATCCAATCGTTCGCTCGATTTGCATGGCATCGAGAGTCATCTATAATGCCGCCGTTCGGGATTCGCGTGACTCCAGGGCCCGCATAGCGCGCCTCGGAACCGCGCCCAAAGAACGCTTGTAGGGAGACACAGTGATGGCGAAGAAGACCACGCCCACCAGTCGCAAGACCGCCGCCTCATCCGCATCAGGCAGAAAGAGCAAGACAAAGACGCCGACGCCCGGCGTAACGAAGATATCGAACCAGCCCGCAGCGGCCGCGGCCAAGGCTCCAGCCGCCTCGCGGGGCGTCCTCACGGCGGCGGTAGCGGCGGCCCGGCCGCAACAATCGGTCAAGTCAACGAGGAAGCAGACCCTGCCCTCCGACGTCCTCGCCAAGGCCGAGGCCAACATCTCCGCGGCCATCGAGTCGCTGAACAATCAGATGAACGCGGCGATGGCCACCTTGACCGAATTGGCGGTGGCCCAGCGTGGCGGAGACGAGGACTACCTCCGCACGGCTCCGCTCGACCGAGCCACGGCGACGTTTCAGCGCTTGGTCGGCGAAGTTCTGGATGAACACCTCGCCGAGATCCTGCCGACCCTGGTGGGCGTGCGCACTGAAATCGCGGATCGGGCGAATGAAGGCGGCGGCGCCAAGGTTGACGGCGCTTCCTTGCATCGATGGACCGAGATGCTCGATCAGACCCTGGCCGGCGCGAAGGTCGCCCGCTACGACGCCAGACCGGGCGAGGCGTTCGACCCGTTGATTCACCTGCCGGTCGGGGAAACGCATCGGGGCGACCTGGCGGACGGCGCCGTGGCCGAGTTCATTCAGCCGGGTTTTCGTACTGCCCGCGGGAAGGTGATCGTCCCCGCCAGGGTCAAGGTGAACAGGAGGTAGACAATGGCGCGGTTGGGAGTCGACTTCGGCACGACCAACACGGTCGCGATGATCCACGACCGCGGCATGATCTGCGAGGTGCTGCACTCGGCCAAGACCGGCGCCGGCACCATCGTCCAGCCGGTCTTTCCCTCGGCGATCCTCATCGACCGGCACAGCGGCCAGAGGTGGTTCGGCATCGAGGCCGACCGCCGCTTCGGGCAGTTGGGGCCGAGCAGCAACCATGTGTTCATCCCCTCGCTCAAAAGCTGCCTGCGGGATTACACCGATGGACGGCGGACCACCGACGGCGAGGAAGCGCAAGACGCCGACCGGGCTTCATTCGACATCGCCGAACTGCTCCGCGATTTTCTCAAGGCCCTCGCGGAGTCGATTCGACAGTCACAATCCTTGCCCGCCGATGAACCGCTGGAAACGGTCATCACTTGGCCGGCCAACGCCAACGGGGCTCAGCGGCACGTCACCAGAAAGTGCTTTCGTGAGGCCGGTTTCCACGTCGTTGAGACGCTCAACGAGCCTACCGCCTCGGCGATCGAGCTGGCCGACTGCCTCACCGCCGGTCGAACCGCGAAGCTCTCGGCGGCGCCTTCGGCCCTGGCGGTCTTCGATCTCGGCGGCGGCACGTTCGACGCCTCGGTGGTCTGGATCGAGGACCAGGACTTCCGCGTGCTGGCCTCTGGAGGCATCGAAGTCCTCGGCGGCGACGACTTCGATCGAGTCCTCTTCGAGATGTTCCTCAAGACTCTGCGAACGCCCTCGGAGGAAATCGGCGGCCTGACGCGCCACGCCCTGCTGCGGCAGGCCCGTTCGCAGAAGGAGACGATCTCCGCCGGCGTGGTCCGCAGCCTGTTCCTTAATCCGCGAGACTTCGGCCTCAAGGGCAACGCCATCTCCATACCCGTCGAAGCCTTCTACGAGCGAGTGCGACCGCTGATTCGCCAGGCGATCAAGATGTTGAGAGAAACCATCGAGCAGGCGGTCAATAAGGAAAGCCGGGTGGCAGCCGGTCCACCGCTGACCATATACCTGGTGGGCGGGTCGTCAAAGCTGCCGCTGGTGGCAGAGATGGTCGCCCACGCTTTTCCCGCTGAGCGGGTCATCCTGACCGACAAGCCGTTTACCTCGGCAGCGATGGGAGCGGCAATCTGCGCGGTCCAACAAGTACGCTATCGCGATGTCTTCGCCAGGCATTTCGGTTTGATTCGCCTCCGCGACCACGGCAGAGCGGAAACCTTCGACACAATCTTCCCCGCCGGCACCCCGATCCCCCGCCGCGGCGAACCGCCCTTGGAAAAGACCGCCTGGTATCACCCCCGGCACAACATCGGCCACTTGCGCTACCTGGAGTGCACGTCGATCGGACCAAACGGCCTGCCCGCCGCCGGTGTTCGGGCTTGGTCGGACATCCGCTTCCCCTACGATCCCGTCATTCCGCTGTCCAAACCGCTGGCCGACGAGCGGGTCGTCGATACGGATTCTTTCGGCGACCAGCCGGTCTGCGAGGTCTACCGCTGCGACGC
>CAYYBO010000042.1:0-17862 GCA_964470125.1 uncultured Planctomycetaceae bacterium | reverse complement strand
GGTGTGTATGCTCTTTCTCCCACCGGTACGGTGATCCGGCACGGGTCGGCGCTGACGCTGGCAACAACGTGGCTTGAGCACATGCGGCTTTGGTCGGTTTGGGGCGCCTTTGGCGGTCAGCAGACCGCGTGGAATCTGGCATATGCCCTTTCGGCGATCCTGCCCGCGGCGCTCATCGGCACGCTTGCCTATGTCGCCCTCACTCGCTGGTTTCGGCGAGGCCCGCTTTTGCACGACCAATATACGCGCTGCCGCCGCTGCGACTACATCCTCGCCGGCCTCAGCGAACCGAGATGCCCCGAGTGCGGAGAGCGAATCTGATGCCAAGCTGGCGCTCAACGATCACACGCACCCTCATCGCGGTTCTGGCGACGGTCCTCCTCGCCTGGCCCTTCTGCAACTACCTGTGGACCTCGCAGCAAATCGCCGCCCCCAGTGCCGCCACCGGCGGACACCCGGTCACGATCTCGGCGCCCGTGGCCGATTTGACCAGTTGGTTCACTTACGGATGCGGCGGCTGGCGGTATTCGTTCGCCTTGCTTGAGGCCGTTCTGGCGTCGAGCACGGCTATTCTCCTGTACATGCTCTTGGCCCGCCTGGAGCCGAGGCCGCGCGCCAAGTTGACCTGTTGCCGTCGCTGCGGCTCGGTCCTCAAGGGCTTGGCCGAGCCCCGATGCCCTGCGTGCGGCGAGCGGATATGAAAACGTCGCCGGTCTGGACAAAACGCGAGAACACAAGGTGGAAGCAGACCTGATGCTCCTATCGAGAAACGGCCGGCCCGCTGCAAAGACCGTAGCGTTTCTGCTGTTGGGCGTTGTACTCGCCGGCCCTGCCGGCTGCGGCTTCGACGTCGGCTATGCCATCCCCGCCGTGTTCGGACAGTTGAACATTCTGGTCAACGCCCGGCCGGTGGACGAAGTGCTTGCTTCCGACTGTCTCACGCCCGAGCAGCGGGCCAAGGTCGAGTTGATCGTGGATGTTCGCTCTTTCGCGCGGGACCACATCGGGCTGGCGGTCGAGAACTCCTACACCCAGTACTTCGACGCCGGCGATCGTCCGGTCGCTTACAACATCTCGGCTTCTCGTCGCGACGCGTTCGAGCCGCTCACCTGGTCGTTTCCCTTCGTCGGCACCGTGCCCCAACTCGGTTACTTCGATCGCTGTCTGCTCGACGCCAAAGCCGCGGAACTCACCGGATTGGGCCTCGACGTGTTCGCTTATGAACTGGACGCCTACTACCTCGGACCCTTTCTGCCGAATCCTATCACCTCTACATTGCTGGAGCGGGACAAGATCAACCTCGTCGCCACGGTCATCCATGAATTGACCCACGCCACGGTCGGCCGCGCCCATAACACGGCGGCGGACGCAAACTTCAATGAGAGCCTGGCAACGTTCGTGGGGCAAACGGGCGCGGAGGAGTACTACCGCGACCGATACCATACGGACGGGAGCTGGGCTCTGGCGGCTCTGGAGCAGTTCGAGGACGAGGCACGATTTGCCGCTTTTATAGACGAGTTATTCACAGAGTTGGAGGCCTTCTATGCCTCGGGTCGCACGGCGGAAGAGAAGATTTCGGGCAGGGAGGCAATCTTCCAGGCGGCCCGGACGCGGTTCGGCAGCGAGGTACAACCGCTGATGCACGACTCGGACCGGCACAGCTTCGCCCGCGAACTCCCCGCCAACAACGCCTACCTGCTCCTTGAGCACCGCTACAATCTGAACCTGGACGTCTTTGACGCGGTGTTCCAGGCGACGGCCCGGCGCTGGCCGCAGACACTCGCCATCTTCCGCAACGCGGCGGCTGTGGAGGGCGATCCGTTCGCATACTTGGACGCCTGGGCCGGCCCATAGGGGCCGCTAAACGGCCAGGCCCTGGTGAGTATGGCAACACAAGACGAGCAGAATGCTGCCGGGCGAGTCGCAACCATGAGTGAAGGCACGCTGCACAAAGCGACCGACGGCCCTCCGGACTGGGCCGCTATAGAAGCCGACGCCTTCTGCCCCCTGTGCGACTACAACCTGCGCGGACTGACGGAGCCGCGGTGCCCTGAATGCGGCTTCCGCTTCGACTGGCCCGACATCCTCGACCCCGCCCGCCGCCTCCACCCCTACATCTTCGAGCACCACCCCGAACGAAACTTCCGTTCCTTCTGGCAAACCGCCTTCGCCGGCTGGCGCCCCCGCCGCTTCTGGACCTCCCTCCACCCAGCCCAACCCTCCCGCCCGCGGCGGCTCATCCTCTACTGGTGCCTGGCCGCGTCTGTCGTGCCGCTTACCTGCTTGGCGACGTTCTTGTTCCTAACGCACAAGACGGTGCAGGTCCACGCAGCAAGTAATCGCAGCCTTCTCGCCTACGTGAACGGCCCGGCACGCGTTCGCTATCAGTCCTTCATCAGCGCCCACTACGGGACCGCGCAAGCCTACGCCGACTCAATGTACCCGCCGGGTTACTGGGCGAATGCGAGAACCATTGTGGAGAGCGAGGATTCTCTGAAAAACCTCCTGTTCGCGCCGCTCTGCATCCTGAGTTGGGCGTGGCTCACTTTCTTTACCCTGCTGATCTTCCAAGTCTCCATGCGACGGGCCAGGGTCAAGACGGTCCACGTTCTTCGCTGTGTGCTATACAGTTCTGACGTCCTCCTCTGGTTGGGCCTGATCATGCTCGCGATGACGCCCATGCGAGTCTGGGCACTCATGGGGCAGCCAAGGTGGGGCTCCTTAACCATCATCGTTTCAGCCGGTCTGATCACACTGGCCATCGGTGTCGCAGCCTGTCGTCTTGGATTAGCCTACCGGTTCTATCTGCGTTTCGATACTCCATTCGGCACGGTTCTTGCGTCGCAAGCGGTTGTCATACTGGTCCTCCTCAACGCCGTCATCGGCAGCATGATTCTTGGCCGCTGATTCTGTTGCGCGCGGTGCGATCCGAACCGCGCCCGAATAGAAGCACTCTGCCGAAGCTTGGCGCGGTCCACGGCTTCGCGGGGCTATTGGCGAGCGTCGGACTCAGGTGGACGCGGTTCTGTTAGGGCCGCCAGTCCAGTGCCGGCTGGTGAGAAATGCCGGCTGGCGGGCGGTCCCGGCCGCGGCTATGCTTTCCCCCCGAGCAATCGGAGACGAGATCCAAGAGTCGCGATCTAGCACTGAGGACCAGGGACCGAGAGCACAAACGTATGATCTACGACATCTCCCCACCAATCACCGAATCACTGAAGGTCTGGCCCGGCGACGTGGCGCCATCGCGCGAGCTGCTCAACGAGCAGGGCCGCGCCGGCGCTCGCACCAATTCCATCCTGCACGCCACCGTCCACCTCGGCGCCCACGTGGACGCCCCCAGCCACTTCAGCCCGGATGGGATCAGCATCGACCAAGTGGACCTCGAGCCGTTCATGGGGCCTTGCCAGGTCATCCGCGTCCAACTCGCCTGTCGCGAGCGCCTCATGCCCGCCGCCCTGAAGACCCCCGTCGTCGCCCAGCGGGTCCTCTTCGCCACCGGCACCTATCCCGACCCCACGGAGTTCAATGACGACTTCGCGGCGCTGTCCGCCGAGCTGGTCGACTGGCTGCGAGGCAGGGGCGTCAAGCTCATCGGCATTGACACGCCCAGCATCGACATCTTCGATGCTAACGACCTACCGGCGCACAAGGCGGCGCTGGGCCACGACATGGCGATTCTTGAAGGCCTCATGATGGACCAGGTGCCAGAGGGGATGTACGAGCTGATCGCCTTGCCGCTGCGGCTGGTGGGTTTCGACGCCAGCCCGGTCCGGGCTGTCCTCCGCACGCAGGAGCCGAGGCCGCCACGCAGAGCCTGATCGGCCGGTCAGAACCCACGCCGCAAATCGTGGAACAGTTACCGGTGCCACGATTGTCGTTGCGCTCAGCGCTATCCTGAACCCACCTTCGCAGGCGGGGTTCTGACATCGCCCTGTGCCACCGGCGTTGAGTGGTGCTTTCGCGCCGTTGTCGCCGCGTGCGCGGCCTCTTCGCCCCCAGCGAGAATCGCGCCAGGGAAACGGCGTTGCTCAACCCTTAATCCTCGATTCAGAATCCGTCGTTGTCTGCCGCCGGCCAAGGCCGACCGCGCCGTGGCTGCGGCCCGCCGGCGCCCGGCCACACACCAACAGCAATCGCTTCGAGGCTTGGCAGCCCAGCCAAAACCGACTAAGCTGGTGGTTTGCGCCGTTTCGACAGAACGCCCTGGTCAGCCCTTCGGATGACACATCTCGAACGGCGGACGCCGGGCCGCACGGCGCGGAGCGGAAGCAACGTAATGGCGATTCACGGTTTGTGGTGGCAATCACGCTTCCACATCTGGGGCGAAAGGGCCGACACCGCCCATGCCGATCAGACGGCGGACACGGCCCAGACTGCTGAAGTTGCTCCTCGCCGGACACGACGAGGACGCCGGCCGCCCGGACAGCCGCCTCCACATCCGGAGGCGATGACCTGCAGCGGCTTGCAGGCCATACTTGGCGAGCTCTGTCGCGACGGCCTGCTCGCGTCGGCTGGCGAACGGTCCTGCCTGCTTTTGTGGCTGCCAAGCCGAGACGGCAGACCGTTGTCCTCGGCAGGACCCGCTTCGGAGACCGCCGCCGCCACGCCCTCCAGCCTGTGCCTGTTCGACGTTCCAACGTTGTCGTTCGCCCCGGATGACGCGGTCGATCTGGTCTCCGACCTCAGCGAGGCGAAAGGCGGCTATGTCGGCGACTCTCTGCGCTATTGGGGGGGATTGGCCTGGTTGGTCCTCACCATTCTAGCCCGTCGCCACTTTCTTCCCGACATCGTGGAAACTCCCTCCGGCGGTTATGAATCCCGATGGCGACCGTTGATCGACGATCCGGCCGAGTTGGCCTGGCTGGAGCAATACGCCCAGGCGATGCCGCCAATTTGCCGGGCGGCGATCACCGACCAGCCCGAACATGCGCGGCCCGACCGGATAATAGACACATTTCTGTCCGTAACCACGGATGCCGTGGTGGACAGAATGCTCCAAAGTGACTCCTTCTTCCGGCAGACCTACCGGCGAAGCCTCGGGCAGCCCGATTGGGAGATGCGCTGGCTGTCCGCATTGCTGGGCCGCGATCGGACAATTCCGGGAACCGCCGAAGAGGCCGATGAAATCGCCGCACGGGTGCGGACTTGGCTTGTTCAAGCCGAACAGGAAGAGACGGTTGCCTCGCCGCGATTGATCTTCACGCTGGTGGAACACGCCGATGCCGCCGCGCCCCACGAGGCATGCTGGCAACTGCGTTTTGAGTTGCGCTCCGCGGACGGCCAGGAACGGCTCGATCTCAGCAGGGTCTGGACAGAGCCTTCTACGTCCTCGAGCATCCTCGCCCGGCACCTTGCTGGACGGCGCCGGCATTTGCTCGCCGGACTGTCGAAGGCGGCGGAGGCTTTCCCCGCTTTGCGCAAGGCCATTGCCCAGCGAGCCACCGAGGGGCTGAGCCTGACGACGGCCGAGGCGCACGCCTTTCTCCGCAACTGGGCGCCGCTGTTGCGCGATCACGGATTTGAGGTCCACCTGCCGGAGTGGGCGATGCAGGCGGACCGACCGTTGGGTTTGATGTTGAACCTCCGTCCACTCGGAGAAGCCGGCCAAAGCGATGACGGGACAGCCTGCGGAGATGTCTCCATCGGTTCCTTCGGCCTGCACACTTTGTTGGCGTTCGATTGGCGCGTGGCAGTCGGTGACGACACCTTGTCATTGAATGAATTCGACGAAGTCGTCGCCCAGGGGGAGCCGCTGGTCAAGGTTCACGGCCGGTGGGTGGACGTGGATCGTGACGCCGCCAAAACGGCGGTAAAGTTCGCCCGAGCACGGTTTGCGGGGCGGATTACGCTTTTGGAGGCCCTTCGGCTCGGCAGCGGCACGGTGGACGAAGAGACCGGCCTCCCCATCATCGGACTGAGCGGCGAATCCTGGGTGAGGGAACTGCTGGCCCCCATGCCCGAGGCCTTGATGGAGGTTCCCGCGCAGCCGGAGGCCTTTCACGGTCAATTGCGTCCCTATCAGCGTCGCGGCCTGGCCTGGCTTGCGTTCTTGGATCATCTGGGCCTCGGGGCTTGCCTGGCCGATGACATGGGGTTGGGCAAGACTATTCAGCTCATTGCCCTTCTGCTCCACGAGAGGCAGGTGGCGCCAGCCAATACGGATCAAGACCGGCACAAGACAATCGGTCCGACGCTGCTTTTCGCCCCCATGTCCGTCGTGGGGAACTGGGAGCGGGAGGTGAACCGATTTGGGCCGTCGCTGCGGGTGCTCGTCCATCACGGCCCGGAACGCCTCCTGGGCGAGAGCTTCATCAAGGCGGCCGCCCGACACGACTTGGTCATCACTACCTACGGCCTGGCTCAGCGGGACTTCAAGGCATTCTCGCGGCTTCCTTGGCATCGCATCGTTCTGGACGAGGCGCAGAAAATCAAGAACCCCAATGCCAACCAGACGCTGGCGATCTGCTCGCTTCAAAGCCCGCGGCGCGTAGCTTTGACCGGCACGCCAGTCGAGAACCACTTATCCGAGTTGTGGTCGATCATGCAGATGCTCAACCCAGACCTTCTGGGATCGGCGGCGGCCTTCCGCTCGCGTTTCTCGATTCCCATCGAGAAGTTGGGCGATCAACAGCGAGTCGATCAGCTTCGCCGTTTGGTTCGGCCGCTCCTGCTCCGGCGGTTGAAGACGGACCCCAGCGTTGAGTGCGACCTGCCCGAGAAGATGGAGATGCGGGTCTACTGCAATTTGACGCCCGAACAGGCCGCGCACTATCAGCGGCTGGTACGGGAGATGTTGAAGGAAGTGGACGGCGCCGTGGGGATTCGGCGTCGCGGGCTGATACTGGCGACGCTGACCAGGCTGAAGCAGGCGTGCAATCACCCCGAACACCTCTTGCGCGCAGGCGGCCCCCTGGACGGACGAAGCGGGAAGTGCGAGCGTCTCGTGGAGATGTTGGAGGAGACCCTTGAAGAAGGCGATGCCGCTCTGGTTTTCACGCAATATCGCGAGATGGGCAATCTCCTTGAGCGCATGCTCAGCGAACGGCTGCAGACGGAAGTCCTGTTCATGCACGGGGGCACGTCCGCGAAACGTCGCGACGCCTTGGTCGATCGTTTTCAGAACCCCGGCGACCCGGCCAGGATATTTCTGTTGTCGCTGAAGACGGGAGGCTTCGGGCTGAACCTGACGCGGGCCAACCATGTCTTTCACTTCGACCGCTGGTGGAACCCCGCGGTGGAAAACCAGGCGACCGATCGGGCCCATCGAATCGGCCAGACGCGTCGCGTCCAGGTACACAAGTTCGTCTGCATCGGGACTATAGAGGATCGCATAGACGCATTGCTCACCGAGAAGTCGGCCCTCGCCGACCGCATCATCGCCGGCGGGGACGATTGGCTGACCGGCCTCTCGACCACGGAACTGCGGGAATACCTGACTCTGTCGCCGGATTCCGTGGCGGAGGAATGAAATGGGCAAGCGAAGCACACAACAATCATGCGCAAGCGTCGTGCGTCCGCCGGAGGATTTGCCTTGCGATCCCGCCTCGTTCTACTCGGCGAGAACGAATCTGGGCGATCTCCTTCCGCCGCCGGAGATCCCGGGTAAACCGGCGCTGGCCCGCCTCGGTCCGCCCCCGATTCCGCGAGGCGGCTTTCCGCTCCTCGGCTTCCTGGCGACGCTGTATGAGCACGTCTCGAAACGCGCCAGGGAATATCCGCAGCAGGCGGGCGCCGCATGAGCGCCAAGCCGGCGCCTTGTCGTCAGCTCAACCGGGCGGTCAGTCGTTTCCGCCGATGTCGTCAGTGAAGGCGGTAATGACCAGGAAGTTCTCGTCCGACTCGTGGCGTTCCAGGTACTGCAGGAGATTCTGGATCCTATTGCAGCAGTCACGGATTAATAACGAGTCCTCGGCTCTGAGTTCGTGGACCGCGTGATGTACGTCATCCAGTATGCGCGTAATCTCGCGGTGCTCGTGAGCCAGCCGGTCGACTTCCCGCGACAAGGACGGCCGCCTCTGAACAACCGACACCAGGTACCCGTCCTGCTCCTCCAGGGCAAAATGCTTGATTAGATGGGCGCGCAAATGGTCGAACGCGTCGCGAACCTCCTCGATCCACTTCTGCTGATTGGCTTGCGGAACGATGGCGACTCGTTCGAGCACGCGACCGCAAAGGCCTTTGACGATCTCGTGCTCGTCGCGCATCCAGCGGGCGAATTCCTGTGCGTTCATGTCGGCCTCCCGTCGGTGCGGTCGCGTCTCCGGGCGGAGCCGAGCCGCGGTCCTCATGCCCTAATTCGTTGCTGCCGGGCTCACAACAGTTACCGGGATTGTAGCCCCCGGCCGCAGGCCTGCCCATTGTGATTCGCCAAACGGGCAGAAGCCTTCACATACGCCCTGGAAGGCTGCAGGACCCGATGGCCCGCGGTTTAGCGGATTTGGAGGAGGTGATCAAGCGCGGTTCTCGCGAAGCAGGCGGACTGCATTTCCATACCTGTCCGGCAGACCACCGCTTTCGATTATGAACTCGTCATCCGAAGCAAGAGCTTGGCTTCCGACTCAGACGATCGGCGTAGCTCACTCGCCAACGACGGGTCGTTCTGAACGAGTTCCCTCATTCACACAAGCCTGGCGGCGGCGTCGTTCCTAAGCTCGGTTGCAGTGGCCGGCGGCCGGAACGGCCGGCTACGGTCCGCGTCCTCGTTGCCTGCGAGGTCGGCTTTACCCCCGGCCCTGGCGTTTCGCAAGACCCGGTTCGACATGTCGGGCGAAACCGCGGATCCGCCTTCGCCCTCCGCCCTCCAACCTCCTAGGATATGGGCAGCCCATGGATTGGGTCATCGCCCCGGGCGAGAAGCTGGCCTGGAGGTGGCCGGCCGGTCTGTTTTTGTGCTAAGAGCCGGCAGCCTATAGCATCAGGTGGCCCAGGGGGCTGTGCTTCTTACGGACACTATGGGTCAAGACCATGCGGGCTGCCCAGGGCGGTTCGGAGGAAATCACTCATCAATCCAGTTGATGGGCTTCTAAGAAACACAGCAACTGCTAACTCCGGCGATGCCGGCGCGGGATCAGGATTCACGAGGATGCGAGCCAGTAGCCGAAGAGAAAGAGAACCGCCGCAAGGGCGGGAAAAGGCTGGCCTCGGCTTCCACGCTTGGGTAAGATTACCACATGGCGGTGGGAAGACGCGGCCTCTGTCATGCGGGCAGGGCAAATGTACGGAGCGTCCGCAGTCATGGAAGACCCGCATGTCGTGCGTGAGAAGGCGCTGCGACTGGCAGTCCGTACCGGCGTGGCGCCCGACCTGGATTTCGTCTGGGCCGCCCAGCAGCGAGAGGACGGCCGACAGTGTTTCGGCTCGTTCCAGTCGTCGTGCGCCAGGAGGTGCCGATGGTATGAACGATGCCGGCTCCTCTCAAGAGAGCCGCTCGGACAAGCCCGGGCCTTTCTCAGCCAAGAAGTTGCCCGCGAAGTCTCCTTTGACGACCGCCGGGCAGCGGCCAAGCCCGAGACCCGGTGGCTCCCGCCGACCGTCCGTCGAGCCGCGTCTGCGGTCCGTCGGAGCCCGCCGCTACAATCTTCGGATGGCGGGGGCGATCTTCGAGGATCTTAGCCAGCACATCGGGTTTGACGCGGGCGACGCTCGGGCCCTGGCCGAGTTGGCCGTTCCGCTGCAGCCGTTTCTGCCAGGATTGCTCGACCGGCTTTACGTTGTCGTGGAGCGTCACGCGAAGGCCCGGCAGGCAATCATAGGCGAGACGCCTTCAGACGCTCTCCGAGTGACGCTGCTGCGATGGCTGCAGGAGCTTTTTTCGGGAACCTACGACGCTCGTTACTACGAGGATCGCTTTGACATCGGGCGGGCCTATGTCCGTATAGGGCTGCCGCAGCATTTCATGTTCGCGGCGATGAACATTCTCCGCGCCGCCTTGGTCGAGCGCATCCGTGTGCTGCAAGTACCGGACACGGATCGCAAAGTTGCGGCCGTACATAAGCTTCTGGACATCGAATCGGCGATCATGAACGACGCTTATCGCGAAGATTCGATACGACAGATCCAGGAGCGAGAACACGCCCAGTATCAGCAGCGGCTCAGCGAATCGGAGCATCTCGCCAGTGTCGGGCAACTGGCGGCATCGTTGGCCCACGAGATCAAGAATCCTCTGGCGGGCATCAGCGGAGCGATCCAGATCCTCGGGGCCGGCCTGGAGGAGGCGCACCCCCCCAACGAGATTATCACCGAGGCTCTGCGGCAGATCGACCGGCTTGACGCGGCGGTGAAGGACCTGCTGGTATACGCCCGCCCCAAGCCGCCGAACGCCACCAAGCAGAGCCTGGATGCGATCATCGAACGAGCGTTGATTCTGCTCAGGGAGGAACCGGCGTTCCGGCAGGTCCGCGTCCACTGCAAGGGCCTCGACGGCGAGCATCGAGTGGTGGTCGATGAGACCCAGATGCAGCAGGTGATGTGCAATCTGCTCCTAAACGCCGCCGACGCCTGCGAAAGCGGCGGCGAAGTCACTTGCCGCGTGCGGCAGCTTCCCGCCAAGATCCGCGTCATCGTCGAGGACAACGGCCGGGGTATGCCGCCGGAGGTGCTGGCCCGTGTGTTCGAACCGTTCTTCACAACCAGGGCCAAGGGCACCGGCCTGGGGCTGCCGATCTGCAAGCGGATTGTCGAGGCCCACGGCGGGACGATCGACATCCAAAGCGTCGTGGGCAAGGGAACAAGAGTCACTATAGAGATACCCAGTTGAGTATGGTCAAGCCCCGCATTCTGATTATTGAAGACGAAAAGCTGATCCGGTGGTCGCTGCGTCAACGCTTTGCCGAGGAAGGCTACTTGGTTGATGACGCCGAGAACGCGACCGAGGGCCTGGATCGACTGTCCAGAGTTACCTACGACCTCGTGATGCTGGACTACAAGCTGCCAGACATCAGCGGGCTCGATGTGCTTCGGAGAATCCGCGAGGACGACCAGGATATTGTGGTGCTCATCATGACGGCCTACAGCAGCGTGGAGAACGCTGTGGAGGCCATGCGCCTGGGGGCTTACGACTACGTCAGCAAGCCGTTCAAGATGGATGCCTTGATGTTGACCGTCAACAAGGCTCTCGAGACCACGCGCCTGAAGCGAGAGGTCCGGGACCTTCGCTCGCAGATGCAGGAGAAGTTCGGGTTTGACCGCATCCTGGGACGGTGTCCGGCCATGCTCAAGCTGTTTGAGTTGATGCGCGACGTCGCCGCCAGCGGGGCCTCAACCATCTTCCTTCGCGGCGAGAGCGGCACCGGCAAGGACTTGGTGGCCAAGAGCATCCACTACAACAGCGACCGGGCCAATCGGCCCTTCATGAACATCACCTGCACGGCCATTACCGAGTCACTCCTCGAGAGCGAACTTTTCGGTCACGAGCGGGGGGCGTTCACCGACGCCAAACAACTCAAAAAGGGCCTCCTGGAAATGGCCGACGGCGGCACGGTCTTTCTTGACGAGGTCGGCGACATGCCTCCGTCGCTGCAAGCCAAGCTGTTGCGATTCCTCGAGGAAAAGACCTTTCGGCGAGTCGGCGGCGTCCAGGATATTGAGGTGGACGTGCGGATCATCGCCGCCACCAATCGCGACGTACATCGCCTGCTCGAAAAGGGCGAGTTTCGCGAAGATCTCTTCTATCGCTTGAATATCATCCCCATCGACTTGCCGCCGCTTCGCGAACGCGGCAGCGACATCAGCCTGCTGGGAGAATACTACCTCGACGTCTTCTCTCGCGAATTCAAACGCGACGTACGCTCTCTGTCCGCCTCTGCGGTGGAGAAGCTGATGTCCTATGCCTGGCCGGGTAACGTGCGCGAGCTGCGAAACGTCATCGAGCGGGCGGTCTTGCTCTGCAAGCAGCCGACCATCGGGCCGGGTGACTTGGTGCTCGGCCGGGGCGGCCCTGAGCACCAGCATTACAGCATTGATCTGCCGCCCGGCGGGATCAGCCTCCAGACCGTGGAAGAGCAACTCGTTCGCCAAGCCCTTGCCCAGACCGGGGACAACCAGACCAAGGCCGCGAAGCTTCTGCACCTCTCTCGCGATCAACTCCGCTACCGCATGGATCGCTACGGTTTGCTGAAGTGAGCCGGCGGCGTGGCCCGCAGGCCGACCGCCGAGGAAGGGCAACACCGTATGGCACGGTCGCAGGCCGAAGAAGAACGGCTTGTCGGCCCTGCTGCGAGGCGATCTGATCCGCCCCGCGCAGAACGGTCGTCTTTGGAGAGGCCGTCTGACGCGCTCGGGCCGGTGTCCACAGAACACAGGGAGCCTCTTCCGGCGTCCATGAGACAAGAGCCAGGCTTCGTCCGCCCTCGCAACCGGACGAGTCCTGGCTCTTCGTTTACTTTGCCGACTGGTCTGACAAGCCTCACCAGGCGGTGTAGGTCTTGCGGGCCGCGTAGCTGCGGGTGTTTCCGCGGGCGGTCGTCCGTCGACCGTAGGTCCGCGTACCACAGGTGCGGGTATTCTTGTTGTAGTTGTAGGTGCGATTCGCCGGGCTCTTGACGCTCGTCGGCCGGCGATAGTTCATCGGCGTGGTGAAGCAGGTCACCGTGTAGTTGCGGGTGATCCAGCTGTAGTTGCTCCAGCCGAAGTTCTGCCACTTCTTGCTCCACTGCCGAAGGTCATTGACCATGCGGGTGGCCTCGGCCTTCAGGAAGCGTCGCTCAGTGGTGTTGTTGGTGGCGTGATACCGCCTGCGGAAGCGGTTGAACATCGCCTGCATTCGCTTGATGTTCATCTGCCAATTGGTCTTGTTGTAGCTCGGATTGTACGTCATCATCTGTTTCTTCCTTTCGAGAGACAATCGACTATCCCCCGGTCCCATACCAGGGCTTGTGTCTCTGGTCGGTTACAGCACATGACGAGTTGAGATAGCGTTTCCTTATCATGCCGATTTTCGGTCGAACGGAAGGGCGGTGAAGCTCCAACTCGGCCCATTGGCCATCGGGCAGACACCGAAGCCGTTCTTATGGGGCCTCGCGTGTTGGCGACTTCAACCTCGGCGGGTCCGTCGCTCGTGGGCACGAGTCTCGAATGCTCCCTCTGTTCTGGCTTGTCTCAATACGCCCCATCTTGTCGTGCACTTTCATCGACAGGCCGATCCTGAGCCCGCCGCTCGCGGGGCGCTCCGCGGAACCGACGCAATGCGAAAACAAGCCGATCAGGAAGCGACCCAGGATGGTCCTCCCCCCTGTCTCCCCGCAGCTCGGCCTGGGCTCGCGGGTGGGTGACGGGGACGTGCGGGACTCGCCTTTGCCCTCCACCCTCGGGCGGTAGCGGCGCGCCTCGCCGCACGGGTCTTCTCTCCGACCAGAGTGGGCGGCAGCCTCGCGGGCTTGTTCGCTTGCCGCCTAAGATGCTCGCCGCAATCTGAGCGGCCCCGCCGCCCCTGGCTGAGATCGCGGGTGTTGGACGTACCCCGTTGACGGGGCTAAACTACAGGGTTCGAAACCGGGTTATTGGAACCAGCCAACATGAAACGGAACCGAGTAGTCATCACGGGATTGGGCGTGATCTCGCCGCTGGGGGCCGGCGCGGTGGAGACTTTCGACGGCCTGGTTGAGAGACGCTGCGGCATTGACCGTATTCAGGCCTTCGACGCGAGCCGCTTCGCGGTCCGGATTGCCGGTGAGGTCAAGGCCGGCAGCGTGACCGATTGCGTGCCCAAGGGCTACCGAAAGGCGACCAAGGTCATGGCCCGCGACATCGAGCTGGCGGTGATGGCCGCTCATCACGCGGCCAAGGACGCGGGTCTGAAAACCAAGTGTCTTGTCGAACGCGGCGAGGCGCCGGGGCCGGTTGATGTCGATTCGACGCGGTTCGGGGCGAACATCGGCGCAGGCTTGATCTGCGCCGACTTGACTGAACTGGCCGGCGCCCTGGCCACTTCGGCGGAGCGCCCGGAGGCGGCGGAGAATCGCGGTTTCAGTCTGAAGAAATGGGGCCAGGAGGGAATGACCAACCTGACCCCGCTCTGGCTGTTGAAGTTCCTGCCCAACATGTTGGCCTGCCATGTGACCATAGTCCACGATTGCCAAGCCCCGTCGAACACCATCACCTGCGGCGAGGCCAGCTCGCACCTGGCGATCGGGGAGGCCTATCGCACCATCGAACGCGGGGCGGCGGACATTTGCATCTGCGGCGGCGCCGAGAGCAAAGTCAACCCGATGGGGCTCATCAGGCAGTTGCTCCTCGGACGTCTGGCGAAGGACTCCGACGACCGGCCCGCCGACGCATGCCGTCCGTTCGACCAGAATCGCTCGGGCATGGTGATCAGCGAAGGTGGCGGACTGCTGATTCTCGAACAGTTGGAGCGGGCCAAGAGCCGCGGCGCACGCATTTACGCGGAGTTGTGCGGCTTTGGGGCCTCGGTGAACGCGACGCATTGGCTCAAGCCGCAAACGGACGGCCGGGCTCTCTCCCTGGCTGTCGGGAAGGCCTTGAAAGACGCCGGCGTCGCTCCGGGAGAGGTCAACTTGGTTAACGCCTTTGGCGTCGGAACGCGGGTCCACGACGCCGCGGAGGCGTCGGGGATCCGCTCCGCTCTGGGAGCGAGGGCAGGTGCCGTGCCAGTGCTGGCCATCAAAGGCGCGATGGGCAACAACGGCGCCGGCAGCGGAGCGATCGACATGGCCATGACGGTGATGGCCATGTACCGGGGGATCATCCCCCCTTCGCCGAGCACGTCAGAGGTCGATGCCGCCTGCGGCCTGAACGTTGTGACCGGAGGCCCGATTGATGCTCGGGTGGAAGTTGCCTTGTCGACGGCGACGGCGATGTCCGGCGGCCAGACGGCGGCGCTGGTTATTCGGAGGTATCACGCATGAATCGGCGAGTAGTGATCACCGGCATGGGTTGGATTACGCCGCTGGGGCAAGATATTGAAGGGGCCTGGAAGCGACTGCTGGCCGGCGATAGCGGGGTGAACAAGACGACCATCTTCGACGCCGGTACGTTTCCCACGCAGTTCTCCGCCGAGGTCAAGGCCTTCGACCTCCGCCGATTTCTCTCCGAAGACTATGAGGCGCACAAGGACGTCAGCCGGCAGGTGGGGTTCGCCCTGGCGGCGGCTCGCATGGCCTGGGATGACGCCCGCTTGGACGCCGCGAAGAATCTGGACAAGACGCGAGTCGGCGTGTACCTCGGCGGCGGCGAAGGGCCGATTGACTTCAAGAACTTTACTGCTGCGGCGGTGGAAGGGTGGAGCTACAAAGAAGGCCGCCTGGATACGGGCCGATGGGCCGAGGTCGCTTCCGCCAAGCTGCGGGAGACCGTCGAAGCCGAGCAGGACCCGAATATGGCAGCGGCCCACATCGCCCAGTTGTTCGGCGTGGAAGGGCCGAACTTCAATACCCTCACGGCATGCGCCGCCAGCACGCAGGCCATCGGCGAGGCGATGAATCAAATCCGCCGTGGTGACGCCGACGTGATGATCTCGGGCGGCTGCCATTCGATGATCCACCCGCTGGGCGTAACCGGATTCAACCGCTTGACAGCGCTCTCGACGCGGAACGACTCCTACCAGACGGCGTCGCGGCCGTTCGACCGAACGCGCGACGGTTTCGTACTCGGCGAAGGAGCCGGGATGTTGATCCTGGAGGAGCTTTCACACGCTCAAGCCCGCGGCGCCAGGATACACGGCGAAGTGCTCGGCTACGGTTCGACCGCCGACGCGTTTCGTATCACCGACATCCACGAGGATGGACGCGGCGGAATCGCGGCCATGCGCCGGGCGCTGGAGGACGCCGATGTGCCGCCGGAAGAGATCGACTACGTCTCCGCCCACGGCACCGGCACGCAGGAGAACGACAAGATCGAGTCGCTGGCGATCCGGGGGGTATTCGGCGAGCGTGCCAACAACGTCCCCATCAGTAGCGTCAAGAGCATGCTGGGCCACCTGATCGCCGCCGCCGGGGCGTGCGAGTTGATCACTTGCGTGCTGGCCATCCGCGACGGGATTATTCCGCCCACGACAAACTACTCGACGCCGGACCCGCTGTGCGACCTTGATTACGTTCCCAACAAAGCGAGGAAAGCCAAGGTCCGCACCTGCCTGAGCAACTCCTTCGGGTTCGGCGGCCAGAACGACACCCTCGTCATCCGCGCGTTCGAGGGTTAACGGCACCACCGCCCGGAGGCTCGAGAACACAACGAGCACCCGTCCAGACGGCCGGCACCCCGTAGTTATCAGACGTTAGACCGGGAGCAGCGGGCCGCGGCGTCCGCCTTGGCCGCCACGCTCAGGTCGCTGCAAGCGCCATGTCCTCCGGCAGTTATTCCTTGATCGGTCCCAGTTCTCGGGTGTATCATCACAGCTACACGTTGGGGCGATGTAAGGCTCCTTCTCGCTGGCCTGCTGGAGGTTCTGATCACAGGCAGGGCCGAACAAAGTCTCCGCCAACGAGCATCGAACAGCCCTGGGACGCTCTGTGCTTGCGCCGTGCGGCCGCGCTGCAGCGCATTAGACCAAGGAGAACCGCGATGTCAGCTCGAATTTGGCTCAGCCCAGGAGTCGTAAGTGTGATCGCGTGCGCGATCGCCTGCATTGCCTTGACGGCCGGTGTTCAATCGGCGCAAGCGGCGACGGGAGGACCCGACGCCTTCGGCTACACGTTTAGAGACAGCAGCGAACATCACGCGCCCCGGTATTCATGGGTCGACATCAGCGCCACGGGAACAAACGTGCCTTTCGGTAGCAGCACGCGCCACGGCCCCTTCCCGATCGGCTTCGTCTTTAACTTCTATGGCGCCGATTACACCAACGTGTGGTTGAGTTGCGAGGGCTGGCTCCGCCTCGGATCGGACGACCCCGGCACAAGCGACAGCACCCGAGACTGCCCGTTGCCCAGCACCAACGGCGTTGAAAACATCATCGCCGGCATCTGGGATAACCTGAGCAATGCGTCGAGTAATCCCGCCGATCCCAACGGTACGGGCTACTATCAGTCGTTTCCGGCGGGCGCCTGCCCCTACGGCGGCTATCCGGGCGCTTGCTTCGTGGCTGCGTGGGTGGGCATGTACCACTCGGGCACGAACGACAACCTGACATTCGAGATCATCCTGTTCGACAACAACGACATCCTGATCCAGATCAACGACGCGAGCGGAGAACTCGGCTCCGGTTCTACAACCGGCATCGAGAACGCCGACGCCTCCGTAGGGTTGACGTACGCCTGCAACGTAGCCGGCTCGATCACCAACAACCAAGCCATTCTGTTCGACTATCCCGGCAGTGGATGCTGTCTGCCTGACAGCAGTTGCGTCAATGTCGCCAGCGCCGCGGCCTGCACAGCGCTGGGAGGCGTCTACCGCGGCGACGGCATTGATTGCCGCTGGGTGGTGTGTCCCCCCCCGTACGCCGCCTGTCGAGCGCCCTACCTGGCCATCCCGGACAATAACCCAGCCGGCGTGGTCGACGACATGGTGGTCCTTGCTATGAGTGTCATCGACGACCTGGATGTACACCTTGCCATCCGCCATACTTGGGTCGGAGACCTAAGGGTGACGCTGACCCACGTGGATACCGGAACAACCGTCACCCTACTGGATCGCCCGGGTATGCCGCCCGGCCTCGGGTGCAGTCGTGACGACATTGACATAATCCTCAATGACGAAGCGATTGCGGCGGTGGAGACACAATGCGGGTTCGGCGTTCCGACCATCTTCGGGATATTCAGCCCCAACAACCCCCTCGCCGCCTTTGATGGAGAAAGCTACACTGGAACCTGGCGGTTGACAGTCAGCGACGATGTGTTGGGAGACTTGGGAACCTTAGTCCAATGGTGCCTGATCCCGACGCTGCTGACTGACAGCGACGGCGACGGC
>CAYYBO010000041.1:6682-18052 GCA_964470125.1 uncultured Planctomycetaceae bacterium | reverse complement strand
TTTCCAGAAGCATCCCCACGTCCGATCCGCGCTATCGCAACGCGCTGTTTCACTTGCTCCTCACTCAAACGAGCTGCTTTCGGTACTGGGGAGAAGGCACCTGGACCGACTACGGGCGCGAGTTGTGCCGCCGCACGATGGCGATACTGGAGGATGACTTCCCATCCAGTGCCCGCCCGGCACTTCGCCCGGTGTGCGTGGAGCGACGGGTGATGGGCGCATGGTCATCATCCACACCGACGGGATGACCGAGGCGCGAAATCCATCCGGAGAGATGCTCGGCGAGCCGGGCTTGCTTGAACTGGCGCAACGCACGGCTGGGCAGACTCTGAGCGCGATCGGTGAGCCTGGGCCAGCTATGCCAGTAGCCTGCGCGACGGCTTCATCCGCCGCCCTGCAGGAGAGAGGCGAGCCTCAGGTAGCAACACAGGATAGGCCGCAAGTGTCGGTTATCACGCCGCGGACGGCGCACATCATCGGCCAGACGCTCATCGACGCCGTCAATGGTCGGCGGGGCAGCATGCCGGCCGATGACGACCAAACCATGGTCGTACCGTACCATAGTAGCGGGCCTGCGCCGCGGTTGACCCTGGGGCGGGCGGCGCGGTCGATGGCGAAGACGCTGGGGTTGCGCTGGTGTGTGCAGAAACGAGGCCTTGCTGAACCCTGAGGCGTGTTTTGTTACCCTTCTTCCTCTCCTTCAACCACAACAAGCCAAAAGCCTTGTGTGAGTGCCGTGTCTTTTCCCCCACCGGACGAACCCGTAACAGACACTACTCGCCAACCACTCTTCAGTCGTTCCTCCAGCTTGGCCCCCTTCGTCTCCTTACCCCACTTGCCCCACTCCCAGTCGGGCTCGTTGGGCTCGCCGGCGATGAGTTCTTGTCGCCTCGTCCCACGGTTGAATTCCGTCCGGGGGGCATGAAACACCGCACCAAGAGGCTGCGCCCCGGAACCCCAAAGACTCTCATGGCCGTACGCCGTCCGAACGATGTATATTTCCTGTTTCTTCATGTGTCTTTCTTTACCTCGCTCATCCCTGCCGTGACAGCGAAACGCATCGCCTGCTCGATGGACATTTCGATTGGTTGGACGGCGGAGCGCGGGACCATCGTTGTGAACCCGCCGATCTGGTAGCTCATCGGCAGATAGACCGCCACGATGTCGCCCCCCCCGATCCCGGCCGGCAGCTCGCTGAAGTCCTCCCGCGTGATGAACCCGATGAGGCGAAGCGGGGTGTTCCCGACTGCCACCATGACGGCCTGGCCCATGGTCTTCTTGTCGGAGCCCGAGAAGAAGCCCATCAACTCGCGCACGGACCCATACAGAGCCTTGACCAGTGGGATTCGCTCCAGAAGCCGCTCGCCCCATCGGAAGACCGTGCGAAACAGCCAGGCGTTCATCAATACGCCGATCACGAACACCAGGGCCAGCCCCGCCGCCACGCCCATCCCAGGCCAGTAAAGGCTGCCCGGGATGAGCATCTTCAATCCCCGCCCCAGAAGAGACTCCGCCGTGCTGCCAAGCCAGTACAACACATAGAGGGTCACTGTGATCGGCAGAACGGCGGCCAGCCCTTTGAGAAATATCCGGGTGACCATTCTCATATTCGGGTCTCTCCTTCAGTGCCTGAAGACTGCTACATCAGAGTACCCAGCAAGTTGCCGATAAAGGCAATGCGGCGGCGGAGGTGTTCGCGGGCAGTCGATCTGGCGCCGCTCACACTCGACCTGTGTCACGAAAAACGCAGCCGATTCGGTGGCCGGACATCTCCCTACTGCAGGACGTTATCGCGAATCATCGCACCATGGAGCTTGGAAATCGCGGCCAATTGAATCTGTCGCACTCTCTCCTTGCTGACGCGCATCATCTTGCCGATCTCCTCCAATGTCTGCCGCCCTCGCCCCTCTTCCAGTGGAAACCGGCGGGCCAGAACCATTTTCTCCACGTCCGTCAATTCGGCGTTGTCCATGCGGAGGATTCGCCGCAACCTCTCGGCAAAGAGTGCTTGCCGATCCTGCCGGCCCAGCTCCGGCTTGTCGCTTTTCTCGAACTCCTCGTCGTAAGAACCCGCGATCCTGCCGCGACGGCGCGAATCCCGCATCGCCGCCCGGGCAAACGCCCGGATAATCGAGTTGCAGGCATACGTGCTGAAGCGGAAACCCCGCCAGGGATCGAACGTATCCGCCGCCCGCAGGAGGGCCATCATGCCCTCGCTGCTCATTTCATCGCGGTTCAGGTTATCGAAGCGGCTGCGACCAAGCAGGCCATATACCAGACCGAGGTTCGCCTCGACCAGGCGGGTGCGGATCAGATGGTATCGTTGTATCCATTCGCCGTACCGCTGCTCGACCGAAGCCGTGGAGCCATGACGATCCATTACCTTGTACAGTCTGCTCAAGCGGTAGCCGCAGTAGTGCAATTGCTTGAAAAGCAGAACCTCTTCCTCGACGCTCAAGCGACCCACACCGCGTGCTGCGCTCGGCCAGTCCTGGAACAGCCGAGCCTCCGTCCAACGATGTCGCAATTCATCATTCATGATGTATGGTGAAGGGCGCATCCAGTCCTTCAGGGCTTCACGCTTCGAAGCCTTTGTCGCAATCCTCAGCATGGGCATGACTCACCTTCCTCTCCGCCGCGGTCTCGAATGCCGCTCGATCACGGTTCACTTGGCTCGCACGAGCCGGCGGACCATTGCGTGCTCGGCCAACTGACCGGCATTGAACCGCATCAGATCGCCCCTTAACTGCTCAAGGCGTCCCGGCAGCAAGCCGGACGTGACCTTGCGAAGCACGCCCAACATGCGGGCGGCCGCGAAGATGGCCAATTGCTCGATCGCTCGTGTCCTGGCATTCTCCTGCAACCACTCCACGATCTTGCCCGCGAAGCGTCGCTCGTTGTCCTCGACATTGTGGGTGTCGCCGCCCTGGCTCATCGGCCGTGCGTGTTCCTGTTTCGGCAAGGTGTTCTCCAGTACGTCATGCTCCTCGACGTGCGGCGTGCCCTGGTCGGTCAGGCGACAGCGCAACAATCGGGCATGCTTCGCGTCCGCGAGGACAAACCATCCCTGGGCTTGCTGTTCAGTGTTCGCATTTGTCATTGGATCATTTCCTCATGGTTGTTGTTACGGGCGTTTCAGACTTCGCATCCACCGCGGCTCCCGTGGTTGGTTCGACTTCCGCGGCCGCTTCGCGCGCATACACCTGGTGTTCCTCCGGGACTCCTGCCGCCCCCCGCAGGCGGCACTGTTGAACAAATGTCGGCGGCACTCCTACGCCTGAGCAAGGCCCTTCAGGTTCATAGATTGGTATGGCGCTCGACCCGCCCGCATTGGCCCGCGCGAGCAGGAACTCTCGGTAGAGTCGTCGGCTCCGTCGGAGGTTGCTGCGGTACGAAAGGTTGCTCGCCAGGGAGACCAGCGGCTGTCGCCGTTGCCAGAGGCTGGCCCATACTCGACGCAGGATGTTCCGCAGGGAGTAGAACGTCGCGTCGCAGGTCTGCATCTCCTGAAGAAGCTCCTCGCTGGAGAACTGTCGGTAACGGGCCACGGGAAAGGTCAGCGTGTAGTACTTCCAATCATCCGGAAACGTGTCGGTCGTGATGCAGCCGCTCGATTCCATCTGGTCCCAGAGACGTGTTCCGGGCAGCGGCGTGAGAAACAGCGTGTTGAGGATGTCCAGGCCGTAGTGCATGGCCGCCTCGGCGATCCGCAGGCCGATTCCCGGCTCGTCGGTCTCCAGGCCCATGATGAACGAGCCGGCCACCAGAATCTTGTGTCGTTGTATTCGGCGGATGGAAGCGGCGAAGTCGCGGTCCTTCAGAATGAGGCGCTTGCCGCCCAGTCTCCGCAGGCCTTCCGCCGTCAGCGATTCGAAGCCGATGAAGATGCCCGTGCAGCCCGCCTCGGCGGCTAGTGTCAACAGTTCCTCGTCATCGGCCATGTTGATCGTCGCCTGGGCGATCCACTTCTTGTCCAAACCCGCGTGAATCATCGCCCGGAAGAGGTCTTTGGCACTGGCGATATGGTCCGGCCGCGTGCCGATGAGATTGTCGTCCACGATGAGGACCTGTCTCTCTCGAATCGTGCTGAATTCTCGCACGACCTCTTCGATGGGGCGCTGCCGGTAGGTGTTCCCGTTGAAGGCGGTGACGCTGCAGAAGCTGCAACTGAGCGGGCAACCGCGGGTCGTTTGGATCGCGCCGCAGGCGTAATCGCCGGTCAGCAGGTCGTGCCGTGCCGGCGGAATGGTGGTCATGTCCGCATGGTCGCCGGCATAGAGGGGTGCTAATTCGCGTTGCTGGAAATCGGCCAGGACCCGAGCCCAGGTCCGCTCGGCCTCTCCCGTGACCACTGAATCCACGCGTGCCCCGGCTTCCTCTGGTCGCATGGTGGCGTGAATGCCGCCCATCACGACCGGCACGCCGCGCCCGCGAAACTCCGCCGCGATCTCATAAGCGCGGCAGGCCTGCGAGGTAAACGCGGTGATGCCGACCAAGTCCGGTTGCGGCAGTGCCTGGTAGTCGTGCGCCCTGATGTTCTCGTCGAAGATGGAGACCTCCCAATCCGGCGCGGTCAAAGCGGCCAAGACCGTCAAGCCCAGCGGCTTCCAAACGCGGTAACGGTTCCAGCGGCTCTCCTTGACGTGGGTGATGCTAACCAGGGGGTTGCGGGGATTGACCAAATACAGGCGCAGGGTCCCGGTCATTCCGGGTACACCACGGCTTTCGCCGCATCCGCCGGATCGCGGTCGGCGGTGATCGTGTGGCTGCTCAGGAAGCTGTCGGGCGCTCATTCTGTGTGCCTCTATACAAGTTGCTCTGCTTTGCCGCGGGCATTCCGGGCCGACCAGGTGGCGTCGCGCGATTGCGCTCAGGCCATCTGAGTTGCCGGTTGTTTGGTCTCGCTGTATCGACCAAGCCACTCCAATGAGGCCCGGATGCTGCCGGTGGCCAATCCTATGCACGTATCGCCGGCGCCGTAGTAGAGATTGATGGTGTCATTGTCAGGCCCCACCGTGAATCCGCACGGAAATACGACGTTGCCGACATCGCCCTCGCGTTCGTAGCTCGCGTCGGGCGAGAAAACCCACGAGCTGCCCCGCCGCAGACATCGCTTCGGGTTGTCGCGGTCGAACAGCGCCAGTCCGACCCGATAGAGACAGCCGGCCGCAGTCTGCCTCACGCCGTGGTAGATCATCAGCCAGCCCTCCGAGGTTTCGATGGGCGGCGCTGACAGCCCGATCTTGTTAGCATCCCACCAGGCCCCGCGGCGGGCCGCCAGGATCAGGTGATGACTGCCCCAGTGCCGGAGGTCGGGGGAGCGTGACATCCAAATGTGGGCGCCCAGCGGAGACATGGGCCGATGCACGAGGACCCAGTGGCCCTGGATACGCCGGGGGAAGATGGCGGCGTCCTTGTCCTCCGGCATCATGATGCTTCCAAGGCGGTCGAAGTTGACGAAATCCCTCGTGGTTGCCAACGACACGGTGGGGCCGGCGCGCGAATAGGCCGTGTAGGCGATGACATACTGCTCCAACTCCGCGACGTAGGTGATGCGCGGGTCCTCGATGCCCCAGGCCTCCTCGGGATGATCGGCCGCCGGCAGCAGTGTCGGCACGGGGTCGATGATCCAGTCGTCGACGCCGTTGGCCGAGCGGGCCGCACAGAGGTGCGACAGCCCTCGGCGGTCCTCGACTCGACACAGCAGCAGCGTGGTGCCGTCCGGCAAACGCGTTACACCCGGATTGAAAACGGTGTTGACCGCGTACGGCCACTGGGCCGCGACCAGGATCGGGTTCTTGGGGCTACGCTCGAACAGCACTTCGCTGCGGTCATCTGGCATTGTTACCTTTCTGGATTCGGACGGACGCCTCCGAAGGAGTTTCCGCACCGTTTGACAGTACGCTGGTCTGCGCCGCCAGGCGCATTTCCGCCACGGCCAACTGGTAGGCAAGAGTTGATTCGGCGCCCTGGTTGGCGTTCACCTGATCGGGGCACAATCCGTCGTGACATGCGCCTGTGCGAGGATCGCCCAAGGGCAACCCCAGGTCGTTTCGACCGAGAAACCATTCGAAGGCGCGCTCCGCCTCGCGATACCAACGCAGTTCGCCGGTAATGCGCCAGGCGGTAAGACAGGCGGAAACAGAGACGCAGGCCTCGATAGGCTGCTGGTCAAAGCGGGCACAGGCAGTCCCGCGGGTATAGAAACCGTTTGAGCCCACCGGCGCGAAGTGCCCGGCGGCGGCGCGTTGAACGCCGACCAGCCAATCGAGGGCTTCCAGCCCGATCTGGGTGTAGTCGCCTTGGCCCAGGGATTCGCCGGCGGCGAGCAGGGCCTGTGGCAGACACGCGTTGGCATAGGTCAGAGAGTCTTCAAACCAATTCCAGCCCTCCCGTCGCGTTTCTCGAAAACGGTGTGCCAAGCGGTCCGCGAGTTGGCGACCGGTCTCCTCGGTGGCCCGATCGCCTGAAAGCCATCGCAAATACCCGTGAATCCCGATCAGTGCATAGGCCCAGGCACGCGGAGAACTGAGCTCCAGTGCGGTGGGCAACGCGGCGTTGAACAGATTGGCGGCTACTCCCCGCAACCCAGAGCGGCTGGAGCGACCCGCTAATACTCCCAATCCCCACAGAGCGCGCCCGTGGCAATCGTCCGATCCGACCTCTTCGGTCCAATGACGCGGCTCGTAGGCCAGGAAGTTCCTAAAGCGCCGCTGCCCTCGGTTGAAGGCGTACGCGACGAAGGCCAGGTAACGCGTACAAAGGTCTTCGATTTCGTCGGCCGGGAGTTCGCCGAGCTCGTCGAGAATGGCCATCAGGACGATCGCTCGGGCATTGTCATCCGTCGTATGACCTTCCCGGTAATTGGGCACCGCGAAGAGGGCGTGTTGAAGAACTCCCGTCCCGTCGGTCAGGCGTTTCAGGTGCTGCAACCGCGTTTCCGGCAGCAGGTCGCTCATGGGCGGCTGCGGAGCAAAGGCCCGCGTCAGCCCCGAGTGCTGGGCACGCTGCACCTGGGCCCGGGCAAACGAGTCCAGGTACGCGCGGGCGACGTTGGGCCAGATCATCTCGCGAGCGAACAGATACGCCCGCTTACGCATGGCGTTCCGCTCCGCATCGTTCGCCAAGAGTCGGTTAACGGCATCCGCGATTGCCGCCGGCTTGTCGAACGGCACCAACACTCCGCGTGCGTCGGCCAACAGCTCCTGGGCGTGCCAGTAAGGCGTGGAGACTACCGCTTTGCCTGCCCCTACCGCCCACGCGAGCGTTCCCGACGTAATCTGCGCTTCATGCTGATAGGGAGAGACGTAGATGTCGGCGGCACCGAGAAATTCGATCAGTTCCTGATGCTCCACAAAGCGGTTGTGAAACACCACGTGCTCCTCGACGCCGAGGTCCCGAGCCAAGCGACGCAGGCTCATGCGATAAGACTCGCCTTGTTGGCGGAGCACGTGAGGGTGTGTAACGCCAACGACGAGGTACACGACATTGGGATAGCGAGCGACGATGGCCGGCAGAGCGCGGATGACCAGCTCCAGGCCTTTGCCGGGGGCGAGCAGGCCGAAGGTCATCAACACCAGTCTGCCCGACACGTCGAATTGCTCCTTGTGGAAGCTGGGATCGACAAAAGCAAAGTCAGGAATCCCGTGGGGGATGAAGTCGGTCTTCTCGGCCGGAATGCGGTATACCTCTTGCAAGAATTCGACGCCGCGATGATTCATCACCACCACGCGGTCGGAGAGGGCGCCAACGTGTTCGAGGACCTTGCGTTGCTCCGCCGTCGGTTCGCACAAGACCGTGTGCAAGGTGGTCACGACTCGGGCCCGAAGCTCCGTCAGGAGGGTCAGGAGATGGCTGCCCGCCGGGCCGCCGTATATCCCGAACTCATGCTGCAAGCTGACAAGATCAACCCGGTTATTGAGAAACTGCGCTGCACGCCGGTAACACGTCAGATCGTTTTGTTCGAGCGTGAAGCGGACCGGGGGCGGATAGTCGTAGCGCTCAGAGCGATCATTCATTGCTACCGCCAGACACTCGACCGAGTTGCCGGCCAAGGCGGTACACAGATCACTCGTAAACGTGGCGATACCGCAACGTCGTGGCAGGTAGTTGCCGACGAAGGCAACACGGCTGGGAGACTTTACAGCAGCGTTCTCCGGGCGGTTAGCCGGTTCGCTCAGCAGGAGCCTCCCGGGGGCCGGCGTTTCCGCTCCGTCGTTGGATAATTGCTGCTTCATGTTGCGGCCTCCGCCTCGCCCGAGCCGCGCCACGTCGCGGCCGAAAATGCCTGTTCTGTTGCGAAGCCACGCGACTCCGCGGCGCCACCACCGTCATCCCACGCCAACGGCTTTGGGGTTGCGTTGGGCCTCCCCATCTGTCGTAGCCATCGAAGATGCGAGGATAAGGCCGACCAGAGAGTCTTGGTGGCCGTGTACCGCAGACCGAACTCCCGGCAGGTCTGCTCGACGAGCAGGGCCAGCGCCGGATAGTGCAGGTGGCATATCTGCGGAAATAGGTGGTGCTCGATCTGGAAGTTGAGCCCGCCCACGAACCAAGTGAGCAGTCGGTTGCAGGGGGCGAAATCCACCGTCGTCTGAACCTGGTGTTCAGCCCACGCAGTTGCCATCCGGCTTGTGCCCGCGCAGGGCAGTGGGAACTCCGCCTCCTGCACGCAGTGGGCAAGCTGAAACACAACGCTGAGTACCACACCCTCCACGAACGTCGCCGCCGCATAGAGCACAAGCACCGTCCACCACGGGTGGAACAGCATCGGGAGCCCGAATGCCAATGAGAAGAACACGGTTTTTCCGCCGGCGAAGATCGCCAGGTTCCAACCTCGCGGCCGAGGCAGACGATGTCCGCCTATCCTGCCGGCGCAAACGTCCCGGAAGTCGTCGTACAGGTGCCACTTCATGGGCAGGAAGCCGTAAAGAACCCACAGGTAGACGTGCTGGAGGCCGTGAGGATTGAGACGCCTTTGGTGCGGGCTCAGCCGACCCAGGAAGCCGAGGTTGATATCGTCGTCATGGCCGGTCACGTTGGTGTAGCTGTGATGGATCGAATTGTGTTTGCGGGCCCAGACGTAGGAGCTGCCACCGATGAGGTCCAGCGTAATGGCCGCAAGCCTGTTGACCCAGCGGCGATCCGAGTAGGCGCCGTGCCCGCCGTCGTGCTGGACGTTGAGCCCGACCGCCGCCATTGATAGACCCAACAGGACCGCTAGAGGCACGGCCGGCCACCCCGTTGCCCCGGCGAACACCAGCAGTGAGTACGACGCGGCCAGGCAGGTGAGCACAATCGCGGACTTCAAGTACATCGCCGGGCAGTCTCGCCGCCGAAGACCGGTGCTGGTGAAGTATTCATCCACTCTTCGGCGCAGGGCGCGACGGAATTCGCCGTTGTCGTCGAATCTCAGTGGTACCGACGCGGTTCTCGCCGCTCTGGCGGGCCTGTCGGGTTTTGATTGCAGGCTTGTACGCATCGTCATCTCGGAGACAGTCCTTGGTCCTCGGTATTCTCGACTCAATTTCGTCCAACGGACGCTGCGGTCTCAACGAGAAGCGGCATCGCTCGTGGCGCGGCATCCGGCGCGATGGGCACGCGCTCCAGCGACGGAACTTGCTTGACTGCCCAGTCGATCTCTCGACCATCGATGGCATTCACCATGGGAATGCGCGCCGGCCCCAGACCTTCGAAGACTTCGATCGGACCGCGCTTGAGCCGCCAAGCCCAGGCCAGCAATTTGGGAACGGTTAACAGCAGCCCGACGTGCCCGATGATCTGATGGACGAAACGCATCGGGGCGACGGCGTTCCGGCGCACGCCGAGCAACGCTTTGGCGGCATTGATCGGGTTGTAAAAGCTGCAATAGGCTCGCAGCAGGTTCAACTGCCGCCGCCAGGGCTGCGGGTGCCGCGACGCCACGACGTGATTGCCGTCCTGAAAGGCCTGCGGAACGGGCTTGCCGCCCACCTGCCGATAGACGGTGCCGGAGGACAAGGCCGGCTCCAGATCCCGCGTGCCGACCGCTGGGCCAAGATATGTACACTGATAGCTGACCGCCCATCGCTCCAACACGTAGCGGGCCTGATTCAAGAGCCCGGTAAGATCACCTGGCCCCGAACGCAATGGCTGGGAATCGCTGTGGATCATCATCACGTGTGGACCAATACCGTTCTGATGCATCAAATCAAAGAGCTGCGTGGTTTTGTCCGCGCTCTGTCCCTTCTTGACCAGCTTGGCGGTGATGTCCTCGATCCCGAACCACAGCCCGTGCAGGCCGGCCTTGCGGCACAGCGGCAGGAGGTCCCGGTTCTTGAACACGTCGGCCTGCGTGGCCTCGGTGTAGAACTTGATGCGCTCACCCAGTGGAGACCCACCGGTGTAGGTCCGAGCAAGTTCACTCATCAGTTTCACGACGGTATCACGGTTGTTAAAGAAGTTGTCGTCCGTCCCGAAGAAGTTGCGGATGCCGAAGTTCTGATAGATGTGCTTGATCTCCGCCGCGAACCGCTCGGGACTCTTGTGCCGCCAAGTCCGTTGGTTGGCCGCGGGAATCGGGCAGTAAGAGCAAACGAAGCGGCAACCCTGGGTCGAGACCACCGAGGCAATCGTCGAAATCTTGCCGATACGCCCCGCCGAGCACGGCCGCGCAGATAGTGCACATCCGTGGTGGGGCGGCTCGATCATCCGGTAGCCCGCGTCAGGTATGGGCAATTCGTCAAGATTACGCAGGAGCCGCTGGATGCCGGTGTTGATGGCTACCGGGTTCCGTGGAGATGCGTCCGGTGACAGGTAGACCAGGCCCGGCACCTCGGCGAGCGCACCGTCCAATCGCGCGTTCTCGTACGCGTCGCGAGGCGTCTCGTCGGAACGACGATTCGCCAGAATGACCTGCAGCAGGTCCAGCAGCACGAACGCTTCACCCGTCACCACGCAGTCGGTGCCGATCCCCGGCTCAGGCCCCACTTCAAAGAAGTCAGTAGGTTCATAAACCGCTTTCGGACCGCCGGCCACGATGAGCGGACGGTTCCCGTTCGACAGATGCGCATCTCGAATGAGCCCATACGCCTGCTCGGTGTGCACCTGCATGGTCGACACCAGCAGGATGTCCAGCGGTCGGCCGTTCAGTTTCATCCGGCTGGGCAGGACGTTGGGCGACCACTGTTGCAGGACGATGCGGAGGTTGCGAAAACCAGCCTCGTGCAGCACCTCTCCTAGCAGACGGACAGAACAAGGCGCCATGCGTTTGTCGGCGTACCAGAAGGGCAGCATGCGCGTGCGGTGGTCAAACGCATAGACGATGCCAATCGCCAGACCGTGGGCGTCGGTGATTCCCCGCAACGAGGAAACTCGTTCCCCGAATGCACC
>CAYYBO010000041.1:0-6672 GCA_964470125.1 uncultured Planctomycetaceae bacterium | reverse complement strand
GGAGTTCAGACGTGTGCTCTTCCGATCTAGCAAGTTCCATGCACGAGCTTCCTTATCGCACGTCAGCGTAGGGTGAGTCGCGGGCCCTTCGCGGTCTCCCGGGCATCGAGCGTTCTCTTGGTCATCGCCCGGGCGACCGCCTTCTCCAGGAGCAACACGTTCTTGCCCTGGTGGGCGAAGACAGTGTCGTCCGGGCGCTGGCGATCCAGACGCAACTGCCAGCCCCCCCCTTCACCGCGAACCGCATAGCCACCTCATCCGCGGCCTTCTTGTGGGCCAGCTTTCGGAAGAGACGATCGAGCGCGGCCTGCGTTACCATGAACATGATTCACCTTCCCTTCGGCGAGTCTGCCTGCCGCGGTGCGGCGGAGCGCCCTCTCGGAGCCATAAATCCACCGGCCGCGACACCTTCTTCCCAGACCTCTCGGAAAGCACTCTGCCTATCAGTGAACGGCCTATCTCCCAGGCCGCGGTCACTAAGTACGTTCGCTGGGCGCTCCCGACGCCGGCGGTTGCGCCCCTCCACCCTGCGAGGATCCTTCACTTCTACGACAAGCAGCGTGGCGCCGAGCGCTCGGCAAACGCTCGCCAGGCCGCTCTCGACCCTCGTCGTCGTGACTAGAATTGGAATCTTGGCCGCGCGAGCATTCCCCCTGAATTGAGCAAGCAAATCCGGCACATCGAGATGGCCGACGACGTGATCCACGACGATCAAGTCCGGAGAATCGCCGTGCGTCGCTGACAACGTGCCCCTGCGGTTGCCCGTCGTGACGACCTCGAAGCCGACGCTCCGTAGCCGCCGCGCCCATCGCCGAGCGCGCTCATCGTGCGCGACCACGAGAATGCGCGCATGCAAACACCCGCTGACATCCAGTCGGGTGTGAGAGCTTGCATCTCGCGTTTGTTGAGGCACCGCTATGTTCCGCGTCGTTCCTTCCGGGCTGGTTCTTCCTTGCTGCAGACGCCTGTCCCGACACCATCTGCATGCACGGCATCGCTAATCTGCCCGTCGCTGCTGCATCCCGTCGTCGCGCATTCCTACCTGAGCAAGCGCGGGCCGCCGTTCGGTTTGCTGTTTACATGGCATTCGCTCGGCCGTTATCGCGAATCCGTTCCCACACTTCGAAACGGTGGACGGGAACTTCTTTGCTGGCCTCAAAGCCCAGTCTTACGCTCCGGCCGGCAATCTGGAGCACGGTGACTTTGAGCATTCGCTCGAAGTCGCTCGGCGCTCCAACTACCACTGATTCTTGAGTTTTCCGCGACAACACCAACATGGTAGAACCTCCCTGCTCATGCCTGATCTCTTGGTTGACTCCCGCTCCAACTGTCAGCAGGTACGCTGTTATGGGCGAGCAGGAACACCTGCACCACGGTGCCGGTCGTGAACGCCTGCACCACGGTGCCCGTTGCCGGTTCGACTTCCGCGGCGGCCTCGCGGACCTCCACCCCGGTGATTCGCTTGATCTCTTGCCGTAGCGAGTCGGCGGAATCGTTGAACAACTGCTTGTGAAATTCCTGTACCTGAGCCGCGCCCGCCGGGCTCTGGGCCAAGGCCTTCTCGGCCGGTGACAAGGCCTCGTGCATCGTGATGACCAGCGTCTCACCGGTCAGGACCACGGCCACCGACTTGGGCACCCGGCCCGTTCCGCGTTGCTGAAAAACGCTGGCCGCTTGGGCGAGTTGCTGGGCCATAGTAATGGTGGGCTTGTCCATTTGGGGCCGTCCTCGGCGGCCAGTACTCGTGCCGCCACATGCAAAAAAAGCCGACGTGGTGGAACACCCGTGGGAATTCGACCACGCCGGCTTACTCGTCAGCGGGCCTCCCGGCACAGCCGGGCTGCCCCTCGATTAGTCATCCGACGACTTCGATTGCACAAAGAACTGTCGCCCCTGGCACGTCCAAGGGGCTTTCTATCTATCATATACTATACAGCGCGTAACAAGAATAGCAACCGATTTGTGCTTTTCTCCCGATTTGGGCTATTATGTTCCCCTGGTCACTCGGAATTCGATGCCCAACGTGGTGTGTCGGCGATCTCTACGTCCGCCGACCTCCGACGGGAAATTCGGACACGCTGGAGGTCATGATGAAGACGCAAGGAGAAATCGAAGCCGCCGTCTGCGAAGGGGTCATTCGCTTTGAGCGGGAGTACATGGGGCGAGGACCCAAGGACATCCACACCTACTTGATCGGCGATTTTCTCGTCGTCCGCATCGAGGGCGTGTTGACCGCGGCCGAACAGCAACTCGCCAAATCGCCGCCCGACGGCAAGGGAAGAGAGCTGCTCAAACAAGTCCGAGTCCAGTTGATAGAGACGGCGAGGCCGGTACTGGAGGAGATGATCCAGAACGCCACAGGCGTCAAAGCGATGAGCCTCCATCACGACATCAGCACGGTAACCGGCGAGGAAGTGGTGATTTTCACCCTGGACGAATCGCCGTTGTTTCGGGAGGCCAAGAAGAAGTGATCGCCTCGCCGACGGGCGTACGGAAGCCTGCTCAACTGCGCCAGAACGCCGGGTGGAAGCTCGGCCGGCCACCGACCTTGCCCACCGGGCGGGTCCATAAACTCCATCTCCGCTGCGGCACAGTCCTGAATATTCGGAACTCGCCCTGGTTGATCGATTGTCCGGGGCGTCGCCATTCTCGAGCTGGCGACCGGCTTAGACGCGTCTGGCACTTCGTGGCGGCGCACTCTCGCGCGAGAGTGGATCAGACGCCGGCTCGATCGCCTCGACCGGCTCGATGGCCAGTGCGCGGTATCCGTCCCGCTCCGCGAAGCGCTCACTGTCCTCGCGGGCTTCCTCTTCCGTCTCGTAACGCCCTAGCGTGACCGTCAGGCCATCAGCGGCCGTGGCCCGGACTCGCCAGTGTTTCGTCGTATTCCAGCTCGTGGGCCGCTTCCGTAGCATGCGACTCTTCCCCAAGTCATCGCAACCATGCGCGGCGGACATGGGCCTCGGCACGAAGGCGATTTCCGCTTTCCGGATAATCGTCTTCGTGCGCCCGGCCAGTGTTCATCTGCCGACAGCAGACCACAGACTAGTCGTTATGCGTCGTCGATCTCGCCTGCAAGGTCCGGACTGACGCCGACCGTTTCGCCTAGCGTCGGCCGTAGCTGCCGGCGGTACCGCGATTCACGCGCGGCTTGGCTTCGTTGACCGTGAGGGCCCGTTCGCCCTGCATTTGACCGTTGAGGGCGGAGATGGCGTTAGAAGCCTCTTCGTCGGTGCTCATTTCGACGAAGCCGAAACCCTTGCTCCGACCGGCATCGCGATCTTCGATGACCTGAGCGCTCTGCACCGTTCCATGCGGGGCAAAAAGCTGGTGAAGGTCTGCACTCGTGACCGTGTAGCCCAAATTGCCTACGTAGATTTTCTTGCTCATAGTAACTCTCTTTCCTGAAAGCTGGTTGCGACCCATCGTTTTGCTTTCAGGATCGCGTGTGAAAGCGACCGAAATTCCGGCCGGGAAGGTGGGCAGGCAGTCTAGGAGGTGCGGGACTTGTAGAGGACCGCGAACAACCCGGTTAGCAAACCAACCACCCATATCATAGCCGTTTGCGAAAGCAGGCGACAGGGCGATTCCTGATATTTCGCAATGGCCACCAAGACGACCCCAAAGGGCTGCGACTGCAGCGTAATTGCAGTAAAGCTGCTGACCACGCGAAAGAACCTGGAAACGCGGGGGGAGGCATCGATGGAGGATCGTAAACGCTGGTTTTACTGGATCATTTGATTGCCGCTGTTCCGATCATCCGCCAACACACACCACTTGCCATGCGACACCCTGCGCGTGTACGCTTGCAGGCACCAGAGCAATGATTTGACAAGATCAGGTCAGAGGATCGGGCTAATTCGCCTTTATTTGATAAATCCATGCAACCCTCTCGTCAGCTTGACCCACGTCAGGGAAAGCCGATGGAATCGCTACCGCGTGTGGAAACCGCTCGGTTTGGCCGTGCTCGCCGCTCTCACGCCGCGGGACTGGGAAATCACGATCTTCGACGAAAACGTCCGCGTACCAGATTACGGGGCCCTCCCGCGCCCGGACCTGGTGGGAGTCACCGCATTTACCTCGCAGGCGGTCCGGGCCTACGAAGTGGCGGCCGAGTTCAGCCGCTGGGGTGTGCCGGTCGTGATGGGAGGCATTCATGCCACCATGCGCCCGGACGAAGCCGCGACTCGCGTGGACGCGGTGGTCACGGGGGAAGCCGAACCGATCTGGGCCCAAGTCCTGGCAGACGTTCAGCAAGGTTCGCTGAAACCCCGCTACGCCGGCGCGCATGCGGACATGGGCGAGATTCCGCCGGCCCGGCATGATCTACTGACCGGCGATTATGCGTTCGGCTCGATTCAGACCACGCGGGGTTGTCCGCTCAGTTGCAGCTTCTGCAGCGTGACCGCCTTCAATGGCCCCACCTACCGGCAGCGCCCCATCGAAGAGGTCGTGCGAGAATTCAGCACGATTCGAGAGAGACAGGTCCTCATCGTGGACGACAATCTCATCGGCACGCGGCCGGACCATATCGCCAGTGCCAAAGACCTCTTCCGGGCGATGATTCACGCGGGTTTGGACAAGAAGTGGATCGCCCAGGTGACGATCAACATGGCCGATGACGAGGAATTGTTAAGGCTGGCCGCCAAGGCCGGCTGCTCGGGCGTCTTCATCGGCTTTGAATCCGTGACGGCTGAAGGGCTGAGGGGGCTGGGCGGCAAGCGCCTTATCCTCAAGAGCCGCGATTTTGCCGCCTCCGTCCGTCGCATCCAGCGGCACAAGATCGTGGTGGCCGGTTCGTTCATCATGGGCCTGGACACGGATGAACCGGGCATTGGCCGGCGGATCGCGGAAGCGGCCGTGCGCCATGGCCTGGACCTCCTCAACACGCTGTTTCTCACGCCGCTGCCCGGCACGCGGCTGTGGGACGAGATGGAATCAAATGGCTGCATCGCCGCCCACAGGTTTCCGGAAGACTGGCAGTACTACACGCTGCAGTTTCCCGTGGCCCATTACCGGCATTTTTCCTGCGGAGATATCGTCAGGGAGATGGAGACCTGCGACGGGGGTTTTCTATTCCTCGTGGAACATCCTCCGCCGGGTGTGGAACAGCTTCTGGCACCGGCGCAAGCCTCTGATTACGTTGGCGAGCAATCTCTCCTGCCGGAGCAATTCGCGTCTGAGTCGCCAAGCCTACCAAGAGTTTCTACGATCACATCCGCCGATGTAAGTAGGCTGACCACTGTTCCTACCCACGAGTTCGTGACTGTCGTGGCTGAGGCTCCAAGATACCCGATGCGACACGCAGGCTGGCGCGCGAACATCGGTCGGGCCGCGCAGTCATATCCCCTGCGTTGGGCACAGCCATGCCCGGCCCCCTGCAGGCAATCTCTAGCTGCGTAGGCCGTGGCGGCAAACGCCTGATGCTACGTTGCCGCTGCCCGTACCGCCCAGCGGAACTTCGCAGGTGTGCTGCGCGGGTTGGCGTGTCGCTCGACCGGGCTGGGGCGCAACGGTTCATCGGCAATCTGCGCATACACCCCGTCACGCAAGCCGTCACGCAGAGCGTGTTTCACCCGTCGATCCTCACCGCTGTGAAACGTCAGAATACCCAGGCGACCGCCGGGCAGTAGACAATAAGGTACCACGCGGAGCAGTTGCTCGAGGCCGTGCAGCTCGTCGTTCACCAGTATCCGGAGTGCTTGAAACGTGCGGGCCGCGGGGTGCAACTCGGACCCTCCTGCGGCAACGGTATCGCGCCACGTTCGGCGCGTCAGGCCCAGCGCGCTCAGCACCACATCAACCAGCGTTTCGGTTCGGGTGATGAGCTGCTGGGACCGGCGCCGGATGATCGCCCCTGCGATCTCTTCGTGCGCCGGCTCATCGGCTAGATCACGCAGCGCCACCGCCAGCTCGTCGTACGTGATTGTTCGGAGGACATCGGCGGCGGTGCGCGGCCGGTGTGGATCCATCCTCATGTCGAGGGGACCATCGTGCTTGTATGAGAAACCGCGGGCCGGATCGTCGATCTGCATGCTGCTGAGACCGAGATCGGCGAACACGATGTCCACGCCCGCGAGGCCATCCGCCGCCAGCAGCTTGGGCAGGCCGGCAAAGTGGCTGTGGTGCAGATGCAGGCGCGCCGGGTCTACGATCTGTGCGAGTCGCCGGCCAGTGGCCGCCAATTGCGGGCCATCGAGATCGAGTCCGATCAGCCGACCGTCGGGGGCAGTGCGTTCGATAAACGCAATCGCGTGGCCGCCGTAACCCACCGTGAGATCGGCCACGATCTCCCCCGGGGCCGGGTCAAGCGCGGCCAGGACCTCGGGGACCAGGATCGGGATATGCGTGCCGACGGGCGTGCGGCCCTGCGCGCGGACGTGTGCATCGATGTCGGGGTACTTGTCGGGGGCACGCTCCTTGTAGCGTTCACTAAAATGACGGGGGTGCGTGCCCGCATAGCGCGGACGCCGACGGCGCGGCGGTGGGCCCGAACCTGGATCCGATGGAGTGCCGGTCATGCACGGATCTTAGCCGAATGCCGCGTGGGTGGGGTACCGCGGCTGAGCCCCGCGGCGAGCGCCAAGGCGGGCCGACGAACTTCGCATACGGCCCATCACACATGTCGCCGGCTTTTCGGGGCCTGCGACAAGCCCGGTTCATTTGTTCTTC
>CAYYBO010000040.1:2596-18258 GCA_964470125.1 uncultured Planctomycetaceae bacterium | reverse complement strand
ACTGGCTGGGTTTGAGGCGCCCCTCCCTGGCTGGTTTTCAGGCGCCCCGTGACACTCAACTCTCGGAATGTGCCTAGGATGACCGGCAACGGCTTGACAATGCGGAGGCAAAACGTTAGGTATAAGCTAGCAGACCCATCTTGTACTACAAGGTCGATAGGAGCGGCAAAATGGCATACCCATTGGCACTTCCAAGAGAGGTTGAGACGGCGTTGAAGAACAGTCCAACGAAGAAGTTGGAGGCATTGCGAAACGCTCTGTTAGAGGCGGCATCCCATCCGGATGGGGGTGATGAAGCAATCGCGGTGGCAGCGATTGTCAATTACGAGCTTCAACTTCGAGAGATCGAACCTGTCACTCGCAAGATTACTCGTGGCGTCAACATGGCAGTCGAGTACTGCAAGGCGAATCCAGAAGAGGTCCTTGAAGGTGTGGCGACGGCCGCTGTCGTGGCACTCGCGGTCGGCCTTGGCGTGAACATCGCCAAGAAGTCCTAGCTCGGGCGAGGGGGTCGATTCCGAAGCTCATTGCCGCCAGCCAAAACGTCCACAGTACAGGATGTCAGCCTCTACGAAGGAACCGTGCTCATACCTCAACGGCGACACAAGCCCTGGTCTCAGGGACGCGAAGAGCCTACAATCGGAACCGTCTCATTCAGCAGCAGGACGTTGAAGGGGCGAGCATGGCACGTCAGCGGAAGGCAGGCAGCGACGCTGATCGTCTTGCAGCAAGCCGAGCTTCTGTGCAGCAATGTGGCGGCGTGATCGGCGTCTCGACCGAGCCCGACCGCTACGCCTTCCCTTCATCGCTGCCAGCCGCCCGAACCCTCGCCACGATGCCCGCCTTGATCGCTTTCGGCAGCATCGCCCATGCTCTCACGACAGCCGCAAGATCGGGGTCCCTCTGGCACGGTTCCTGCGTCGTTGGTGACGATTTTGGTGACGAGGCCAGCTCGCCGTTCTGTAAGTCGTTGTCTGGCAAGCCGCCTGCGGATGCGGCTTCGTAGGTTGAGGGCCTAGTTTCCGTTAAAGGAAGTGCAGGTTCGATCCCTGTCCCGGGCAGTACTTAGTACTTGACATGTCATGGGCGGGCGCAGCGGGTCGCCGAGTCTTGAACAAAAGGGCAAAGAGAAGGCCGCAGGAGCGCGGTGCAACGGGCCCTTTTTTTTCGCGGGGATGCGGCTCGTCCGCCTCGTGCTTCATCCGCTCGACCATGGGCTTCTCGCCGACGGCCAGCACGTCCAAACTGATGCCCCTGAACTGGCGTTTTTTGGCGTCGCGGTTCTTGACGATCATCGGGGCCTCATCCGGTACACGTCTGAGCGACAAGCTGCCGGCCTTGGTTCAATTCGACATGAGACACTGCAACACAAGCACCAGGCATTTCACGAGCGAAGACCGCGAGTCGGTGATATGGGGCCGCCAGCACCCGCCGCTATTGGTCGAGCTGGTCCGCCGCGAACGGGCGGGTGACCTCCATCGGCCGGACGGATTGGAGGCTGGACGATGGAGGGACTACATCCACGCTACGGGAGATCATGCTTCCCCGACCGCGGGCAAGTGAGCGATGGCCGAGCAGGCCGCCTGCTGCTCAAAGATAGTCCTCTCGGATCGGCACGAAGAAATCCACGATGTGGCCGTCTTCCAGGGCGTGCAGGCCGTGGGGCATGCCGCCTGGGATGTAGTAGCTGTCACCGGGTTCGAGCAGGTCCTCCTGATCGCCGCAGGTCAGCCTGGCCCTGCCGGCGACGACGTACCCGCACTGTTCATGGGGATGGCTGTGCACCGGCACGACGTCTCCGGCCTTGTAGTTCATCCGCGTGACCATCGACTTCTCGCCGACGGCGAGCACGTCCAGACAGATCCCCTTGAACTCCCGTTTCCTGGCCTCGCGATTCTTGATGATCATGCGTAGACTCCCCGTTGGTGAGCGCCATATGCCACCCGCCACATCCGGCATCGGTCCACCATCAAGAGGTCACGCAATGGATAACCCAGCGACGTCGCCGCAATTGACTCCCTTCCATGAGGGGATGCCAAACCTCATTTGATGTTGTCCGCCTGGCAGAAGATGCGAGCGAGGCGATGATCTCTATTGTCTTTCTCGCATGAACGGAAACTCCCACTGTCCGCCGCGGACCAGAATGTTCTCTTGTTCGAGGACGAAACGGATGTACGGGCGCATCAACGGGTTGGTGAACTTGTAGTATCCTTCGCGAACCTTGGTCAGGATTCTGCTTCTTCGGTTGCTAACGAGTTCTCCCAAATTCCAGCTAAACGTACTCGGAAGCTTGGCTCCCTCTCCGGTGAAGAAGGCGACGTTCTGAGCGATGTCCTGAACCTGAACGTCCTTTGTCTCAGAGAGTGCCATTGCCCAAAGCACAAGTTCGAACTTCTCGCTCTTGCGGCGGGTGGTGACGATGGCCTGCTCGTATTGTTCAGCCAACGTGTGTTCGGCGTCAACGATGGCCTCGGCGAGACCGTTGCGGTATTCCTCCTCGGCGATGACAACGGTGGCTTTGGGGATTTTCAGCAACACGGAGCCCGCGATCTTACATGCGTGTCGGCAAAGCAGGTGAACAAAATAGGGGAAACCATCCGCGAGACGCACTATCCTCTTTCTGATTGGTTCCTTGAACACGGCGCCGGAGTACTTCTCACCTCGCTCGACGATATCCTGCAGTTCGTCCTCCGACATCCGATCCAAGCGGATCTGAGCGAGGGAGCGGCTTAGTGATTCGTGCTCCGAAAGAAGATGGGATAGACTCTCGGCCACTCCAACCAACAATATCTTGGTTTCAGCGCGAGCATCTGAGAAGTGTTTGATCAGCTCGGCCACACGAGTATGGGTCTCCGGCTCCTCGACTCGGTCGTATTCGTCGATAATCACCAGCCCTTTGTGGCGTCCGAGGTGCTCCAGAAGCAAGCGAGGCTCAATCCTGCGGTCAACGGAAAGCCTGCGAAATGTCTTGCGGATTCGCCGCATCCCGCCAAGCATGAGGGGACCCATGCCGATCCTGCCTTCGCGATCTCCCTCAGATTCCATTCCATTGAGCACAACCTCGATACCCGCGCTAGCAAGGACGGCGCTGAAGATGGCGTCAAACGTGCTCGATTTCTCGCAGCGCACGAAGTGGCTGTGCTCTTCTTCCCGGCCAAGAAAGAAGTACGCCAATTTGGCGAGAGAGGTCTTCCCCACTCCCCGCTCGCCGAAGAGGGCTACCTGTCGCCCTGGTGCGTCGACCTCGCTTTGAAGACGCTCCAGGTGCTTCAGCCGACCAGCGAAAAAGTCGGGCAATTCGATCGGTGCGAAAGGTGTGAACGCCTGGTCGCACCGACCGAGGAACTCGAGATACGCACGCCGCTCGGGATTGTCCACGGACTCAGCCACAATCGTTTATCCTATGGCTGTGATCCACGGGGTTCAACAGCCTAGTCCCCAAACTTGATCCCCTGGGCCAACGGCAGCTCCGTGGACCAGTTGATCGTGTTCGTCTGCCGGCGCATGTAGGCCTTCCAACTGTCGCTGCCGCTTTCGCGCCCGCCGCCGGTCTCCTTCTCGCCGCCGAAGGCGCCGCCGATCTCGGCCCCGCTGGTGCCGATGTTCACGTTGGCGATGCCGCAATCGCTGCCGGTGTGGGCCAGGAATCGCTCGGCCTCCAGCAGATGCCGCGTGAAGACCGCGCTCGACAGGCCCTGCGGCACGGCGTTGTGCAGGCGGACGGCCTCGTCCAGGTCGGCCAGATGCGCCGTACAGTTTACGTCGCCGCCAGCGCGGCAGGCCGCGCGGGCTGAAGCCCGCGGCTCTTCGCCGTAACTGATGATGTAAAGAATCGGCGCGAACGTCTCATCCTGCACGATCTTGTAGCGGTTCTCCGCCGCGGCGATGCACGGCTTGACGTAGCAGCCGCCGGGATACTTCGCCCCGCTGAGCTTCTCGCCGCCGTACAGAATCTCCCCGCCCTCCGCCCGAAGCTGGGCCAGGGCCTTCTGCATGGTCTCCACGGCGTCCTTGTCGATCAGTGGCCCCATCAGCGTGCCGTCCTTCAACGGGTTGCCGATCGGCACCTGCTTGTACGCCGCCACCAGTCGGTCAACGAGTTCCTTCCGCATCGACTCGTGGACAATGATCCGCCGCGTGCTCGTGCATCGCTGACCGGCCGTCCCGACCGCCCCGAAGACGATCCCGCGCACGGCCATGTTCAAGTCGGCGCTCGGCGTCACGATGATGGCGTTGTTCCCGCCCAGCTCCAGAATGGTCCGGCCCAGCCGCTTGCCGACCACCTCGCCGATGCGATAGCCCATCCGGCACGAGCCGGTCGCCGAGACCAGAGGAATCCGCCGGTCACCGATCAGCCGCTCGCCGATGGTCGAGCCGCGGCCGATGACCAGGCTGAAGATGGCCGGATCGACCTTCATTTCCTTGCAGACCGCCGCGGCGATTTTCGTCGTGGCGATGGCCGTCAGCGGCGTCTTGCTGGAGGGCTTCCAGAGCGTCGCGTTGCCGCAGACGGCGCTGAGCGCCGAGTTCCACGCCCATACCGCCACCGGGAAATTGAACGCGCTAATCACGCCGACCACCCCGAGCGGATGCCACTGTTCGTACATCCGGTGCCCCGGACGCTCGGAGTGCATGGTCAGGCCGTAGAGCTGCCGCGAGAGGCCGACGGCGAAGTCGCAGATGTCGATCATTTCCTGCACTTCGCCCTCGCCTTCGACGCGAATCTTGCCCATCTCCAACGTGACCAGGGCGCCGAGTTCTTCCTTGTATTCTCGAAGGGCGTTACCCAGCCGGCGGACCAGTTCGCCGCGCTTCGGGGCCGGGATGACCCGCCAGGACTCGAACGCCTTTGCCGCCGCCGTAATCGTCTTCTCATACTCGTCCGGCGTGGCCTGGGACACGTGGGCGATCACCTTGCCGTCGATCGGCGAGACGACTTCCAGCTTCTCCGCCGAGCCGCACCACTTGCCGTTAAAAACGCCGGGGTTGTTCTTCGCGATGCCGAGCTTCTTCAGTATGGCTTGCATGGTTCTTCCTTAGTGAACAATCATCCAACCGGCTTCCCGTGCCTGGCGGGTTTCGAGGACGTCCTTCCCACCCGTGACTCGCCCCAGCGAACCGGACGGAAGCCGGCAATCCAAGTTTCAAGAACCGGCATGATAGTTTGTCCCATCGGTCCTTACCAACGAGGCGGTGGGCCCCTGCGGAGAGTCGCAAGCCAAAGGGGCGCCGAGGGAGGCGGCCAGTCCTTTGCTTCCTGAGCGCCTTTGCGAGGCCGGCGCTTGCCGCATTCGGCGCTGGCGACGGGACACCGGCAATCTACAGTTCGAATGCTCCGACGCCGTGAACGGCGGAGCATTCGGCACTCGCGGACCACCGGCCCCGACGGGGCAAGACGGAGCATAGTCGCGTAGCACTAAGAGGCGGCCCTCCTCGCCCCAGGTCCGGGTCTCACGAACTCACGGAGAATTCGAAGCCCTGTCTCGGCCTGAACTTGTCGCCCTTGTAGGCGCTCAAAGCTACCGGTTGCTCGGCGATCAGCGTTTGCAGGTAACTCGCCGCCGCAGGCAGGGCAGCTTCAGGCCCGGGGAGGTTCGCGCTGGCGCTGCTTGGCCAACTGAACACCAGAAAGCCGCGGTAGCCCTTACCTCGCAGAAGTTGAACGGTCCGTCGAATCTCGGCGCCGCCTTCACCCGGGAGGGCATATCGAATAAAGCGATGGTTCTCATCGAAGACCGCATCGCAGATGCGGACCATTGCGATCTTGGATGCCAGTCGAGGGATGGCGACTGTCGGGCGTTCGTGGGCGAGCCTGGCGGTGAGCGAGTCCCAACAGCACTTGACTACCGGCGAATTGACCGACTCGACGATCTGCCAGAGCGAGGAGCTGTCCAGGAAGTCGCCGCTGTTTTCGACCAAGAGAACCACGCGGTGTTCGGCGGCGAAGGGGACGAGATCGCGGATCGCGGCGATGATTCTGGCCAGCACGGCGTCCCTGCGCTCGGCACGGAGGGGCCACGGGCGGCCGCCTGGAATGCTACCAGCCAGAACGCGGACGAAAGGGCAGCCTAGTCTGGAAGCCAGTTCGATGTGCTCTTTCGCGTCACTCTGATTGGCGGCCCAGGTCGCGGCATCCTTCGAGGAGAAGTCGGCAGAGGTAGCCAGGCAGACGATTCTGACACCCGCCGCGGCGAGCTGGTCGGCGACCTGGGCGGTGTGCCGGGAGAGTTCCGGAGCAGCGTGCAGGTGGGCCAAGCCGGCTTCCGCAGCGATTTCGATGCCGGCGTAGCCGAACTCCTGGGCCTTCTCGATGATCGTGGTCAGGTTCCAACCCGGGCAAGCCGAGCTGCTGAACGCAATTTGCATCAGCGGGTCTCCCTGGGGGTTTGGATGGCATTTCTTCGCCAGAATCGCAAAGCGTCCGGTCAGGTTAACTGGCAGGCAGGCGAAGTCAAGCGGGCGATCTGGGGTGGGCACGGATGATCCGAGAGGCCTTGCCGATCCGGCACCGGACCACGTTTTGCCCCGGGCCGAAGAATGGGCGGTCTTTTTATTGACACCCGGGGACGATTGTGTTGTAAGATATTGTGGTGGAGTGATCGCCGGTGGTTCGAGAAGGGTGGACTTCGTAGGAAGGCGGCGCGGCGCGCGTAGATAGGTGGAGGCGCGGCGCGGGGCCAGGGAGCTGAGCGGGTCCGCATCTCTTGTTCCAACGAGTGCATATCCCGTAGGCGCGTGTGGGAGCCGTGCAGATGCCGCGTAGGCAAGTCCGCCGCCGAAGTGGTCGCCATCGCAGCCGCCGAGGCTTCACACTGATTGAGATGCTAGTGGTGATCTCGATCATCGCCGTGCTAGTCTCCCTGCTCTTGCCGACACTGGGCCGAGCCAGGGAAGAGAGCCGCAAAGTCCTCTGCATGTCGAACTTGAGGGAGGTCGGGAGCGCGGTCAGTTCATATCTGACAGAGTACGACAATCTGCCCTGGACTTATCTGAGCAGCAGCGGCTCACCCCCTCCGGGTGTCAAGTTTTACACAAGCTACACATGGGGCGGGATGAAAGCCCCGTCGCCGCTTCCCGGCCAAGAGACGTATGACTGCGCCATCGTGCCGACGGAACTGCGAGCGTTAAACCGCTACATTGATCCCACCGCTCAGGCGCGTGACTCCGTAAAGGTGGTCCAGTGCCCGAGCGACCGATCCGCCGTCTCGCCGGAAATCGGAGAATCCTCCGACGGCGAGTTGGTAATTGAAGGTCAGAGGTCAAGCTGGGAGGCATACGGCAGCAGTTACAGCATCAACTGGCTATTCATGGAGGATCCGTCGATTCCGGAGGTGTTCTCCCTGGCGTCACTCATGTTTTACGGCAAGACCTTCGTGCAGGAGGCGGTGGGCGGTTCGGCCGCGGAACTTGTGGTGATGTGGGAGAATCAAGCCGATCAACTTCTGGTAAACGCGATGAACACCGGCGGCGGCCGATTGGGCGAGGGCTGGCACCGGAGATTCTCTCAGCATTCCTTCCTATTCATGGACGGACATGCAGAGCACGGTTTCTTCGACACGCGATTCTGTCGAGGCCCCGGCTGGCGGATCTGGCGCAAGTAGGTTGCCGGGAGCCGCACCTGGATGACCAACAATGACATGCTGAAGCTGGGCTTGGCGGGGCTGTTGTTGGTCGCCGCAGCGGCAATTTTCGCTCTCCTATCTTCTCGCCGGCCGATTCCTGACATTGACGAGGCCAAGTCGCTTTGGTACTGCGCCGCGTGCCGGAGCGGTTTTGAGTTGACCGGCGCTCAAGGCAGCGCGGCGGTCCGCCAGCGGACGGTGCCTGATTCCGCCCCTTCGGGCGACAACGGAGCCCAGCCCCGCCGTCCCGGTAGAGCGGTTTTCGAAGTGGTGACCTGCCCGTTTTGCGGGGAGCCGACTGGCGTAGCCGCCCGAAGGTGCCCGGGGTGCGGCGAGGTATTCGCCGCTCGCACCAGCGAGGGCGAGGCCGCCATTTGTCCGAATTGTCGGTGGGACCCAGCAACGGGTCGCAAGGCGTCGGAAACCGCTGCCACGACGGGGGATGAATAACGGGGGCCGACCTAGCCGCCTGATTGCGCCGGCCTCGCACCGAGGAGCGTCACACCTGAGCGGCGGGCGGACACTTCACGAGGGCACGGTATTTTCGGCCAGGAGGCGGCATCGGCTGTGCCGCCGAATCATGCACGCCGGATGGCGAGGGCCCCAGGGGGAGGAGTGTCCTGGCACCATGTTTCGCCGCCACCGGACTGCCTTGCTTGCTCGGTTGCGGCGTTTTTGTCGGGTGGTACAATCCGAGTCCCTGGACGGGCGCCGACGCTTGGTGAGCCAGGATCGGCCGCCCGGTGTGTCGTATTGAAGGTTGTAGCGCGTAGCAGAAGGTGAGGAGATCGCTTATGGCGGGTGGCAATGGAGTCAAGATTGGAATCGTTGTCGTAGCCTTGGCGGCGGCAGTGGTTGTTTTTGCATTGACCCGCAAGCCGCAGGACGCGCAGTACATCGGAGACGCGAATCAGAGGGACCTCATCTGCACAAAATGCGATCATCACTTCACCATGCCGGTCAAGGATTGGGAGAAAGCAGTGAAGACTGCTCCCCGGGAACCGAGCGATGAGCCCGAAGAAGGCGGGGCCCCTCGAGCTCGGCGCGGGGCGAGCAAGCCAGCGTTGATCAAGTGCGCTAAGTGCAACGAGGCAGCAGCCGTGCCGGCGGCGAAGTGCGAACACTCGGATAGCTGGTATCCAAGAATTAAACCGGATGGGACGCCGGGGACGTGCCCCGACTAGCGGCCCTGGGCCCTTGGTTGGAAGGCGCCGCGAATCTCCGTGAGGAGTTGGTCGACCTTGAAGGGCTTGAACAGGACTGCGTTCAAGCCTTCGCGGCGGGCCCTGACGATGGAATGGTTGGGGTCGTATCCGAATCCAGTCATAAGGATCACTGCCAGGGAGGGATTAACCTCCTTTGCGGCAGCAAAGACCTCATAGCCGTTCTTTGCGGGCATCTTGATGTCCGCAAGGACCAAGTCGTAGGTGCGGTGCTCGATCATGGCGATGGCTTGATTGCCGTCGGCCGCAGTTTCAACCTCGCAGCCCTGCTTCTGGAGCACGGCGCTGATTGTCTCCCTGATGATTTCCTCGTCATCGGCGACCAGGATTCGCTTGTCGCCGAGAAGGGGGTCCTTAACGGCCGTCTCGCCGGCCCGCCCCAGGATTCCGCTTCGGGAACCGGCCATTTCCTTCAGTGTTTGCTTGGTTTCGGTGACTCGGTCGCAAATCGCGCCGAGGCGGTGGCGGAGGTCGTCGTTGCCGATGTATTCCTCCATGAGCGTGCTGGCTTCAGTGAGGATGTCGTTGAGCGGACCAGCGATCTCACCGCGGACGTCTTCGGCCATGCGGCCGGTGGATTCATACCTTTCGATGACCAGCAGGTCCAGCATGTTGAGGGCGATGGCGATATAGCGGGCCAGAATTTCCATGAACTGGCGGTCGTCCTCGTTGAAGGCCGTCAGCCGGTCGGACTCGACGTTGAACACGCCAATGATCTTGTCGTGAAGCCGCAAGGGGACGGTCAAGGAGCTCCTCGCGGCCTCCAGTCCCTTGAGATAGCGAGGGTCCTTGGAGGTGTCGTGGCAGATGTAGCTGCGACCGGTGGCGGCGACGTATCCGCTGATGCCGTTGCTGTCGGGTGAGACGAAGATATCGAGGTTCTCGATTCCCGGGAACACGCCGTGCTGCAGGACGACTTCGAGCCGGTTGGTCTTCTTGTCGATCAACAGCACGTTGAAGTTGTCGTACTGCAGGAGGTCGTGCATGTATCGGCGGATTTTCTGTTCGAGGAGGGCGATTCGCTCCTCAACATCCATCGCTGCGGTGGTCTCGGCGTCCAACTGAACCAAGTCACGGCCGGCGAGGTCGATGGCGTCGATCTTCATCTGCAGTTGCCGGCTGTGGGTAACGTCGTAGACGACGGCTGCAAGCTGAGCCGGCTCGCCCAGCGGGTTGACCATGGGGGTAATGGTCACTTCAAAGTGCTGGTCATTGCCCGCGGTCATGCTGAAACGACGAGCCGCATGGTGAAGCGTTCTGGCCCGGTCGTGGTCGCCGGGGGCTCCAAACGAACGGACGCAGGCCTCGCACACCTGCGATAGCAGATCGCCGGGGAAGAGCTTCATGCGCGGGTTGGCCCAAATCAACCGGCCTTGGGGGGCAATGATGCAGACACCCTGAGCGATGGTTTCCAGGATCATCGCCGCCTGTTGGTTGACGGCGGCCCGTTCGAGAGCCAGGAAATCACCGTGGTCGCTGGCCACCATGTCGTAGGTTCCCTGGCGCAGGGCTGCCAGGGCGTCCTGGAAAGAGCTGACGAGTTCTACCTGAGTGTCGCCGGGAAGCTGCGAAAGCAGTTTGGATGCGTCCGAACCCGGTTTGGAGAGCAACAGTATCCTTGGGCGCGTGCCGGTTAGGTTCATGGCTTTGCCTGTCTAATGATCGGCTCTGGAGCCAGGTCCGTTGCGGTGTCGTCGGCGCACGCCACCCGAATGCCAGCCGCGGCCGTCTGATGCCTCTTCGTGGGGTTACGAACCATGTAGTATAAGCGAGACGCAGAGCCGATTCCAAGGCGAGGCCGAGCGACGGAAACGCCTCGCCGCAAGACTGTTGCAGCCGGTGGCCAGGTCCGAATATCACGTTGGCTCCAGCCGAGGCGGCGGCAAAGCGGCACTGGGCTTGTAGAGTCTGTCCTGGCTCACGCCCGAGCCAACCGGACGTCTGCAGGTGAAACTGCGAGGCCGGCCCCTGTCAATGGGAGGAGACCGGCGGGCATCCGGCCGGCACTGAGCAGGTCTTGATACGTGGCGGCGTTGATGCCCATGCGAAGAAAGACGTGCTCGCGGTCGGTGGCGACAAAGTGTTTGCGCTCGTAGCCGAGCGGGTTCATACCGGCATGCTGGTAGCATCGAATCGCGCCCACGTTCCCTGGAAAGACGACCAGCAGGACTTCCTGGGCACCGAACCGTTGAAAGGCGTAGCCGAGCAGGGCCTGGGCAAAACGGGTTCCGACTCGTCGTCCGCGATGGACGGGGTCCACGAGAAAGTGCCCGATCCACATCTGATTCGATCGTTCTGGCATGTTGTTCAGCTCAGCATAGGCAACGGGTTGGACCAGCTCTCCGCGCCAGAAGAGGAAACGGCGGTCGCTGGTGCTTCCCCAAGCGGTCACTTTCTCGAGAGTCAGGGGCGGGGCGGTTCCGGGGGCGAGCCAGGTCAATTCCCGTTCGGATCGCACCCAGGAGACGATCAGCGGAGCGTGGATCGGGTCGAAGAGTGAGAGGCGCGGGCCCGGTCTGTCTCCTTGGCGTTTGAGCGGTGGGAGGGCTTCTCCAGAGTTGGGCGGGCCGGGGGACACAATTGGCCTCGCTGTGGTCAAGGTTCGTCGAGCATGTGCCCGAGCTTGATACGTTTGGTCTCGAGGTATCGGCGATTGTGCGGGTTCGGCTCAATCCGCAAGGGTACTTGCTGAGCGACCTCGAGGCCGTAGACGGCCAAGCGGCTGGTCTTCTTCGGGTTGTTGGTCAGGATACGAATCCTGCGCACGCCGAGGTCGCGGAGGATCTGGGCGCCGATGCCGTAATCCCGCTTGTCTGCGGGGAAGCCGAGTTCCTCGTTGGCTTCAACTGTGTCCAGGCCCTGGTCCTGCAGCCTGTAGGCGTGGAGCTTGTTGGTCAGACCGATGCCGCGGCCTTCCTGTCGGAGATAGACGACAACGCCCTCACCCGCCTCTCCGATCTGGCGCATGGACTCGGCAAGTTGTTGGCCGCAGTCGCAGCGCATGGAGTCGAAAACGTCACCGGTAAGGCACTGGGAGTGCACGCGGACCAGGATGGGGCGGTCGACGGCGACAGGCTCGCCCTCGGGGGTAAGGCGGCCGAGGTCGCCCATACAGAGAGCGACGTGCGGTTCCACATCGAGGACCGACTGGTAGGCGTGCAGAGTCCACTTCCCACAGGGGTTGGTGAGCGGAATAGACTCGATGCGCATCACCGATCGTTCGCGCTGCAATCGATACTCGATCAGGCTGGCAATGGTGCATATCTTGAAGCCGTGCTTTCGAGCGAAGAGGACCAGATCGTCGAGTCGAGCGATTTCGCCGTTTTCCTTCAAGATTTCGATAAGAAGGCCGGCGGGTTTGAGCCCCGCGAGGCGGACCAAGTCGATGGTCGCCTCTGTGTGGCCGGCTCGGATGAGAACGCCGCCGGTCTTGGCTTTCAGCGGGCTGATGTGGCCGGGGCGCCGGAAGTCCGAAGGCTTCGCATCATCCACGAGACAGCGATGGATGGTGCGGCATCGGTCGGCGGCGCTGACGCCGGTGGTTACTCCGAACTCGGGCCCAGCGTCGATGGAGACAGTGAAGGCCGTTCCGTGTGGAGCCGTGTTTTCGTTGGCCTGGGGATAGAGGTTCAATCTCTCACACGTGCCGGCGGGCAGAGGGAGGCAGAGCTTGCCGGCCGCCTGGCGGATCATGAAGTTGATCATTTCGGGAGTGGCGAGCTCGGCAGCGCAAACGAGGTCTCCCTCGTTTTCGCGGTCGGCATCATCCACAAGGATGATGAAACGCCCGGCTTTGAGATCTTCAAGGGCCTCGGAGATAGGGCTGAACGGTTCCCGTTCGTCGGTCATGTATTCGGTCCTCTAGTCGCGTGATTCCTGGCTTCGGCGGCGACGGCGGCCACGTAACGGTTGCCGAGGATGATATAGTCTACGGCGGCAGCAGCGGCGAGGAGCGTCGCCAGCCACCACAAGACCCTGGGCAGTTGCTCCAGGGCCGGCGGCAAGTCCACCCACAACAGCATACTCAATACCAGCGCACTTTGGACCACCGTGCAACACTTGCCGAGGAGGCGTGGGCGAATGAATACGCGGCCGGTCGCAAGGTAGACCAGGCTGAAGCCGATGAAGACGACCAAATCCTTGCCGATGGCGGCTACGGCGGCCCAGTTGGGGAGTAGCAGCAGCCCGCGCGATCCAATATCGGACGTGTCTTTCACTCCAACGACGCTCAGAAGGACAAAGGCGGCGATGATGAGGAGCTTGTCCGCGAGGGGATCGAGGAATTTACCGAGTGGCGACTCGCTGTGGAGGCGGCGGGCGAGATATCCGTCGAGGATGTCGCTGAGAGCCATCAGGACGAAGATGGCGATGGCCGCCCAGCGGAGGTTCCTCTGTTGGGCGTCGTTCATGTCGAGCAGGCAGACGACGAACGGGCCGATCAAGAGCATCCGGATGATGGTGATGCGGTTCGGCCATCCGAGGCGGAGGGAATTGTGCACGGCTCAAGTTCCTTTCGGATCGCATCATGGTAGGCCGAAATGAGGGGTGTCACAATGGCGGCGGGGGCGTTGGGACCACTTGGCGTGTCTTGAGGCTGCACCACCGGCAGCGGCGCTAGCGAGGTCGATCGAGGCTGCGGTGCTCGTAGAAGAGCTCGGCGACGGCCTGTCCCATCCTGATGGCTAGTTCCCTGGCCACGTCCGAGGCGGTTTTGTCGCCCTCGGAAGAGGTGGGCGGGGTAGTGACGGAGAGGCGTCTGCCCGAAGGGTCTCGCGGCCAGAGCCGTACGTCGTGATCCTGCTTGGTGGCGATGACTTTGACACGCGAGACGAACTCACCCTTGAGGAGAGGGGCGCCTTCCTCGCCGTGCAGGGAGAACCTCTCGATCTTGATGTGAAGGATCTGTTCGGCGCCGAGTTTCTCACCGATCTGACGAATGCTGAGCTTGTGGTATCCCTTCTCGTTGCGTTCGAGTCTTTCGCGCTCTTCCCAGGGAATGATCTGACGGTTGACCTTGAACTCAAGGAATATGTCGGACACCGTGGCGAAGACTTCACGTACGGCTCTTGGCTCGGTCACGACGTTGTTAGGGTCCTCGATGAGGACTAGCAGCGGGCCCTTGGTAAGGGTGAACTCCGGCTCGACGACATCGCCGCCGGTGATGTTCGCCCAGGCCGAAGCGAACTGCACGCAGCCGGAGAGCGCGACAAGGAGCAGCGGGGCCGCGAGCCTGATCGCCAACAGTACACGGCCGCCGGAGACAGTCTGGCATCGCCGCGGGTCAGCGGTCGGCTGGACCGCGGAGTGATTGCTTGTGGTCATAAAACTTCCTTGCGGCGAGCTCGGCAAAGTGCTCGATGGTCGCGTTTATGAGGTCGGCGTCATCCATGTCGAATACGCCATGGGCGGACTGGGGGGGATAGTTGGCGACGATCTCGGTTTGGTAAACCGTCTCTCGGGTGGCGTCGGGGCTGCCGTCGTACAGGTTGACGGTAGCGCGAACGCGGCCCCTGCGGAGCTCTCGCGTGCCGGCGGCCCTGGTAGTGTATTCCAAGAGATCGATGCGCAAGATCATGTCGCACTTCAGGCGCTCGCAGATCTGCCTGGTCGACAAGTCTTCCCATATCCTGCCTTGGCGTTCCTGCAATACCGCGACCTCTTCGGGTGAGACCAAGCGGGCGCCGGCGAGGTTCTTCTTGAGGTAGTAGGTGACCGCCTTGCAGATTCGCTGTCTGACGCGGGGATCCTCGTCAAGTGTTGACTGGTCAGCCCAGACAAGCACGGCGACGGCGCGGTTGCCGATTCTTCCATACTCGGCTTTGACGTCCTTCTCTTCCTCGGCGCTGAGGAAGTAGGCAAGTTGGCAGCCTGAAAGGGCGCAGGCGACGAGTGCGACCGCGGCGAAGGTCGGTAGGCGACGTGCCGCCGAAGAGGGGTGTAGGCGTGCGTGGTACACCGTTGCATCCTCCATTGTGGCGGATGGACCGCCAGAGGGCGGGGCAGGAACAAAGAGGCCACGTAGTTCGCGCGGGCAGGCGTGGCCGGATGGTTCGCGCCGGCTGTCGGCCGGCACGAATCCATCATTCCGGGACCGCACGCGGATGTTACCGCATAGGCAGGCAACCCGTCATCAGCCCATGCGCAATCTTGAACGCCCAGCTTGCGAGAATCAACCCGCCGATGGATAGCATCAGTCTGACAGGTCCAATTCGGCTCCAATTTACCGACACCACGTTGCCTGAACAGACCGGATACAGGCTGTAGAGCAGGAGCCCAATCGTGCCCAGACAGAGGATGGCGCCTGCCGGCTGGACCAGGAAAGCGGCAAGAGGGCGACCATGCATCATCCAGGCGAATGCGGTGGTCATGCCGCACGTGGGGCAAGGCAGGCCGCTGGTCAGTACGAGGCTGCAAGGTGCGAGATGGAAGAGTTGTCGGTGGGTACCCAAACCGGCGGGGTCCGGCGTGAGGATTGCGGCGGTCACCAGGACGGCGGCGCAAACAGCGCCGACGCAAGCCCAGGCAAGGCGAGTGGAGAAACCCACCTTGAGGCGAGGGGCGAACAGGGGGGGCTTGGGAGCTTTGGGCATCAGGGCATGTTATAGCGGATTGGCGAGACAGGGGCAGTGCGGCGACCGCGTGGTGATCACAACGCCTACCCGGAGGGGGGCTCGAGAGGCGTTGGCCGAGGAAGCCAACCGAGACGGATTGATCCGGCGTTTCCGGTAGCGTCGGCACACGGTGAGAATCGGTTTCGCGGCAGTAGCGTCGTTTCCATTTCGAAAGCGTCGGGCCAAACCCCCCCCAAAGCCGACTC
>CAYYBO010000040.1:0-2586 GCA_964470125.1 uncultured Planctomycetaceae bacterium | reverse complement strand
GCCCCGCTTGGCACTCCGCAACTCCACAACCGGAAGCGGCCTTACGGAGCGGGCGAAGCCGGCCGACTCGAAGCAGGGGCGGTCGTTGAAGCCCGCGAAGGGCGCTGCGAAGCGGCGGCATCGGCGATCGCTTTCAGTTTTTCGAGAGCGGCGGCGCGATCCGCGGGGGGGGCGTCGAGGACATAGCCCGGCCAATCGGGGGCGAGCCGTCTGGCAAACTGCACCAGCCTGTCTACAACGGCGACTGCGGGGGCGGAGGTGGGAGGGGCGCTGGTCAGACTGGCGTGAATGCGGCTCAAGACAGCGTGGGCCCCGAAGGCGGCAAGCCTGGTCTCGGCCTGGCCATCTACGGCCAGTGAAGCCAGCAAGGCATCGATGGCAGCCGCCCTTTTAGTCTTCGCAGTGTCGCGAAACGCCGCGAGGCGTTGTTCGAAGTCGCCGCCGAAGCGAGGTACGAAGGGCAACAGGAGGTCAAGGAGGCGGACGGCGTCGGTGAAGGTGGCGGCATCCACCACCGCATCGGCACGGGCCTTGGCCTCGTCGAGGGCGGTCTGGGCGAAGAGGGCGCTGGCCGGCTGGTCTTCTTGTCCCTCGGGACCGAGCAGGTCCTTGATTCGTTGGATAGCCGCCTCATCCTCGTGGCCGACGAGCAGAACGGCGATGGAGCGAGCGGCGAGGGTGGCATGACGTCCGTTGGCGGCGCCCTGCTCCAACTCGGAAGCCTGAGTGAGGCAGGCGGCAGCAGCGGCGAATTCGCCGAGCCTCACGTGAGCATCAGCCATGGCTTCGAGGAGGTCCAGACGCTTATCTGCCTTCTTGGACTTGAGCTGCTCGAACCGTTGCGCCGAGGCCCTGAGGGCGCCGAGCAATTCAAGCCGCTGCCGTTGAGCGGTTTTATCGTCCGGCTTGGCGAATTGTTCAGCGATGCGGAGTTGGTCTTGCGGAGAGAGCCGCTCGGCGATGGCAAGGTAAGACTCCCACGCTCTTTGGCGGACGGCGGGATCTGACTCACTCTTGGCATCGAGGCGGCTTGCGAGGGGGGCAAGATCGGTCTCTCGTCGGCCGCACCTTCCTAGGGCGGCAACGGCGGCGAGACGGATTTCGGGTTCTGCGGCGGAGGCGAGCGGTAAGATGTCGTCGGCTGCGGATAGATCAGCAAAAACCGCCAGGCCGGTGACAGCAGCCCGGCGGATGCGAACGCTTCGATCAGGAGACATTTCCGCCTTGAATATGGGGCGGAACGATTCCGCGCCGATCCGAGTCATGGCGTCGAGCAGTTTCTCGCGAAGCTCCTCCTCCGAGGTAGTGAGCAGAGTGAAGCGGTCTGTAAGGGCGGCGGCGATGCTTTGGACGAGCGCCTGGTCGTCTTGGGGTAAGGATCGGGCGACTGAGGCCAAAGCGATGGAGGCATGCGCGGCGACCGAGGGCACCTCATCGTCGAGGCAATCGACAAGGGCAGGCACGACCTGGGCCCCGCCCAGACGGCCAAGAGCATCAACCACTGCGGCGCGAACCCGATGATCCGTTTCGACGGAGGCGGCTTTGATCAACCGGCTGACGGCGCTGGCCAGGCGAAGGTCGCCGATGATCTGCACGACCTTGAGCCGGAGGGCGGGCTGCGGGTCGGAGATCATTTCGGTAAGGCGGGTTCTGACTTCGGCGGTGACATCCTTGCGGTCGGTGATAGCAGTGTTCACGAGATCCAGGCCGAGGTCCCTGACCTCGGGCCATTCGTCGATCAGCAAGGAAAGAAGCCTCCTCGGCCGATCGGATTCCGGCGTGTGCAGATAGAGATCGCGGTAGGCTGCGGCGAGGCGCGAGGTGAGGAGTTGTCTTTCGGCTCGAAGCCTGCGGTTTTCGGAGAGGCGCCGCGCCTGGACTTAGACCAGCCAGTCGGCTTGGGAGATGGTCTCCCGCTGCTGCCACCAGCCGGCCGCCGCGGCGGCGTCAGGGTGCTCCACGCCCGTAGCCTGGGCCAAGGCGGCCAGGGCCGCCAGGCGAATCTGGCTGCTGCCGTTGCGCGTCAGTTCGACCAGGGTGGCGACGGAGCGGATGTCCTCGCCCATAGCCCCGAAGGCTGCGATGGCGGCAAGCCGGGTCTCCACCGGCATGGATTCATTGAAGACCAGCGGTTGAAGGCGCTCGAGAACGAGGTCGAAGTCGAACCGCCGAAGGGCGTTGATGACCGGCTCATGGACTTCGGGCTGTTGCGCCCCCAGGAGCCCGGCCAAAGGGTCAATCAGCGATGGCAGCGGTTGTTCGGCGGAGGCGATGGCTTGGCAGACGGCAAGTTGAGCGACCGGGTCAGGCGGAGAGGCCCTGAGGATAACGGCGAGACGATCGACGGCCTCGGTGGAGCCACTCTCCAGGAGTTTCCTGGCGCCGAGCCTGCGGGCTTCGGGCGTGTTGTTTCCGGTGACAAGCCTGAGCAACTCGTCGAGTTCTTGGGCACTAAAGGGCGATGGTGAGATCAAGCCGCCGTTGGCCTGTGAAGCGGCCGGCTGGGTGGCGGAGGGGATCCCTTGGGCCTTAGCCGAAAGCAGAGGCTCTTGCCCGAAGATCAGGAAGGCTAGAAGAGTGATGGTC
>CAYYBO010000039.1:3690-18396 GCA_964470125.1 uncultured Planctomycetaceae bacterium | reverse complement strand
CCCGGGGTTACTTTCGGCAACGCTGCGGTGGTGATTAAATCGACAGACTCCAGAGGACTTGGGCCACCCAGCAAGGGCGACCCTATCTGGCCGCCGCCATGTTCCGCTTCAGCCGAAACAGATCGTCAGCTCGGCGGTTGACGCCCGGTTCGGCAGTCGGGCAGCAGACGATGCCACGGCGGATCAGCGCCTTGATCACTTCTTCTGAATAGCAGTAGTCCAGCCCCTCCGGATACGAATAGTGCCTTGTCTCAATGCCCGCTCGCTCGCGGAGCAGGCCGAGGCTGGTCTTGATTTCGCCTTCAAGTTCGTCCGCCGACAGCATCGAGAGCACGCGGTGGGTGTGCGAGTGCCCGCCGACGGTGAACAGCGGGTGGGCGTGCAGCTCCGCCACCTGCCGCCAACTCATCTTGCGGTCGAGGGGATCGTCGTTTGCGTGAACCTCCTCAATGCCGCACTGGGTGAAGATGTCCGTGATGAGAGCGTCCACGTCGATGGAGCCGTCCCGCTTCACACGCTCCCGCAAGTACTCCAGTATGGCGATCTTACCGGATGCATCGGTGAATCGACGCGGCTCATCCTCCCACGGCAGGCGCAGCACCCCCGGCGTCGCGGCCGCCTCGATGCAGTACTCAATTCTGTCAATCCACGACATCGCGTTGTGCTCGACGAAGCCCGAGGTGACATAGAACGTGGCCGGCAGATTCAAGTCGGCCAGGATCGGTACGGCGATCGAGTAGTTGTTCTCGAAGCCGTCGTCGAAGGTGACGGCGAACGACCGCGGCGGCAGGGCGGCCCCGGTCTGATGGTGCTCGACGACTTCGTCCATCGACAGCGGCCGGCCGGTCTTCGCCAACTCCGTCATCAATCTCGCGAAGAACTCCCTGTCCAGGTGCTTGTGCGTGTAATTGCGAACCTTGTGCAGGCCGCGCTCCACGACGCCGTGGAACAACAGGATCACCAGCCCTTCGTCGCTCACAATCGACGGACTCATGCCAGCTTGCTCGTATACGCCTCGAATCGCTCCCGGCAGACTTCCTTCAGCACCGCCGGCATGAACGAATAATAGCGGCCGCACCGTCGTTGCGGGCGAGACAGGAACGCACCATGCCGCGCGTACATCTCCAGGGCCGACGCCGCCAGTTGAATGCAGACCTCCGTGTTGCGATGCCGCAATTCGTATAGCGGCATTCCTCTGCGGAGCGGGATCTCGGCCCGCAGCACGATGTCGCCGTCGTCCAGCTCTTGGTTAACGCGATGGAGCGTCGTCACCAAGCCGCCGAAGTCGCGGTGGTAAATCGCCCACAAGTGCGTGTCCAGGCCGCGATACTCCTCCGGGTCTCCGCCGTGGAGGTTAACCATGCCGGCGGGGCAAGTTCGAATGACCGCCGGCGAGAGCTTGCCCGTGCCGAAGACGATCGCCACATCGGGACGAATGGCCGCCAAGGCGCGGACGGCGGCATCTTCGTCGGCCGACTCCACGTCGAGCGTCGCGGCCACGTCGCTCAACCGCGTCGGTGAACCGTCAAAGAACGCCCGGAGTTCGTGCTGGTCATGGTCCTTCTCAAAGGAGGCCGCGGTGTCAAACGAAGGTCGGCGCACGGCTCGTTCCACGACGACTCGCTCCACCGGAAAGCACTTGACCAGCTCCCGCACGAAGTAGGTGTGGTGCGGCGTCTCGGTCGTCAACACCACGATCTTCATGGCGTTCCTCCTTCGCCAAACGAATCGCTGGTAAACGCCTCGTCGGCCGCTACCGCCGTTCGGGTCACCCGTCCCACCACCAGGTCCTCCCGCCCTGGCGGAATCCCGCCGCCCGGCCGGACCCAGGTGATGTCTTCGCGTCGAACAACCGTCCCCGCAGGCAGGTCCCTAGCGGCGACAATGGAACGCCTCGCCGCGGTCACGTTGACCTTTTCGCAGTCCTGGATGGCCTTGTCGCCAGACCCCAGCATGGCCGCGGTCTGCTTCACCTCGGCGACCAAAACGGCAAACTCCTGGGGGTCCGCCGACAACTGGTGGTCGCGGAAGTCCGAGTAGTTCTTGTCGATGGTGAAATGCTTCTCGATGATCCTTGCCCCGAGCGCCGCCGCCAACACCGCCGCCCGCGTGCCGATGGTGTGATCCGAGTAACCGACGGTGCAGCCAAGCTTCTCTTTCAGCCGCGGTATCACACCCAGGTTGGCCTGCTCCGGCGGTACGGGATAACCGCTGACGCAGTGCAGCACGGCCATCTCCTGTTGGACCCCCGTGTGGCGCCAGATGCCTTCAATGAACGCCTTGGACCGCCGAAGCTGATCCATGTCCGCCAGCCCGCCGGACAGCAGGATCGGCTTGCCGAAGCCCGCAACCTTCTCGAGCAGCGGCAAGAAACCGTTGTCCCCGGAAGCGATCTTGAACGCCGGAACAAGAGCGTTTAGAAACTCGGCGCTCTGGAGGTCAAAGGGCGTGGAGAGAAACAGAACGCCGGCCTGTTTCGCCGCTTGACTTAGCTTCTCGAACGCCGAGTAGGGTAGTTCGAACTTCTTCAACCGCCGGAATCGAGCCTCGTCCTTGCGGCTGACGTAGTGCTCCGTGCGGAAGGTCTGAAACTTCACCGCCGACGCCCCTGCCTCAACAGCTCGGCCGAGCATCTCCTCCGCCAGCGCAAGGCTGCCCTCGTGGTTGTTGCCGATCTCGGCAACGACGAGGATGCTCGCGTTTAAATCAAACTCTGCGATCTTCATTTCACGCCCCCCGGCGGATGGTGGTAATGAAACACATACTGGGCGGCTTGCTGGCGGAAACCGAGCTTCTCATAGCAGCGAATCGAGGCGGTGTTGGCGATTTGGGTGCCGACGCGGGTTTCGGTGAAGCCGCCCGGCCGGGATTCGGCGAAGGCGATCATCCTTCCCGCGATGCCGTGCCCGCGATGCGTGGCGTCCACGGCGATCAAGTCAATGGTCAGCGAGCCATCCATGCCGTGAAGCAGGAGACAGAAACCGACAACCGCCTCGCCATGCGACGCCACGACCATCGAGTCGCCCCGGTGGCCGGCGAAGAAGCTGTCCACCCATCGAGCCTTGATCTCGTCGGCGAGCGCCTTGGGTATCTCCGGATCAAGATGAAAACGAGAGCACCCGAAGCTCCGCCGGGCCAGTTCGACCGTCTGTTTGCGGTCTTCGGGGACGGCAAGGCGCGCAACGTAGCCGCCGAGGTTCCCGTCGGCCGGCGCAATGGCGCGGCCAACTGTTTCCCGGCTGATCGGCTTGGCGAATACGACATTGGTGTCGATCAAATGAAAGCCCAGCGTCTCAAGTCGCCCGACGGCCGCCATGTGCGTCGGGGCGAGCTTGGCATACATGAATACCCGGCCGGACTGCAGCTCCCGGATGTGTCGGGCGACGGCATCAATGGCGGCGGGCGGCGCGGCCTCGGGAATGGAGATGCGATACACGTCACGGCCGAGGACGCCGGCCAGCCAGCCGTCCTTCGAGATGTATTGGCAATCAGAGGGCATGGACGCGGTCCGTTGGGTTGATTCGAGTGGCCTCCACGGCCTTTCGCCCCTTGAGGCCCCGCCAGATCGAACGATACCACTCGATGTATTCGACGAAGCCCTTTTCCAGCGGATACTGCGGATCGTAGCCCAGCAGGCGCCGCGCCTTCTCGATCGAGAGCGTGCCGCGCTTGGGCATCAGCCTGTCGCGGTCCTTGTGATGGAATCGCACGCCCGGAAAGTGTCGCCGGAGGAGCTCGGACATCTCGCCGATGGAGCGAGACTGGCCGTAGGTCAAATTGAACGTCTGATTCCTGGCCGCCTGGTTGGACATGACCAGGACCAGGCCCTGCACAAGATCATCGACGTAGGTGAAGTCCAGCCGGTCGCTGCCGTCACCCTGGATGGTGATCTCCAGGCCCTGCATGGCGTTCTCGATCAGAATCTGTCCGATCCGCCGACTGACGCAGCGAGGTCCGTAGAGCGCGGACGGCCGAACGATTGTGTAGGGCACGTCGAAAACCTGGTTGTAGGCTATGACCATCTTCTCGCCGGCGAACTTGAGGGCGGCGTAAATGCCGATCGGCTCGCAGGGCGTCTCCTCCGTCACCGTCTCCGTGGTGAAATTGCCGTAGATAGTGCTGGAGGAGAAATACACGAAGTGCTGGACGTGCAGCGACTTCGATCTGACGTTATCCAGCGAGTTCTCCAACGTCCGCAGGCTATGGTCGAACGTGGCCAGCGGGTCGCGGTTCGATTTATCGGCGTGCGAGACCGCCGCGAGGTGTACGACCGTGTCCGGATCGACGCGGGTGAAGGCCCGCGAGAGGTCGTGATAGTCGCGCGCGTCAAGCTCGATCAGTGGGACGCCGGCCTCGCGAAGCAGGGCCAGGCGGTGTTCGAGGATGCCGAGATAGAGCGTGGCGCTGGGCAGGATCGACGCGCTGTTCTTGAAGTGGTGATAGTTGTTCACTGCCAGGCTGTCGATGACCGTCACATCGGCGCCGAGCTGCTTGAGCCGCAGGGCCAGGTGGTGGCCGATGAAGCCGGCCCCGCCGACGAGAACGATACGACGATCCGACCAATCGGCCATGTATCGCTAGTTCCTTTCTCACGGCGACCAGGACAAAGCCACCTGTGGCACGGGCGTCTCGCCCGTGGACACCAACGAGACGCTCTCTGGTGCGAGAATCCCTTCTCGCACCTCTCTCCGCGGAATCCCTTCCCGCGTAACGCCCGCCTTAGCGTCGGCCCCCCGCCTGCCCTTTACGTCCCGACGCGATATCAAGGGTGGCCGACGGGACCGGGAGTCGGCCCTGACTCGCTGTTCCCGTCGCCCACGGGGGGGCGACGCTACTTTCTACGCCGACCTGCGACGACCGCTCCTCTCCAATCCGAAATCCCCAATCCCAAATCCGCAATCCATTCCGGCTACCCCCCGACCAAGGTCGGGGGCTCTTTCACGCAGCCCGCCTTCCCCGGCGGCCTCTTTGCGTGGCTCGTCTTCTCTCGAATGACGGCCTTCAGCGTCTCCGTGATCATCCGCACGTCTTCCATTTCGACGCGCGGGCCGACTGGAAGGGCGATGGAAGCGGCGCTCAATCTCGCGGCGACGGGGTAGTCCTCCTCCCTATGGCCGTACTTCTCGCGGTAATAAGTCAGGGACGGGACAGGCCGAGGGTAGTACACGCTAGTCTCGACGCCCCGCTGCTTCAGTGCCTCGACAATCTCCAGCCGCCGCCCGCCGAGCGGCGGACGCAGCACCGCGACTAGGCAGTAGTAGCTGCTCTGATATCCGTCATGGCTGGACTCCAGCAGCTCGATCTCGGGGATGCCGCGAAGAGCGCTCGCCAGGGCCTCGTAGTTCTCCCGGCGCTTCCGCAATATCCCCGGCAGCCGCTGCATCTGCGCCAGGCCCATCGCCGCGCCGATCTCGTTCAGCCGATAGTTCAACCCTAGAGCGGTCACGTCATACACACCGGGCACGTGCCGCTCGCTGACCACGTTCTTGTCGATGCCGAAGGCCCGCCGTGTCGCCGTCGCCGCCGCCAACTTGGCGTGCTTGGTGATCAGCATGCCGCCCTCGGCGGTGGTAATGTGCTTGGCGGGATAGAACGAGAAGCAGCCGGCGTCGCCGAGCAGCCCCGCGTGCGTGCCGTTGAGGTAAGTCCCAATCGCCAGGGCGCAATCCTCAATCACCGACAGGTCGCGCTTCCTGGCGATTCCCATCAGGCGATCCATGTCCACCGGCATGCCAAGATAGTGGACCGGAGAGACGGCCCGTGTCCGCGAGGTAATCCTCGACTCGATCTGGTCCAGGTCGATGTTGCCCGTCCTCGGTTCCGAATCCACGAAGATCGGCTTGGCGCCGCAAAGCTCGACCGCGTGAGCGGTGGCCACGTGCGTCTGGGCGGGCACAATGACCTCGTCGCCCGGACCGATGCCGAGAGCTAAGTAGGCAAGATGCAGCGATGCCGTGCAGGAAGCCGTGGCGATGGCGTGTGGGGCGCCGGTGAATTGAGCGAAGGCCGCCTCGAACTCCTTGACTCGCGGGCCATGCGTGAGCGTCGGCCCTTCCAACACGCGAAGGACCGCTTCTTTTTCCTCGCGGCCGATCAAAGGGGCCGCGAAGGGGATTCGCTTTCCGTCATTCATCCCAAGACTCCCGACACGATCATTCGCAGCCTCGCCATCACTGTGGCACCGGCGTCTTTGAACAGAGCCGCGATCGTAAGGGAGCGGTAACGCCGAGATTGGGCGGCCGTTTGAATCGCGCGGGTACCGCTCCCTTACGGTCGCGGCTCTGTTTATCACTCCGCAGGCGAAACACCCTCGCCACAGCAGCCCTTCACATACCAGGGCTGTACCTCACCGACACGGCGCCGGCCCCGCCTGCCGCCTTCTCGACCGCGAAGCAGACCGACATACAGCGGAAGGCGTCCTCGACGCTGACTTCCGCCTCGCCGCGTCCCAGGATCGAATCCACGAAGCTCCTTATCAACTCGCCCTTGTGAACGCCGGGATACGGCTCGGGCACCTCCCGCGGCGGGGCTTGTGGGTCCCGTGACTCAAACAGGAGCCCCGCGCCCGGCCGGTTGACGAAGGTGGCCTCGGTTCCAAACACGCTGAGGGTGTGGAAGTGCGGCGAGACGCAGCCGAAGTTCGCCGTCACCTTGGCGACGAGGCCCGACTCAAACTTGAGCAGGCACGCGACCAGGTCGTTGTGCCGAAACTGCGAGCCCTCCGAGGCGATGCGGTTGCCGAACGCCGCGACCTCCGCCACCCGCCCTCCTGCCAGCCACATCATCAGGTCGATCAGGTGAATCGCCCCGCCGTACACAACGGAGTAAAACTCGATTTGTCCGCGCCACCCCTCGGTAATTTTGTGCAGCCGACCGTAGTTGTAGTCGCCGTCCAGATAGAACAGTCTGCCGAGCCGGCCCTCGACGATCTGGCCCTTGAGCCATCGAAATCGCGGGCACATCCGCAGAATCAGGTTCGACGAGAGCTTGAGGCGCGGTTTGGCGCGATGCAGTTCCCGCAACGACTCCGCCTCATGCTCGTCCAGGCACATCGGCTTCTCGACGAAGACGTGCTTGTCGTGGCGAAGGGCGACGGCGATCTGCTCGTAGTGATAGTTGTCATACGAGGCGATCGACACAATGTCGATTGCCGGGTCGGTCAACACGTCGTTTGCATCACGGGTCAGCCGCGCCTGCGGAGAGTCAGCCTTGGCCTGGTCGAGTGCCGCCTCCGAGAGGTCGCACAACGCCACGACCTCACAGGCAGGATGGGCCTGATAGCCGGCAGCGTGTTGCCGACCGACGCCCAGGCCGATGACGCCCACCCGCAATCGACTCATGCCCGTACCCCCTCCGCCTGCAGCACCTCGCCGCCGTACAGGCCCACCAGCTCGTCGAGTGTGTAATCCCAATGCGGCCTGTCCATCCGTCGGACCGCCGCAACAAACGCCTCGAAGTCCCGCGATTCATCGACCGCCATGTGCAGCCCGCCGAAATCGCGCCGCGACTCGAAGTTGTGAATCCGAAAGCCCCCGGGTCGGCGATAAAAAAACCGCGTGACGTGCTCTTGGTCCTCGGGCTGGGTCATTTGCCGACAAGCCGCCCGAAACGTGTCCGTACGTACGATCTCCACTGACTGCCCGCGCGGAAACGTCCGCGGCCAAACGTTGGTGACCAGGTCGTAATCGCGATTCTCAAACAGACTCAGGCCCTGCGTCACGAGGCGATGATCCAACAGCGGGCTGTCGCCATTCGCTCGGACGAAACCATCGCACGGATACACATCGAGTAACATCAGAAAACGGTCCGCGACCCGCTGCAGGGAGCCACGAAAACACGCCACGCCGATCTGGTCGCAGAAGGCTGCGACGCGGTCATCGGCGGGCTCGGTCGAGGTGGCGACGATGATCCGCTGCAGGCCGCCACACCGCCTCAAGCCCTCCAGGAGGTACTGAAGCAGCGGCTTGCCGCCCGCCACGCGCAACACCTTGCCGGGAAGGCGGTTGGAATCCATCCTCGCCTGAACGATGGCGATGGTTTTCATGCTCAGGACCAATCAGGCGACGGCAGAGGCTCAGTTAGTTATCGGCCAGTCAACAGTGTGAGTTAAGGCCCGCCACACCGGCGGGCGTGCTGCGGCGTCTGGCCGGCATGCTGCCTAAGTGCCGATAAAATCGAAATGCCCGCGATAGATCTTCAGATTGTCGCCCGATTGGCGAGGATTGCGCTCGCAAATCAGGAGTACTACGCCTTCTGTCGAGTTCTCCCGGTCCTGGCTCAAGCCGCCCCGCAGCCGACCGAGTGGCAGGCGGGATACCTACGTTCGTTGACCCGGCTGGGCCTCAACTCTGTCGCCCGGAGACTCGTTGAGGAGTCGATGGCCCCGCAGGTACAGGACAAGAGGCTGGTGGAGCTGGCAGACGGGCTGAGCGCCGCCCCGAGCGGCCTTGTTCGATGGTCCTCGCTGCGACGGGCCTTCAGCGCCAATCTTGCCGCCCTGGAGCGGCGCGATCCCGCCGCCGCGGAGATGATCCTCCGGGCATGGGAGAGCGCGTCAGATAAGTACGAGCTGCACCGCGCCGTTGACGGCAACTATCAAGTCCGCGAGGTCGGTGACGGCTGGCCGCCGCGGTGGCTGCCGGCGTTGGACGACCACCGGGGCTTGGCGGCCGGCTACGTTGACCTTCGGGCCGGCGGCGCATTACCCCCCACACTGGTATTCGACGGGGTTGGACTGGGTTGGGAGTTGCTTCACGCCTATGCCAAGACCAAGGACTTTTTTCTCGGCGCCTCTTCCACGATTTACGTCGTCGAGCATCATCCGGAGGCGGCGGCCATTGCCTTCCACCTGCACGATTGGCGCGAGCTGCTGGGCGATGTTCGCGTCCTGTGGTTCGTGGGCGACGGGGCCGCTGATCGCCTCAAGGATCTTCTTGAAGCTGACCCGACCTGGCCGCTGTCGGATCGTTTGTGCCGGGCAAGCCTGTTCTCCGTGGGCGAACATCCTTCTCCGGCCAAGACGATGCTGGCGGCGGCCGGCAGCCGCACCGCCCGCATCAACGATCTGAGCCGACGGATACAAGATGTGTACTCCGGCCGCGACGCCGCGTGGTGGGGCCGCCGATTTGCCGAGAGCGTGGACAGCGGCGGGCGCGCCAGGAATAGGCCGCTTCGCATCCTGGGCTTCGCCTCGATGCACACTACGTTCCTGCAATACAGCATGAGGGACTGCCTACGGGCCCTCGAATCCCTCGGTCATCAGACACACCTCGTTATCGAGTCGGCGGCGCACCTGCCGGTGGGGCCGATCGCCACCCTGGAGGCCCAGCTCGAGTTCAAGCCGGACCTGATCCTGCTGCTCAGCCGCATGCGCTACGAGATGCCGTGGATGCTGCACGCATCCATTCCCTCGATCACCTGGGACCAGGACACGCTGAACTGGGTGTTCGACCCCTCGAAGAACCCGCAACTGGCCTGGAATGATTTTTTGATGGGCTACGCGGCCCGCGGCGTCAGCAACAGCCTCGGCTGGCCCGCGCATCGTTGCCACTATTGCGCGATGGCCGGCAGCGCCGCCACCTACTCCGCCGAGCCGCTCCCGCCGGAAGCACTAGCCCCCTATCGCTGCGACGTGTCATATGTCAGTCACTCCTCGACCACCGTGCAGGATGAGCTGCGCGACGCGGAAGCCCGGCTGCCTGAAGAGCGGCTGCGGCGAGTCTTCCGATCGGCTGTGGAAAGGCTTCTGCCGGACTGGCTGGCGGGGGGGCCGTATCCCGGGCCGGTGATGACGGCGCTGTTGGACGCGTGCGAGAGCGAGGGTCTCGGCCCGCCGTCCTACGAAGACCTGTGCAAGCTGACCCAGCCGGCGCATCGCGTCGCCGGCCGGGCCTTTCGCCACGTGGCTTTGGGCTGGGTGGCGGACTGGGCCGATCGCACCGGCCGAGTTCTGCACCTCTGGGGCAACGGCTGGGAGCGGCACCCCCGACTGGCCAAGTACGCACGAGGGCCCGCCCAGAACGGCGAGGAGCTTCGCCGCATCTACCAGGCGTCGACGATCAATCTGCAACTGATGCAAACGGGTTTCTTCCACCAGCGGGCCCTGGACGGCCTGATGGCCGGCGGGTTCTTCATGGGGCGGCGGTCCGAGGCGGATCAAGCCGGGCCGATGCTGCGGGAGTTGGCGTCGCTGTTGGATCGCCACAGCGTCGATAGTGCCGCAGCCCTGGCATCGCTTCCGGATCAGGAGGCCGGGCTGAAGATCAACACGGCCCTGCTTCGGTTCGGCGAGGACCCGCGGGCGATCTGTCCCAGGTTCGTCGAATCGCGGCGGCAGAGCGCCAACGACGACTTCATCGACGAAAAGATGCCCGGCTTCGAGGAGCTGTTGTTCTCCTCGGCGGTGGATTTCGAGGACAAGGCCGAGCGATTCCTGGCCGACGCCGCCCTGCGGACCAAGTTCGCCACGACCATGCGGCAAGTCCTGCTGAAGGGCTACTCCTACGAGGCCCGCATGGCGGAGATGCTGCTCTTCCTCCGCGACGGCTTCCTGGCGGAGGCAAAGCTCCAGCCTTCCCCCGCCCGCGCCAGCGCCGCCCAGGCGCCGTCGGCCTTCTCGAACGCATGAACCCGCCGCCCCGTTGTGGGGCTGACGCTACGGGCAAACGCGGCGCGCCGTGGCTGTGTTTCCCGTCGGCCAGGGGCGGCCGACGCTACTGACCGGTCGGGAGACCGGCCCCACAGGTGTCGGCTTTCGGCGTCTCGGCGTCAGACGCCCTCTTGGCAACGGACATGCCGCCGCGTCCGTCGGTCACTCTTCAATCCTTGTTTGAACACCAAGTTACGGCAGGTCCGCCCGCACCCTACGCAGAACACCGCCTCCGCGAGCTCAAAGCCCGTGGAGGCGGTCGCGACTTCCTTTGCCGGAGATCCCGGCATCCGTCGCGTCAGTGTCGGAGGACCAAGCCAGAAAATCCGCCTCAGCAACGCGAGGACATCAAAGGGTAACGCGCCCGGCGTTTGGCTCACGGCTGCGACTTTGTTCGAACGCGGATGATCCGCCGGGCTTCGTAGGTCTGGCCGAACATGTCCGTCGTGCGCACATTGATCACGCACGCGCCCGCGGGCGGCGTCTCGGGCAAGGTGGCCCGCCACAGATGGGGGCAGTCCACCAAACGTCCGCGAAGGTGGCGCACGGCGGTCAGATCGGGGAAGATACTTGGCTCCTTGAAGGCCGGGGCGGAAGCCGCCTGTCTCTGATCCGCCGGCGCGGACGCGTCCCGGCGGGGAAGCTGCTTGAAGAGAACCTCCTCGGCCTGTTTGACGGCGACGTAGCAGGGGTCGCGCCCGACGATCTTCTTCATCGGCGTCCAGGGGCCGTCGTCGCCCAATCGCATTTCCACCTTTGACCGTTCGGAACCGGCGAAGACGTTGACCAGCACATCGGTGTCGCCGGCATCCTCCTGTTTGATCTCGTCGGGGGCGTAGATGTTCATCTGGTGGTCGGCCGGTCGGCGGGCGGGCCGGAACTCGATCGAGTAGCGGTCGCCGTCGAAAGTGATGATCGAGTAGCCGTTGGGGGCGCCGTCCCGCATTGTCGCGTGCGGCAGGCCAACTTCATCGAACGCGCCCAGCCACCAGGTGCCGCAGGTGGTGGGGTTGATGAAGTGATGATGCGGCCCGGGGCCGGTCCAGCCATCCTCCTTGCCCAGGAAGCGGTGTTCCATGTAGTGGTAGTGGGCGGAGGCCGAGAAGGTCTTGGGGTGCTCGGCGAGGAGGCGGAGCACTTCCGGCAGCTCTTTTATCTCTATGATCGGGATGTGCATCATCAGCACGACGAGCTGCTCCTTGGGCAGCAGCGCGAGATCGTTGCGGAGAAACTGGAGCTGGTCCTGGTCCAGGCCGCCCTCGTAGTCCCCTCGCTTCTCCGGCTTTGGTCCCTTCCAGATCACGTCGTCCAGGACCACGAAGTGAACGGGGCCGTAGTCGAATGAGTAATAGCGGGGGCCGAAGGCTCGCTGGAAGGACTCCAGGGCGTGCTTGTCGTTCGGCGCATCGTAGTTCTGGTCGTGATTGCCGGGGACGTTGTACCAGGGGACGCCGATCCGGCCGACCGTCGCGGCGAGGTCTTCAAAGAGGGAGGGATTGTCGTTCACGACGTCGCCGAGCGTCACGCCGAAGGCGGCGTCGAAACCGATCAGCGGTTCAATGATGTCGTGGGCGAGGTAGCCGACTTCGGCTTCGCTAGTGACCTGGGTATCGCCGAAGAAGAGGGCCTTGAACTTCGTCGGCTCCCGACGGGGGTGCAGCGGGAAATCGACCGACTCCGGCAGGGGGCCGGTCGGGGCGATGCCGGGGTAATTGAAGCTCGGCGAACCGGCGGGGCGGTGGAGGTAGTAGAAGCGAGGCAAGTTGTCCTTGTCGATGGGGGTCATCCAGCCGGCGGGCTTGATGACGAAGATGATCGCTTCGTCGCCGACAGGCAGTCGATAGCGGCCTTGCGCGTCGGTCTTGACGATGTCGCGGCCGTTGGAGACGCGGACGTCGGGGAGGCCCTTCTCGTCGGCGTCGCGTCTGCCGTTGCGGTTGGCGTCCTCGAAGACGACGCCCGAGGCGAAGCCGCCGGCATGTTGGGCGGCGGGTTGGGCAAGCACCAAAGAGGCGTTGGCGACGAGCGCAATGAGGATGATGCTTGAGACGACGAAGCGAGATCGCGGCATTGTGTTTCCCTTCATCGTGGCTTGGAGGCGGCCCGCGGTTCGGTCCGGGCGGTGCTTCCCAAACAGCGGCGCCAATGGTAATCGCAGGGCCGCCCGGACTGAAGTCCGCAGCTCTTGAACAGAAGGTCTTCAACAAGGGCCTTGCTTACGAGGAGACAGAGTGCGTCGCTGAACGGCGATCAAGCGGCCTTTCGGCGGCACCGCGATCCTCGATTGGCAACACCCTGCGCAGCGGCGGGCCGGTGTATTCGCTCCGTGGGCGTATGATGCGGTTGTGCTCGTATTGCTCGAGCAAGTGAGCGCACCAGCCGGTGACACGGCTGCACACGAAGAGGGGCGTATACAGAGCGACGGGAATGCCGAGCTGGTAGTAGGTGTGGGCGGTGGGGTAATCCAGATTGGGGTGCAGGCCCTTCTCCGCGTGGACCAGCCTGGCCAGGCGGTCGGCGATTTCAATCCACTTGGTGACGCCGGTCTCGCCGCTGAGCCGGACGGACCAGTCGCGGAGGATGCCGGCGCGATGGTCGCCGTGCTTATAGACGCGGTGGCCGAATCCCATGATGAGCTTCTTGTGATCGGGATGGGCGGTGTTGTACGCCATTCGGTCTTGGTACCACTTCTCGACGTTGGCCGGCTCGCCGATATCGAGGAATTGCCGCATGGCCGCCTCGTTGGCCCCGCCGTGCAGCGGCCCCTTGAGGGCGGCAATGGCCCCGGTGACGCCGGAGTGCAAGTCGGCCAGCGTGGAAGCGATCACCCGGGCGGTGAAGGTCGAGGCGTTGAACTCGTGCTCGGCATAGAGGATCAAGGTCACGTCCATGACCCTTGCGGCGAGCTCGCTGGGGCGGCGGCCGAGGATCATGGTCAACAAATTGCCGCCGTGCGAGGCGTTCGGCTCGGGCCTGACGTCCGGCACACCGGTCATCTTCCGGGCTAGAAGGCCGACGGTTGCGGCCAGTTGGCCCAGGAGACGCTCGCTCTTGCGTAGGTTGGCGGCCGGGGAGTCGTCCAGGCAGTCGGGGTCGTAGTGGGCCAGCAGCGAAACGGCGGACCGCAGGGCGTCCATCGGATCGGTATCGCTGGGCAGGTTGGCCACGACCTGTTTGACCGGCGCGGGCAGGTGCATCGCCTCCTGCACTCTGGCCCGGAAGTCGGTCAGTTGGCTTGTGGTCGGCAGCTCGCCGTGGAGTAGCAGGAAGGCGACTTCGTCGAACCCGGCATTCTCCGCCAGGTCCTCGATGTCGTAGCCCCGATAGCGCAGACTAGTCTGCATGACCTCGCTGACATTGGTCGGGCCGACGACGACGTCCTCCAGGCCCGCCTTGTTCTTCGCGTCGCTCATGGTTGTCTCTCCGGCCAAGGATGGGGGCCCGCGCGAATGAACGTGACTTCGCGCCGGCCGCGTTGGCGGATTGTAGGCAGGCAAAGGAGAGGCGGCAGGAGTCGATGCGATGGGCGGTCAGGATGGGCCCGCTCAGGTCTGAGAATCGGTGTCGGCAGCTCGGAGGCCGTCGTAGTCTAGCAAAGCGTAAAGTTCGGCACGGGTCTGCATGCGGTCCAGCCAGGCCCTTTGGTCGCCGGTTCGCTTGAGTTCGCCGAGCATCCGAGCGACGGCTCCGAAGGCCACCCGCAGGGCGGTCTGGGGGTAGATGACCATGCGGTAGCCGAGACGGGCCAGATCGTCCAGGCCCATCAGCGGCGTCTTGCCGAATTCGGTCATGTTGGCGACGAGGGGGGCCTTCACCTGGGCGGCGAACTCGGCCAGCTCCTCGGGGGTCTGCATGGCCTCGGGGAAGATCGCCTCCGCGCCGGCATCGAGGTAACGTTCGGCCCGATCGACCGCGTCGGCGAATGATGTTACGCCTCTGGCATCGGTCCGGGCGACTATCATGAAATCCGAGTCCTGTCTGGCGGCGCGGGCGGCTTTGATCTTCTCGACCATTGCCTGAAAGGATATCAACTCCTTGCCCTCGAGGTGCCCGCACTT
>CAYYBO010000039.1:0-3680 GCA_964470125.1 uncultured Planctomycetaceae bacterium | reverse complement strand
GGAAACGCCGGCGGCTTCCATCTCGTTGACCGTGCGGGCGACATTCACGGCCTCGCCGAAACCGGTGTCGCCATCGACCATGACAGGAACGCGGACCGCGCCGCAGATACGCCGGGCGTGGGCCACCGCCTCGGTCATGGTGACCAGGCCGACGTCGGGCAGGGCGAAGACGGCGTTGGCCAGGCCGGCGCCGGAGATGTAGACGGCATCGAAGCCTGCCCGCTCGATCGCTCTGGCGGCGAGGGCATTAAACGCGCCGGGCATCTGGACGATACCCCGGCCGATCAACTCGCGGAGTCTCCGATTTCGTTGGTTTGGCATGGCGTGAATTGTCCAAAATCGGGCCGCTTTCGCAACTTAATCCTCCCGACTCTGGCTTCCGGGGTCGGGTTGGCCCGTTTCCAGTACTGCCATAGGGCTTGAGCCGCCGATAATAATGGCGGGTCGAGGTCGGAGTGGAGATACTGTCGTGGCGGGATACGCCCCAGAATTCATGCCTCCCCGCAGGAGCCTGGCAAAATGGCTGGCGGACCTCTCCGACGCCCGCATTTCCTTGTACATGCTGCTGGGGGCCCTGGCCATCGGGGTCGTTCTTCTCCTGCTTGACCGACATGTCTTTGGCTGACGCAGCCTTGGCAGTTGATCCATAGCGACCAGACGGATCACGGCGCTGCGACGCAGGCCAGGCGGCGCACAACCGAAGGCACGATCTCCAAGGCCCGGTCGATCTCCTGATCCGTTGTCTCTCGCGACAAGCTGAACCGGACGGCACCGTGGGCGAGCGCCTGGTCTATGCCCATGGCCTGCAGGACGTGGGATGGTTCGAGCGAACCGCTGCTGCACGCCGATCCGCTGGAAGCGCACACGCCTTTCTCGCTGAGGGCCACGAGGATAGCCTCGGCGCTGAGCCGCTCGAAACCGATCTTGGTAGTGTTGGGCGTTCGCCCGGCGCGGTCGCCGATGACCTGGGCGAAGGAGACCTGCCCAAGGAGGCCGGCCTCCAGTCGATCGCGCAGGGCGGCCACGCGCGGCATCTGGTCGCCCACGGCGGCCTTGGCCAGTTGGGCGGCACGGCCGAAGCCGACGATGGCGGCGACGTTCTCGGTTCCCGGTCGGAGGTCGCGCTCCTGGCGGCCGCCGACAAGCTGAGAGCGGAGCCGCGTGCCGCGTCCGACAAAAAGCGCGCCGGCGCCCTTGGGGCCGTGAATCTTGTGGGCCGAGAGGCTGACGAGATCGGCGTTGAGCAAAGAGACGTCGATGTCGATCTTTCCGGCGGTCTGCACGGCGTCCACGTGCAAGGGGACTCCGCGCGATCTGGTGATCTCGGCCAGTTGTTCGATGGGGAAGATGACGCCGGTCTCGTTGTTGGCGTGCATGACGGAGGCCAGTGCCGTCTCGGGCTCCAAGGCCCGGGCGAACTGGTCCACGTCGAGATGGCCGTCCTGGTCAACGCGGACGAAGGTGACGCGATAGCCCTGCGATTCCAGGCGTTTGCACAGGCCGTGGACGGCGACGTGCTCGACGGCGGTGGTCACCAGGTGACGTTTGTCCGGGTAGGCGGCGAGCGTGCCGAGGATAGCCAGGTTGTCGGACTCCGTCCCCCCGCTGGTAAAGACGATGTCCCGTGGCTTGGCTCCGATGAGGGCGGCGACCCGCTCGCGAGCGCTCTCGACGGCGTGGCGGGCTGCTTGTCCGATCCGGTGCAAGCTGGATGGGTTGCCGTAGCGCTCGCTCCAGTACGGCTGCATCGCGGCGACGACTTCCTCCGCGGGGCGGGTCGTCGAGTTGTTGTCCAGGTAGATGATCTCCATCAAAGTGATTATAGCCGCGGGGCGCTTCGTGAACGCCGAGCATGGCCGATCGGAGCCGCGACCGCAAAGGAGCGGTCACGCCGAGATTGAATGGGCCGTCAGGATGGGATGGTAACCGCTCCCTTACGGTCGCGGCTCTGTTCAAGGTCGCGGCTCTGTTCAGGGGCTTGCGACCGCCACACGAGCGGGACCGCATCAGCGCGGCAATCTTGACGGTTTGTCATTCCAGGCTCATAATTCGCCGGGAGCGAAGGTTTGATAGGCTGCGAAGTCATTCTCCTCGATCCGCGATCTCCCGACTGGTCGGCAGTTGACCGAGCGGCGAAGGCCCTGGCCGACGGCGCGCTGGTCGTGTTCCCGACGGAGACGGTCTATGGGCTGGCGGCGAACGCGGCCATCGCGGAGAGCGTTGAACGGCTGCGCCGCGCAAAAGGCCGGATTGCAGAGCAGCCGTTTACGGTTCACATCGGTCGCCGGGCGGACTGCGGGGACTTCGTTCCGGAATTGTCACCCGTGGCCCAGCGTCTGGTCCGGAAGGGCTGGCCCGGTCCCTTGACGCTCGTGTTTCCCGTTGCGGAGCCGGCGAGGGCGAGGATTCACGCAAAACTGAGCGGACCGGGCGTCGATTCAATCTACGCGCACAACACCGTCGGCGTTCGCTTCCCCGACGATCGCATCGCCGAGCGGCTGTTGATCTCGGCAGGCGCTCCGATCATTGCCTCCAGCGCCAACCTGGCGGGCACTGCGCCGCCGACGGATGCCGAGGGCGTGCGGCAGCACCTCGCGGCACACGCGAACCTGCTGCTCGACGCCGGCCCCACGCGATATCGCAAGAGCTCGACGATCGTCTCGTTGAACAGCCGCGGATACAAGGTCCTGCGTGCCGGCGTGCTCGACGAACGGATGATCCAACGACTGGCAATGGTCAACATCTTGTTCGTCTGCACGGGCAACACCTGTCGATCTCCGATGGCCGCCGCCTTCTGCGGGCAGATGCTGGCCGAACGGTTGGGCTGCCGGATCGACGAACTGGCCTACCACGGGATCATTGTGCATTCCGCCGGGACGCTGGGTGTTTCCGGAGGCGGGGCCTCTCGTCAGGCGATCGAAGTTTGCCGACGCCAGGGGATTGACATATCCTCCCATGTACCCCGCGGGCTGGATGTCGAACTGATTCAGCCGGCGGATTACATCTTCACTATGGCAAGGCATCACCTGGACGTGGTGAGGTCGTTGTCTCCGCGGGACGCGGATAAAGCCTGCTCGCTGCACCCGGAGGAGGACATCGCCGACCCGATCGGCGGAAGCGTCGAAGACTACGAGCGAGCGGCGGTGAAGATCAAAGAAGCCCTGATCCAGCGAATGAGCGAGGTGGTGATATGAAGATTGCTCTCGGCGCCGACCATCGGGGGTACAAAGCGAAGGGCGTCATCAAGGCCATGCTCGGCGAGATGGGAGCGGAGGTGCTGGACTACGGCACTGATTCCGGCAAGCCCATCGACTATCCGGACCCCGCCTTCGCCGCGGCACAGGCCGTACAGCACCATGAGTGTGACCTGGGCATCTTGTTCTGCGGGACCGGCATCGGCATGTCCATCACCGCGAACAAGGTGAACGGCATCCGAGCGGCGGTCTGTCACGACGAATTGACCGCCGAGATGGCCCGCCGCCACAACGACGCCAACGTCCTCTGCCTGCCCGCCGATCTGGTCGGCGACGCCCTGATGCGGCGGATCGTCGAGGTCTATCTGAAGACGACCTACGAAGGCGGCCGCCACGAGTCGCGTCTTCGGAAGATCAAGGACATCGAGAAGGCCCAGCGCGACGGGCAGCATTCGTGACGGGACAAGGCCCAGCGCGTTCAGGATT
>CAYYBO010000038.1:16559-18467 GCA_964470125.1 uncultured Planctomycetaceae bacterium | reverse complement strand
ACTACCCGGGTCGCCGCATGACTCCGCGAAACCCTTCAACTGGAAACGGCACTAGGTCCCAGGTATCCGAATTGCCAGCCCATTGAAGGCTCGTATATACAATTCGATTCGGCGCCCAATCATCCTGCGGATCGTCATAAGTGGGAGGGCTCGCATAAGGACAGCCATAGTAGCCAGCATGGTTGTTTGCCCGACGGACCCGCTGCCAATACTGTGTCAGCTTGACGGTTTCATTCAGCAGGACAGTTCGCTTGTTGAGGTAATACTCCAGCGTTCCAGCGTGGTGTTTCACATACTGGTTGTTCAGCGTGCCGTAATCCGAATACGCCGTCAGCAAGCCGCTGGCAACGAGATATCCCTGGTGATTCGTGTTGTACGTGTCAGCGTCTGCGAGCTTGAAACTGAAAGAGCGGCCAACCCAACTTTTGGAGTAGCTATTCCACAGCTCGACCGTAATACTCCACGCCCCCACGATCCCGGCCCCCGTCCACGTGCGCTGGACAGTATAATAGTTGCCATGGCTGTACTCTGGAAAGGACTGGGAGCCGCCGGGATAATATAGAACCCCTCTGCTCTTAATCTCGATTGCAGAACCTCCAAGCGGTGTGCCGAAGTCTGCGTACTCTTCCTTATAGTTGGTCCACCAGTGAAAGCTCCCCCCCCAAGCGACCTTCACCATATACGGTTGGATAGTAACTACTAGCTTGTATCCACCGTAGCTGCTTGGATCTGGGACAAAACATACCCAGATCGTGGCATTGTAATCGATCCACCATAGGCCATCCCAGCCCACCATGCCAGGTGCAATGTCATGAAAGAAATTTTCCTCGAAAACACTATTCTGGAGGACCTTGTTGCCCGCCCGAGACGGCAGCACTTGAGAGTCCGTCGAGTTCTCCAGGATGAGCCCTTCGGACACGGACTGCAGGCATGGTGGCCCAGGAGCGGCGACGAAGGGCACGCCGTCGACAATAACATCAGCGCGGGCGGGATCGGCCACGATGTACGGAGCCAACCTCCCGTCAGGAAGTACTGGCGAACACGTCGAACCTGGAAGCATCACACCGGTGTCAGTCGCCTGGGGGGGTGAGGTCACGACCACTCCACGATTCTGGGCGTACGCCCAGACCGACACACTTAACAGCACCGTCGACGCCGCGATCCAACAGCATCTTCTCATGGTTTGCCTCCTGTGGCCGCCTTAGGCCTTGACTCTGACCTGCCTGCTATCCCGCGTCCCCATCCACGCAGTGGGGCTGGGCCTTGCTTCGCTTGATGCTTCAAGAAAGGGATACTTCAACTCATTGCCTCTTCTGGCCTCTCCTAAGAAGAAGACACCGCAGCCTGGGGTCTGGCGTGTGACAAGCGATAAGGATATTCCTACGGAAAAGTGGCGGCAACTGAGTGTTTCAGTAAATTGACCCCACAGAACTTTGATTTACATTGTTCTTCTTGGTTCGCCGGGCATGGCGGGAGAGCTGCGAGCCTTCCGGGATTACTGGCTCTAGACGTCGGCCGCAGGGGCCGACGCTACACGAGATCACGTGCGAGGGGTGCAGCGCATGTTGCCGTTCGAGATTCTGGCGTTCGGCGTGTTTGAGGCGGCAAGACTGCGGACCCGATATGAGGCGGTGGGGCGGGCGAGTACGCCTTTGCTCGACGAGTTGATCGCTGTTGAGTGGGACCGGCAGGTCGCCCTGGCTGAGCAGGCCCGGCCCAAGCGGCTCCTTTTCAACGGGGGACTCCTGCGATACGTGCGGCACGACGTCCAAGCTGATCCGGCGGGCGGCGGCGGCGTGTTCGAATTGACCGTCGGGCCGACGTGCTATCGCGATTTCTCGGGCACAACCCAATAAACCCAACCCCGGTGGCACTATTTCGGGGGGGACGGTTGCCCCCCCCCCAGCG
>CAYYBO010000038.1:9871-16549 GCA_964470125.1 uncultured Planctomycetaceae bacterium | reverse complement strand
GCCAACCCCATCGGCACGACGGCCACGCTGGTCAGCAGCGACGGCCTGATCTGCTATGGCCGTCGCTCGGCGAAGGTCGCCTACCATGCCAGCCACGTCCACACGTTCGGCGGAGCGCTGGAGGAAAGCGATCGGGCCGCCGACGGCGTTGTCGATTCCTTCGCCAGCCTCTGTCGCGAGCTACGCGAGGAGCTGGACCTGCGGGTCGACGATCTGACCGGCCTCTGCTGCGTCGGTCTGATTCGTGACACGGAAATCCGCCAGCCGGAGCTGCTCTTCGAGGCTCGGTTGACCATGACCGCCGCCGAGCTGGGCGAGCGGTGGCAAACCGCCGAGGCCCGCGACGAGCACGACGAGATCGTCACGTTGCCTGACGCCCCGGATGCGATCGTGCCGTTCATCAGAGGCTGCGGCCCGATCGCCCCTGTTGCCGTCGGCGCGTTGTTTCTGCACGGCTTGCGGGTCTGGGGCAGTGACTGGTTCGAGACCGCCACGGCTGCTCTCACCGAGGAAGAGCTCCAGCCGCCGGCCGAAGCCGTGACGGCCAAGGCTTGGTCTTTGGTGCCTCTTTCGTTGAAAGACGTATTTGACGCCTTCGGCTACACGCTGAGCCTGCCCGAGCGGCTGGTCAAATCCTTGGCCACGGTACTCGCGGGGGCGACGAAACTACTGACAGACACCATCATCCCCGAGCCGCTGCGGCAGACCAACACCTTCGCCGCCATCGCCGGCAACGCCCAGCGATTCCTCATTGAGAAGGTCGCCGAGGTCCAGGGAGTGTACGCCAGGGACAAGGAGGCCGGCCTGCCCGACGACTTCGTCGCCCGCAAGATCGCCGGCAACGTCATGGAGGCGGCGGGGATGTTCTCCATCCACATGTCGCCGCTGTGGGTGTTCGCGATCGCCTCCGATGTAGCCCAGGGCTCCAAGGTCTATCTGAACCGTCTGGTCGATCGGCTGAAAGGCGAGGGCGTTCTCGCCCCGGAGATGGAGATCAGGGAGCTGGACGGTTTGTTCGACGCCTTGGGCCGGGCCGGCGAGGCCTCCGCGAAAGTCTTCGATGCCCCGCCGCTCAGCGCCGCCGGTCTCCGCGATCTTCGCCGACAGATCACCGACGGCTACCAGGGCATATTCCTCGGTGTCGGCAACCTGCTGCCGCGGATGGACAGCCTGTGGGAATCGGCGGAGCAGATCGCCAAGAGGGAGAACGTTTCCGTCGAGTCGATCCTGGGGCTTATGACGGTTGATCTGGGGCGGACCGCCGGCCAGGCCCTCAACGCGGCCTTTGCCGTGGGCCAGGTGAGCACGGAGCTGCTCGGCGAGACGGTCTTCCGGTCCTATGCGGAGACGATCAGCCGCGTCCAGGAGGGAGGAGTCGTCGCCTGTTTGACTGAAGCGACCAAGCCGTACACCCAGGCCCTGCGGAGCCACATCACCGGCGAGCAGACAACGTGGACCGAGCGGCTGTGGGGCAGACTCTGGTCCCGCTTCGGAAGCACGGCGGACGGCGGCCACGACGACGCGGCAAGACGCACCGACGGGAACGACTCCGCCCCCGAGGCCGGGGAGTCCGGCGGACTCTAAGAAGACCTGCTTCAGCACGCGCTTATGACTCGGGTTTCCAACGGCGAGACGCCGACACCACAGGCTTTGCTGGAGATGCCAAAAGAAAACCCGCATCGTTTGCACGAAACGGGTTCCGCCAAACGAGTAATGTCTCCGCCGCAATGCCGGTCGAAGGTCTTGGTTTGAACCCTGTTAACTAGGTGGGAACTTTGCGGGCCGCCCGGACCTCTCCGACGCATCGGAGTTCGCCCAGGAAACATGCCCAGACCGGCTCCCGGGTCCAATCGAATATCGGTTCAAAACATTCGAACCTTCGGTGTCGAGCATGACAGGGACATCACCCTGATGCTTGGCACCTTATTCATAGCACAAAACCTGGAGAAATGCAAGAGCGCAGGCGCGCATGACGCTGCATAGACACGACAAGCATGGAGCGTTTCGGTGGCCCGGGCGAATTCGATCTCGGGTGCTCACTGCAGCCGTCTGCGCGTCTTGCTGTTTTATGGCCGCGGCGGGTCGGCCGTCTGCAGAGCCCGCCGGCTCGCCGCAGAAACACGCGACACCGGGCCCTCCCGGGCTTGGTTATTTCGGGGGAATCTCGACGGCTGAGCTGCTGATGACAGTCATGCCCGAACGCCGCCTGCGAGTTCGCAACGATGAAACCGACGCCGCACCCAGGATCACTCCTCGCGTCGCTCGCCAGTGCTGATACCGCCGCCCGGCGTCGGGGCGTGGTCCTCGAGCGGCCAGCCGACTGCTGCCAAAACGTCTTCGGGCCGCAACACTGCCGGCGGCGGGACGGCCGAGGCGTTGCTGAGCAAAAACGTTACACTGCCCATGTAATCCAAGCCTCCGTGTGTGCTGGCGACCGGGCCCACGAAGGCGTGAAAAAACTTCGAGCCGTGGCAAGCCTCCGGCTTGAGCGAGGCGATAACGTCAGCTTGTTTGCGCACCAGCCCGTCGAAACAAGTCCAAAGGCGGTGAAGCGCATCGGGATAGCGGTGCGTGGCCGTAGCCTCCAACAGCGGCCGGTCGGCGATCTCGTCCTGGTCGTTCAGGAAGCCGGCGGCGCGAAGTCCGGCAACAATTGGCGACAGTTCGAGCGGATCTCCCTCGATCGTTTGATAACGATAACCACCGCTTCCTCTTTGGATCATTGCCTGCTGGCCGCGTTTCCGGACGACGACCGAATCGGCCTGTCGGTATGTAACGAAGTCAACCGCGGCATGATCGACCAGTACATCGGCGACCGCCTCCGGCCGGTCGGTGTGGAAAGCCGCGCAGGTAATCAGTCCATAGGCCACGATGACGACATCGTTCGGCCCCCTGAGGCTCTTGGTGCATCGAAAGCCGGCGCCTCGGAGCGACTTCTCGAAGTTCGCCAACTGACAGCGCTGCAGAGTCTGGCCGTGGTCGGCGGTGATAGTGAAACGCACTCGACCGCGCCGATCATAGGTGATCCGCTCACAAAGACGTTCGATATCGAGCAGGTAGCGGCGGATGGCCGGCTCGCCCCCACGCGTGCCCAGGCCCGCCGTGCCGACGGAGTAGGCTGCCGCGGTGTCCGCCTTGGTCGCTCCGAAGAGCCGGACCATTGCACGCAGCTCCTGCGAGAAGACCGATGGTGGATTGAGGTATGTGCCCACGGCGACCCGCTGCGGGGCGCTGTAATCCACAAATGGAATCCAAGGAGCGTTCTCGCCGCTCAGATAGACGGCGTTGCCGTCGCTCATGCGGTTCTTCTCACGGTCGAAGTACAGAGCCTCGATGGCCACACAGCGTTTCGCGTGGAACGTCCGCGACAGGGCCACGTCCGTCATCGCCGGGAATACGCTGACCACCCGCGAAGGCGGCGGGAACAGCCGGAAACGACCTTCGCTGTACAAGGCCTGTACGACATCGAAAGGAACGCCGTCCAGAATCACGAGGAAGTGCGGCCAATCGTCGCGTTGCCCCAGCACATCGACGGTCTGGTCCACGCGCCCGTCAGCATTCTCATCAAACAGCAACGCGGAAATGCGACCGCCCTCAAAGCGCTGCCAATAGTTCACTTTCCCGCCGGCGCCAAGCGCGTAGCCCCTTTCCGAGACACCGCCGTTGTCGGCCTGCGTCGCGGCCGGCTCCTTCGGCCAATCCGGTTGATACAGGGAACATCCGCAGACCGCCCACGCGATGCCGGCCGCTACCAGCAAGAGGAGAGCCGGCACCCTCCCGCCGTTGATCGCACACGTGGATAGAGCACGCTGTGCGATGTTCGGTGGGGCGAGATCGGACGGTCCCGACGCGTTCGAGTTGCATGTTGTGGTTGACCGGACTCCGCGCAGAGACCCGGTTCTTGTTGTAACGCAGCCACACGCGGCAGTATTGCAACTTCTCATTACACGAACCCTGACCAACAGTCATCCTGAGTTGCAGTTTGCCCAGGTCTTCGGGCCGAAAAGTGTCACTTCGCCAGGCGACGGAGCTCGTCAATTGACTTGCCTGGATGCCTCTCCCTAAGCTTCGCGAGCTCTATCGCAGCCAGATCGGGTCTGCCCTCTTTCTCGTATTGCGCCGCTTTGCCCAAGGCCGCCGCGATCACGCGACGTTGCTGTTCACGCTCGATGATGGCGCGCAGCTTGGCGTCAGATATAAGCTTGTGCAATCGTTCGGCACTTGCCCGACCGGTGGGGCAGGCCGGGTACCGCGTGGCGATCCGCTCCAAAGCCCTGTACAGGTCAAAGTTTTTGCGGGGCTCTGCTTGGGCGGCCCTCTCCAGATGCGGGATTCTCCTGAACAGCCGAGCCGCTGCCTCTTCTTGAATCGCCTCCTGCGCTTTCGGGTCGGCATTGATCCTGTCGATCAGGTCGGCGGCCGAACGAGCCAGGTTCGGTTTCGTTTCCACGTCGCGGAGGCCTTCGAAGATAGCGGCGTACAGAACCCTCGTCTTCTTGGCAACTTGCAGGGCTTCTTGGTATTTGCCCTCTCGATAGAGCTCATCGGCCCGCGTGAGCTCCGCAGCCCCGCGGTCATGGATCGCCACGAGCTGCGCGTACGCAGATTGACCTACCCCTTCTCGTCCCACCAATTCGACAACAGACTTGAACTTGGTCTTCGCCCCCGGTATCTGGTCCTTCTCCAGCAACTTGAGGCCCGCGTCAAAATAGGCTTGAGCTTGCCGTCGCCTTGCTTCGTCCTGGCGCCGGCCGTCGGTTGGATCGCTGCCGGAGCCGCGGTTCCACGGCCCGTCGGCCGGGGGTTCCCTGCGGCCACCCTCCTGGCCGACCTGTGCAACCGCCGGTCCGCTGCCCAATGCCGCTGCGCAAATCAAAACCAGCCTGATGAGGCGGACTATCGGCCTCCAGGTGGACGAGGTCATCGCTGTCTCCGTCTGTTATTTCGACTTTCGGCTCGCCGGACCCGTCTCGAAGATCGACTGCGTCCGCAGAAAGCGCCATTCGCCGGGGAAAGCGTGATAGGCGTGAATGTGCAACTCGTGGTGCCGAGTCTCGTAGTCAATGAAGGAGAAGGGCTCCAGGCCGTGCGTGCTCCATTGGTCGTATGGCACGTATAGGCCTTTCTTCTTCGCGTAGCGGACCAGATCGCGGTAGGTGGTCCGGAAGATATGTTCCGTGGCCTCCTCGACTTGGCTGCTGAAGATATACCGCATTGTGTCGTTGAAACGGTATTGGAAGTCCCGCTCCCCGCGGTACCGGAACTGCGTGACGAGATTCCGATCGGTCAGCAGGTCGCTGGGCAGGGCGGTCAGTTCGGTCACCAGCGAGCCGTTGCTCTGGATAGTCACAAGATGGCCCAGTCCGGTGACCCAGATATCCGCCTGGAAGTTCCCGTAAACGATGTGCTTATCCAGATAAATGCGAAAGAGCTCCGGATGCAGGGCACGCCGGTACAGGTAGAAATTCAGGTCCGTGCTTCGCACCTTGGTCAAGCCGACTTCCAACTGAGCGTCCTTGTCCATAATCCTTGAGCTTCTAGGCTTCGCGGGGCTCGCCTCGGCCCGCCCAACCCTGGACGGCGACCGAGAAGCCACATTATATCTGTCTGTACGTAAACCGAGCAACGAAATACTGGCGAAAAACACGGCCGCCCACCCTCCGCCAGACCGAGCGGACGTAACACGCTATTTGATAAGGAATTGCAATGTCGGCCACAAATCCGGGACATTATGCGTCGCCATTGTTTTAGCACGCATGATTATGCTCCTGTGAGAGTTGCGCGAGATGCACGGACCATTCGCGAAGCACGCGCTCTACCGCTTTGCGGCCGCGCCTCCGGCTACTAAAATCACCTTGGCCGCGCGAGGAAACGGAGATGCTGTACCAGCCCCCTATACCCGCAGAGTACACTGCCCTGCCAACGCAGGATTTGAAACGCCGTATCCTGGCGCGCAAGACTCTGCTCGGAAACACGTTAGTAATCCTGGGACATCATTACCAGCAAGACGATGTCATCGAGTTCGCCGACTTCACCGGCGACAGCTTCAAACTTTCCCAACTTGCTGCCGCGCAGAAGGATGCACAGTTCGTCGTCTTCTGTGGCGTTCACTTCATGGCGGAGTCGGCCGACATTCTCACCGACGAGAGTGTCAACGTCATTCTGCCAGACCTCTCCGCCGGTTGCAGCATGGCCGACATGGCCGCAATTGATCAGTTGGAGGAGGCCTGGCGAAGGCTGTGCCCAGCGGTCGAAGGGACGATTATCCCTATCACCTACGTGAATTCCTCAGCCGCTATAAAGGCCTTCTGCGGGGGGCACGGAGGTGCCTGCTGCACCAGCTCCAACGCCCGGACCGTGCTGGAATGGGCTTTGGGGGGAGAGAAGCCCCCCTGCGGCGGCGGCCACCGCAAGGTGTTGGTCCTGCCCGATCAGCATCTCGGCCGAAATGTCGCCCACGACATGGGCTGGCCCCTGGAATCAATGGTCCTGTACGATCCGGACTTGCCTCGCGGCGGCCTGAGCACTGAGCAGGTTCGCGAGGCCGCTATCCTCCTTTGGAAGGGCCACTGCAGCGTTCACCAGCTTTTCACCGTTCAGCAGATCGACGCCATCCGCCGCGCCGATCCGGAATATCGCGTGATCGTCCACCCCGAGTGCGACTGGTCCGTCGTCCAG
>CAYYBO010000038.1:0-9861 GCA_964470125.1 uncultured Planctomycetaceae bacterium | reverse complement strand
AACGGACGGTTACCCCCATTTTCACCGTTATCAATTAGCACGCCAACGCCCCGGCGATACGGTATTTAGCGGGTTAGGGCCCCCCGTGTGGGACTGGTCCGTCGTCCAGAAGGCGGACGCGGCCGGCAGCACGGAGTTCATCATCAAAACGATCGAGGGGGCCGAGTTGGGCTCCAAATGGGCGGTCGGCACGGAGGTACACCTCGTCCACCGACTGGCCAAACGCTTCGAGGGAGTCAAGACCGTCCGCCTGCTCTCGGGCATCCAATGCCTCTGCAGCACCATGTATCGGATCGACCTGCCGCACCTCCTCTGGGTGCTGGACGAGCTGGCGGAAGGCCGGGTCGTGAACCGCATCACCGTCGGTTCTGAGACCCGCGCTCTGGCCCGCATCGCTCTCGACCGCATGCTCTCTCTCGCAGGTTCAGGCGCCGCCAAGACCGCAGCCCGGCCGGCGGCTTCGGCCGAAGCGCTCGTCGACTGAATACCGCGTAACAAGCGTGCGTCGGGCAGGTCGCGAGGCAGCTCCGCAAAGAAGCCGCGGTACCGCCGCTCGCCGGACTACTCGGCGTTGGTCTCTCCAGTCGAGGCCTCCTCCGAGGTCTGGATCGTTGTCTCCACGCCTGGCGTCGCTTTCATCCAATATTCAAACGCGCGATTGACGGCCATCCCAAGAATAGTGTTGTCGGGATACGCGCCGTCGGAGTTGCGTTCGCCGGCCTGAACGCCGGTGAGCAGTTCGAGGGCGTCGTGGATCTTGTCGACGCTGAACACATGGAACTGTTTTGCCCGGCAGGCGTCCACCACGTCGTCGCGGAGCATGAGGTCTCTGGCGTTGGCCGCCGGAACTATGACGCCCTGCTCTCCGGTCAGTCCGATCGCCCGGCAGGTGTCGAAGAAGCCCTCGATCTTCTCATTGGTGGCCCCGACGGCGAGAATGTTGCCGACTTGGTCGATGGCGCCGGTGATGGCGAGGTTCTGCCGCAGAGGAATATCGGTCAGGGCGCTGAGCAGGCAGCAACTCTCCGCCGCCGACGCCGAGTCGCCGTCTATTCCACCGTAGCTCTGCTCGAAGGCCACTGACGCATGGAAGGCGAGGGGGTGCTGGGTGCGGAGCAGGTATCGAAGCAGTCCGCCGAGGATGTAGAAACCCTTGGTGTGGATCGCGCCGCTCAATTCGGCCTCTCGCTCGATGTTGATGACGCCCGCCGAGCCGGGGCCGATCGTGGCTGTTATCCGCGAGGGGAAGCCGTAGGTCAGCGGGCCGGCGTGGATAACCGCCAGACCGTTCACCTGGCCGACGGCGAAGCCGGTTGTGGCGATGCGGATCGTGCCGTCGGCAAGCAACTCAAGGAAACGCTTTGACGGAAGGTTGGCCCGCTGCTTGGATCGGCGGATCGCCCTGCGGACGTCCTCACCTTCCACCAGCGGCCGCCCCGCCTTCCTGGTGAGAAACGCGGCCTCGCGGGCGATGTCGGCCAGCCGCCCGAATCGAGCCGTCAAGCGGTCGTTGCGGCTGGCGATGCGTGCCCCATGTTCGACCAAGGCGGCGACGCCCGTATCCGCGAAGTGCGGCAGGCTTTCATCCTTGACGATTCGCGCGATGACCCCGCCGTATTGGGCGATGGTCTTGTCGTTACGTGCGATCTCGCTTTCGAAATCCGCCAGGACCTTGAAGAGATTGGGAAAGTCCGGGTCGTACTCATCGAGCAGGTAATACGTCTCCGTGTCGCCCAGCAAGATCACTTTGACGTTCACTTCGATCGGCTCGGGCTTCAGCGACGGCACCCTCCAGGGGAACTCCAACTCCGGCGGCATGATCTCCAGTCGGTCGGTACGCAGCGTGCGCACCAGAACCTTCCAGGCGCCCGGCTCGCGGAGGACGTCGCGGGCCTCAAGGATCAGATATCCGCCGTCTGCCCGCAGCAACGAGCCGGCTCGAATCATCAGGTGATCGGAACGTCCGAGGTCCTCTCGGTCGAAGCGCAGGTCGATGGTGCCGAGCAAGTTTCCCATGGTCGGCGTGTTTTCGATGATGATGGGGCAGGAATCATCCTCCGGATGGCCGAGGATCACGTTGACGCGATATCGTCGGGTATGGTCGTCGCCCTCTCCTGGCGAGCGGGCCGGCTGAGAGACTGCATCCTCGATGATCTCGGCCAGAAACGTCCGCACGGCGGCATGCTGAAACTCGGCCTCGATCTTCTGGGCGAAGGTCGTCAGTATCGCCCGGGCAGTGCGGCTTCTGAGCGACTCCACGGCCTCGGCGTGACGCCGCCGGATGTCAACGACCTTCTGCATGATCCCTTGAAGCTGCTGCTCGAAAACGCCGTGCTGCTGACGAATTCGGTCGGCCTGCTCCTCGCTCACCTTGCCGGCGGCGCGAAGCTGCTCCCATTCCTCCGGCGGCACCGGTTTCCCCTCGTAGATGGGGAACAGGGCCGCCTGAGCGACCGGGCCGACCTGCACGCTCACCAAGGCCAGTCCTGCATCCCGCAGAGCTTGCTCGAAAGGTCCGGTGGTTTTTTCGGCTTGCCGTTGGGCCGCCTGTTCGAGAGCCGCCTTCCGGGCCTGCAACTCCCCGCTGCCGAGGGCGGCTTCGAGATCACTTCGAATGAAATCGGCCAACTCGTCGATGCGGCGCCGAAGAGACTGGCCGCGGCCGCGGGGCAGCGTGATAAGGCGCGGTCGGTCAGGATGCTCGAAGTTGTGGACGTAGCAATAATCTCTCGCCCGCGGGCAGGAAGGACGCATCTCCTTCAGCAGGCGATGCACCAGCGTCGTCCGTCCGGTGCCGGTCAGCCCGCGGACAAAGACGTTCTGGCCGGGGGCGTGGATCTCGAGGCCGAATCGCAGGGCCTCCACGGCGGTGTCTTGGCCGATGACCTCGTCGATGGGCCGGACATCGGCCGTGGACCTGAAGGGCAAGGCGGCAGGATCGCATCGCCAGCGCAAGGCATCGACGGGCAAAGGCTCGTAGGGCCTCGTTTTTGCGAGCTCAGTGGTTCTATTCGCGCCCGGGTCGGCCATGAGCATGGTCTCCTTGGGTGGCATGGGGAAGGGCTGCCCGTCTCGGGCATTGTGCGCGAATCCCGGGCCGAGGTCGAGGAGTCAACTGGCCTCGCGCTCACCGTTGCCGGCCGGGCCGCGAAGGGTGAGAATGCCGTTATTCTTGCTGTCCGCGCCGGTGGCGGGTTGGCGCGGCCTGAGACCGGCAAGACCGATGGAAGGAGCGCGTTCATGGCCGGCACGCTTCACGATCTTCGGCTATTGATTGTCTCCCGACACCCGATCGTCGCCATAGAGACCAGTGAGGAGGCCCGCGCCCTGGGTTGGATCAAGTCTGCGGCGGACCGGCTGTCACGCGAGTGTTTTGCCTGGAACCTGGTGACGGGCCTGCGGGTAGCCGCCAGCAACGGTGTGGCCTTCCCCCGCACGACCAAGCCGGTGGAAGTGCTGACCTACATCAGCGCGCAGGATTGGCCGGCTGTGTTCGTTCTCCATGATCTCTGCGTCCACTTCAAGGACGCCACGCTGCAACGGCTCGCGCGTAACTTCGCCGAGATTGCTCCCGCTCGCCACCAGACCATGATGCTGATTGACACGGACACCGACGTGCCCTCCACGCTATCACGGTTGGTTGTGCCTTTCGAACTAAGCCTGCCGACCGAGAACGAGCTGGCGATCATCCTTCGTGATACTTTCAAGGAACACGCCCGCTATTACAAGGTTCGGAGCCAACTGACCCGCGACCAGGTCGGTCAATTGGTTCGCATGCTCCTTGGTCTGACCGCAAACGAGGCCAAACTGGCGGTGTCGCGGGTCATCCTCGACGACAACTGCCTTGATGCCGGCGACATCCCGCGACTCCTGGCGATCAAGCGGGAGATGATTCACAAAGGCGGGCTGCTGGAGTACATCGAGCCCGGCCTAACGCTGGATTCGATTGCGGGGCTGGAGAACCTCAAGAAGTGGGTGAGCAAGCGGGCGGGGGCGCTGACGCCCAAGGCTCGAAGTTTCGGGCTGGAGCCGCCGAAGGGAATCCTGCTGCTGGGCGTGCAAGGTTGTGGAAAGAGCGCCGCCTGCAAGGCGGTGGCGGCGGCGTGGGGCCTGCCGCTGCTGAAGCTCGATCCCGGCTGCCTGTACAACAAGTTTGTCGGAGAGTCCGACCGGAATCTCCGGCAAGCGATCAAACAGGCCGAGTCAATGGCCCCGGTCGTCCTGTGGGTCGATGAGATCGAGAAGGCGTTCGCCTCCGCAGGGGCCGAGCTTGCCGATGGCGGACTATCCAGGCGGATGTTCGGCACGCTGCTCAACTGGCTCCAGGAACACACCGCCCCGGTCTTCTGCGCGGCCACCGCCAACGACATCGCCTCCCTCCCGCCTGAACTGATGCGCAAGGGCCGCTTCGACGAAATCTTCTTTGTTGACCTGCCCAGCCTCGCCGCGCGGCGCCAGATCTTCGCGATCCACCTGCGGAAGCGCAACCGGGAGCTGGCACAATTCGACCTCGCCGCCCTTGCGGAGGCCTCGGAGGGTTTCTCGGGGGCGGAGATCGAGCAGGCCATCATCGCCGCTCTGTACGCCGCGTTCGGCGCCAACCGCGACTTGACGCAAACGGACCTTCTGGGAGAGCTTCGCGAAACGCGGCCGCTGTCGGTGACGATGGCTGAGAGAGTCGCCGCCCTCAGAGCCTGGGCGGCGGATCGTTGCGTCCCGGCGGACGTCAAGATTGAGTAGACGGCTCGGATCCACTGGATGATCTTTTGTCATGCAACCGGGGCGAGCCGCCGCGTGCCGGATTCGGGATGCCCGCCGGCCTCGACTGTGGAAGAAGGGGCAGTTTTGAGGCAATAGGGATGGCTGCCTGCCGTTGTACTGTCCAGGGAGAATGCGCGCGGCAATCGTGCACAACTCATCGTCCCTGCGGAGGATGGGCGAGCCGCAGACGCTTGAACAAAGGAATTGCCCATGTTTACCCATAGCCTTGCGATGTTCATCGGGCTGTGTTTCGCCGCGCCAGTCGCGCAAAACCAGTCAGGCAGTACGGAGGAAGCGACCGTTCAACCGCAAGAGAGGCGAGAAGCGCGAGAGGGACGAGAGCCTCGCGGTGAACGCCGGCGCGAGCGACGCGAGCGAATGCGCAACGCGACCCCGGAGGAGCGGCAGCAGATGCGGTTGGAAGGCTGGGTCGAGAGAACCACGCGAATGTATGATCTCGATGAGGCCCAGCAGGTGAGAGTCCGCGCCGAACTGGCCGCGATCCAGCAGGAACGACGCCTGGCGATGGGGGCGGACGCAGAGGAGCACGACCGCCTGCGCCGGCAGATGTCTGATCTGTGGGCGAAGCGGGCCGAAGAAGCCGGCCCCGAACGAGAAGCTCGCCGCGGCCAGCGGCAGCGAATGCGGGACGACCCGGAATTCGCCAAACTTCGGGAGCGGATGCGAGAAATCGACGACAAGCACCCGTTTGACACAGACGGGGCGATCAAACGTCTCGAAGCCCTGCTGCCGGAGGAGCAGGTCCGCAAAGGGCAGGCCCGTCGAGAGGAATGGCGGGCGAGGGAGATTGACCGAAACCGCCAAGGTCGAGGCCGCGATGGCGATCGCCAAGAGAGTCGCCGTCGTCCCCGAACCGGCGAGATCACCGTCGAACGTCGGGCGAATCCTGAGGTCATCAGGCAAGAGGAAGCCAAGCCGGCCCCCGAGCAGGGTGAACCCCGCATGGCGACTCCTCCGCAGACGGCGGAACGGGAATTGCTTCCCTGGGAGAAGTACACCCGCGAGTTCATAACGCGCCACGAGTGTCCCCCACGACAGGCCAACGCCGCGATGTCCATTTTGAAGGACGTGCAACTGCGAGCAGAGAAGCTCCGCCGGGCCAACGCCGAGAGGATCGCGGAAGCCGAGAAGATCCCCGATTCGGCCGCGCGGAACAAGCGCCTGGCCGAACTGAACGGTCCCGTGGATCAGCTCTTCGACGAGCTCAAGTCCCGCTTGGACAGCCTCCTGACCGCCGAGCAGCGCGTCCGTGCAAAGGCGAGTAAGACGTAGAGTCAACCGAGGCCGCGACTCGGCCGGCTCGCGGCCGGGCGCCACCCGTCCCGCAACACCGGCGTCCCCCTTGCGCCGCGATAATCAAACAGGCCCCAAAGCACCATCCAACCACTCAACCGGTGACCCCAAGCGGCCCTCCGACCGGTCCCGCAATTGACTTGGCCTTTTCTCAACCCGCTCCTCGACAACCAGCCCGCGAAATGCGAGAATGCCGCTTTTGGGGCGGCGTCGTGCCACAGCGAATGGAATACGAAACACTGCAAGCCCTCATTGCTGCAAACAACTGGTCTGAACTGGAACAGGCTTGGTTGTCGGCCGTCGAGAAGCCAGACGCCGATCCCGCAAGCCTCCTGGCGGCCATCGACTCGCTCGTTGAGGCAGGGCAGGTGCCGCTGGCTTCGACGCTGGCTTGGGCCTGGCTCTCCGTCGTGAAGGAGGCGCGCCCGGCTCGTGAGGCCCTGCAACTCGGCCGTACCCTGCTGCTGAGGCTCCCCGACGGGGAGGAGCTGCGAGAGGACATCCTCGCCCTTTATCGTGCCACCCACACGGACAAGGCTGATCTGGATGACTGGATCGATCGCTCGGGGCTGAAATCCAGCAAGTCGGTGCGCCGGGCACTGCGCTTTCTGGAGGTCGGCCTGCGCCTCGCGGCAGGCATGTACCTGACCCACCGCACGGAGAATGAAGCGGCTCAGATCGTGCAACTGGACGTCGAGACCGACACCGCTGTCGTCCGCACTCCGCGCCGGACCAATACCCTCGACATCGACCATCTCATCGAAGAATACGACATCGCTTCCGAGAATGACTTTCGAGTGCTCAGCCAATTCCGGCAGGAGCGGCTCGTCGAGCTTCTGGAGTGCGATCCGGTCGCGCTGGCGATCGGCATCCTGCGGTGCCACGGCGATCGAATCGACCGAGACGCGCTCAAGCTGCTGCTCGTGCCGAAGTACCTTGCGGCGGACAAGTGGTCCGACTGGTGGGGGCGGCTTCGCGACGGCGTCAAACGCGTGCGAAACCTCCGCATCGAGGGCCGCTCGCCGGTGTTCCTGGTTTACGATGAGGTCGGCCGCTCGCCGGAGGACGAAACGGGCAAACTCCTGGCAGAAGCCCAAACCCCCCGCGAATGGTTGGAGCTTCTGGAGTCCTACCTGCGGGATGTAAAGGACCAGAAAACGCAGCCGGACGCCGGGTTCATTTCCAGCGTGGAGACGCTGCTCATCGAACGGATTGAGCGCTTCACTCGACACAACGAGCCGGCCGAGGCCTTCGCCACGGCCCTGGTGCTCGAGCGCCTGGCCGCCCGTGGCCTGCCGGTCTCGGCGGATGCCCACGGCGTCGGGGTCCGGAGGCTGGCCGAAGCAGGCGATCCGGTGGCGACCGTCGCCAGCCTCGTCGATGCCCGGCTTTGGCCGTTGGCCTTGAGGTGCGTCGAGCAGGCCTTCCCCGAGAAACACCCGGCCCTCCTTGCAGAGCTGATCCTTTACGCTCCGGCCGGACAGTGCGATCCCATCGCCAGGGCCGTCGAAGGCGCGGGGCGGGTGGACCTCTTGAGTTCGATCGTCGAGCGGGCCACCGCGGACCCGGGCCGCTACGCGGAAGCGATGATGTGGGTGTGGAAGGGACCGGGCGTAAAAGCAGATCTGCCGATCCCTCCGCTGGTTGAGATGCTCAACATCGTGCTCGGACTGGTCGGCCCGGCCCGAATCTCGGGCGAGCGTCACGGCGGACTGGCCGTGACCGAAATGCGGGCTAAGATTCGGGCTGGTCTGGCAGCCAAGGATTACGAACGTTTTCGTCAGTGTCTGCAAGGCATGGACATGGCCATGGCCCAGACGGTTCGGCGGCAAGTAGACCGCGCCGATGGACTGGGACCGCGGGCACAGGAGGACATGAGTCGGATACTGATCGATCAGTTCCCGCAACTCTACGTGAAGCCCAAGGTGCAAATGTGGGAGGATGAGTCCGTCCTGTATTTCACGCAAGCCGGCTATGAAGCAAGGCAGGCGGAGATCGACGAACTGGTGAACGTCAAGATGCGAGAGAATGCCAAAGCCATCGGCGAAGCGGCGTCGCACGGCGATCTCAGCGAGAATTCCGAGTACAAATTCGCCCTCGAGGAGCGTGATCTGCTGAGGGCCAGACTCGCCCAGTTCAACCGTGAGATTTCCCTTGCCCGTGTGATCGAGCCTCTCGATGTACCCGACGAGCACGTCAGCATAGGCCAGCGGATCACGTTGAGGCCGACCGCCGGTGGCGAGCCGATGGCGATGACCATCCTCGGCGTCAACGACGGCGATATCACCCGGCGAGTGTATTCGTATCGCACGCCGGTGGCCCAGCAAGTGCTCGGCAAGCGGTTAGGAGAGACGGCCACCGTTAATCTCGACGGCCAGGAAGCCCAGTACCACATCGAGCGGATCGAGAGCGCCCTCGCGGCAAGCTCCTGACCGCCCGACCCAATCATCGAGCACTATGGCGACGGCTGGGGCGCAATCGCACCTGATGCCGGCGGCGGGCAGAGGGCCCTCCCCGAGGTTTGGCTTCACGCGGCTCCAAACTCGCTGGGGTCCTTGGCGAAGGCCCGGGCGGTGTCCAGGCTGATGCGGCCTTGTTCGAGGAGGCTCCGCAGGTTCACATCCAGCGACATCATTCCATCCTTGCGGCCGCTTTGGATCACGGAGTCGAGCGTCTCGATCTTGCCTTGGCGAATCCCCGCTCGGGCGGCGAAGTTGGCGAAGAGCACTTCCAGGGCGAGCACGCGCCGGCCGCCGTTGCCGGAGGGCAGGAGATGCTGAGCGACCACGCTTCGTAAACTCATGGAAAGCTGCGTGCGGATGTCGTCGTGTCGGTCCGATGGGAACAGATCGACCAGTCGCGTGACGGCGCCCTTGGCGTCGGTGGTGTGCATGGTGGCGAGGATGAGGTGGCCGGTCTCGGCGGCGGACAGGGCCAGTTGAGCGGTCTCGCGGTCGCGAATCTCGCCGACCAGGATAACGTCCGGGTCCTGGCGCAGGCCGAAGCGAAGGCCGTCGTAGAACGAGGCGACGTCCACGCCGACCTCGCGCTGTGTCACCATGCTGGCATCCGTCTGCGGATAGACGTACTCGATGGGCTCCTCGATGGTGATGATGCGGCGGCCGCCGCGGGCGTTGATCATCTGGATCAGCGAGGCCAGGCTGGTCGTCTTCCCGCTGCCGGTGATGCCGGTGATGAGGGCAAGGCCGTGCTTGAAGGCGATGATGCGTTCACCAAGATCGGCGGGAAATCCCAGCTCCTCCAGCGTTGGAATGCGGTCGGGAATGGCTCGAAGGCACACGCCGCGATCGCCTCGACTCGAGAAGACGTTCGCTCGAAAGCGAAGCTGCTGTGGCCCGTCGCCGAGTTGGATGGCGTAGTCGAGATCGGTCTGCTCGTTCAGCCGCGGGAGGAACTCGGAGGGCGTGACTGTTTGGATCATCGCCAGGGCCTCGCCGGGTTGGATGGCCGGCTGGTCCGTCGGCCGAAGCTCGCCGTGAATGCGGTACATGGGACGATAGCCGGGGACGAGGTGCAGGTCCGACGCCTCCATCTCGGGCATGGCCTGGAGGAGGTCGAGTAAGAGAGGGTTGTGGCTGGTTGGCATTGGGAGCGACTCCTGGCCCGGCTGGCGGCGCCGACCTCGCGTAGCGTCGCCCCCCTGTGGGCGACGTGATCGCGAGTCGGCGCCAAATCCCATTCCACGTCGGCCACCGGGGGCCGACGCTACGACATACGGCGGCGCCCAGGTTGAGCGCGCGCCGGCATCATACGGCAGCGTGACAC
>CAYYBO010000037.1:0-18514 GCA_964470125.1 uncultured Planctomycetaceae bacterium | reverse complement strand
GTTTCCTCCCTCACCGCCGCCTTGTCCCCGACGATCTCCCCGAGGAGGTACAGCCGCTCAACCAGGCCTTCCTTGCGCGCTTCCTGTACCGGCGAGACCTTCGCGAAGCGGACGGTCAACTTGTCGCAATCCAAGGTGAATGACTGTGCCTCGCTGTGCACCTTGCCCGTGAAGTGGCCCACGTTGCGGGCCAGCCGAAATTGCATGTTGTCCGCCCAGGTTACCTTCACCGGCTCTGGCTTGCGCAGCTTCCGCCCGGTGAAATCCTGCCGCGTCATCATCCATGCTTTGCCCGGCCCGGGGACATCGACCGATTCATCCTCCAGTTCAATCTTGATGAGATGGCCGTGGATGGCCGTGTCGCCGTAGCGCACTCTTGCATATTCCCCGGCCGGCGGACCGGTGACGACGGCACGTCGAAGCTGTCCGGCCTCATCCATCACGCACTGCAGGGAATCCGCCCGGCGAATCCGCAGGTTGTACCGCGGGTCCACGACAAACACGTCGCTTTCAGCCTCAAGTGACTCCACTCCCAGCCTGGAATCGCCGAACATGGGAAGTTCACCGGAGGCCGGCTTGCCTTCGGGCTTGTGTACTTCCCCCAGAACCACGCGCATGCCGCCGGCGCGGATCTCGCGATCGCCCTGCTTGACCCTGACGCCCCCTTCGGCATCGACCACGCGGGGCACGTTCCTCCGGTTGCCGGTGACGATCATCTCGGCGTCCAGTCGCTCGGCGGTGATCGACTCCTTGCCCCGCTGGAGCCGGACGTTGCCCATCATGTTCAAGTGCTGAATATGGTCGGCCACCTCTTCCTTCGAGGTCGGCGGGCCGAACGTGACGGCGATTTCCTGGGCTCTGACCTGCTCCTGGCCCTGTTTGATGGATACATCCCCGTGAAACCAGGCCCGTTGGAGAAACTCTCTCTGCTTCTCTTCCTTCAGGCCCGTGGAAGGATTGACCCGCTCAACCGGGCGGAACCCAAGCTCCAGTTCCACGCCGCGAGACCAGGCGATCTCCACAGGCGCCCGCCGCTTGCGGCCGGATTTCCCTTCGTCGTCCATTCCGCCGCTCAGCGTGGCGAACAGCGAATCCGCCGACGGCCCCACGCCCTTGTCGCCCCCCTCGCGAGTGTCGACCATCACGCCGGAACCGTCCACCAAGGCCAGACCTCGCTTCTGATCGAAATAAACCTCGCGGCCGGTCAGCCTGCGGGAGGCGCTGACCGCCAACTCAACCGGCTCTTCGTCAGCCCCCGCCAGCCAGACCTGCCGCCGCTCGTGCCGGTAAACCAGTTGATTGCAGGACGCCTTGCCCTGTTCGCTCTCCACGCGCACCGGCTCCCCGGTGGCAATCGCGTCGAAACGCTGGCCCGTCTGCTCGGCAGACTCCGACTGCAACGGCCGCATCTCCAGCGGGCCGTTCCAGGAGAGCACCAGCTTGGTGCGATCCCGATCCACCGAGGTCGGTCGATCGGCGGCTCGCGCCGGCGTTGCACCCGGTTCGGAGGGCGACTCCGGCGCCTCCTCCTGTTCGATCCGGCGTGAGCCTGTGAGTGACTTCTGGCTCTCCCCGAAGTCGAAGTTCAATTCCAGCTTGTCGGCCTCAAGCTTGCCGACCGTGCGAAGACCGTCCTTCTGCTCAACCACCACCTGCCCGTCGAACACGGCGCGGTAGGTGTCGATCTTCTTCCGCTTCTTGCCGGCCAGTTCCTCGAGAACCTTGGGGTCCAGCAGCACACCGGAGGCGCCGCCCTTTACTTCATCTTTCAACTCCTGCGAGGCCTCCGCGAGAGCCTCGGGCGAGCGCAGCCCCCGTTTCTGACCGACTTCCGCGACCGAGGGCCGCTCCTCCGACAAGAGGGCGCGGGGTTTATTGGCCAGCACGGCCCCCCCTTCGAGTCGAATCTGGGCCGCCGCCTGTTGGGCGCTGACCGTTCTGATCGCCATGGGCTTCATGGCCAAGGCCTTGGAAACGCCGGAGCCGCCCTGATCCGCCGCCACTTCGTTTGCCGACACCGAGCCCGCGGGCGGCACGACGGCGGCACGGTCCCGTTGCGTGCCGGGCAGCGCGAAATCGACCATCCGCCCGCCTCGGCGGAGCGTCATCTTGCCGCCCTGCTTGAAGCGCAGCATGTCGATCCGGTTGTCGACCTGATCCCATTGGAGGGTCAGCCCGGAAACGTCCTCCACGCGGACATCGGCGCTGTCCACCAGGATGGGCCCGTCGGAGGTCAGTTCGGCCCGCTCCATGTCGAACTTGGCCTCTTGCATGTCGATGTTGATCAAGTCGTTGGGATGGGCATACCGCTCGGCCAATTCCGGATTGGCCTCCCGCCACTCGGCGGTCGTACGGTCGATTGTCACTTTCACATTGCCGCGGACCCAGCCGCTCCGGGGGTCAACGCGATTGCGCGACCGGCGGGCCAGCGACACCTGTGCTTCATCCGCGCTGATGTAAGTGATTTCTCCGCGGGGCATGAATATCTGGATCAGCAAATCGCGCAGGTGAAAATCCGTCTCCGAGACCGGCTCCCAGGTCTTGGCCTCAAACTGATATCGCAATCGGCCCGTGATGTCGTCGTAGACGCGGGCCAGTGTGTGGTCGCCCGGGCTGAAGGGGATGTCGCCGTCCTGGATGATGCGGCCGGGCTGCGTCGTCGGCGGCTTGGAGACAAAGCGCTTGAGGGCATCCGTGCTCTGCTGCGGATCTCCCGAAACGCGCGGCTGATCACCGCTGGACAGGACCATGAAGGCCCCGATAGCCAGAAGGAAGGCGGCCGCCGCTAACAGGATCTTCTTCTTCATGACCCAGCCAACTCTGCTCGAGCCGACTCCTTCGTAAGTCTGCCGGAGTCAACGGTGTTCGCCGCACCTTGGTTGTGGCGCAACAAGCGCCGCACTACTTCGGCGACCGCTCCATCACCGCCCCGACGGCGGGTCACGTGGCGCGCGATCCGCTTTACAGCCGGCACCGCATTGGCCACCGCGACCGGACAGCCGCACCGCATCATCGCCTCCAAATCCGGCAAGTCGTCGCCCACCACGCACACCTCGTGGTCAGTGACGCCCAGCCGCCGGCACAGGGCCTCATAGGCGGGCAGCTTCCGGGCCACCGATTGTTGAACGTAGGCAATGCCCAGATCTTTTGCCCGGCGGTCCACCGCCGGAGACTCCCGACCGCTGACGATGGCCGTCAGGCCGCCGCCGGCCTGCCATGCCCGGATGGCCCCTCCATCTTGGACATTAAAAACCTTGATCTCGTTGCCATCCGCCGAATACGGCAAACCTCCGTCGGTGAGAACGCCGTCAACATCCAGAATCAATAACTTGATCTTGGCCAACTTGCGCCTCTTCGGCCCGGGCCCGGGCCCGCGACTGCCTGCCATTGACCCCGCGCGGCGATGTCAATGGTAAGGGAGCGGTCACCCTGCGACTGTAAGGGCCTATGGGATCTCGGTTCGACCGTCTGCCTGAGCGCTCCGCTCTCGGCGATCGCACGCGGGCATTGTAGGTAAACGCCGCATCCCCCACAACCGCGAGAGGCCACGGCCCGCATGCTGCGGCAAAGAGGAGCCCTCAACTTCGGCTCGGGCGGCATCTCCTGTGGAGCTGGCATTCTTCGCTGGCGAACGGCCCCCAAGATCGAAACCACTGGGCTTTTCCTCTTCGGCGCCTCGGTTTCGCGGAGGACAACACCTAGGCCCTCAAGGCCTGGTCCAAGTCGGCCTTCAAGTCCTCCACTGACTCCAGACCGATGCTCAGCCGGATGATCCATATCTTCTTGCCCGTCTCCGGATCGACCGCTTCCAACGGAATGGCCAGACTCTCGTAACCTCCCCAGCTCACCGCGATGCAAAAGTATTCCAGGGCGTCCACCACGCGAAAGGCCTTCTCCCGGCTGCCGTCTTTTAGTTCCAAGCTCAACATGCCGGAGTGCCCGCGCATCTGCCCGCGGGCCAGCGCCGCCTGGGGATGCGAGTCGAGGCCGTCGTAAAATACTCGTGCCACACGGGCGTCACTCTCCAGAAATCGTGCGACCGCCGCCGCGCTCTGCTGATGCCGCTCCATGCGGACCGCCAGTGTCCGCAGACCCCGCAGCATCAGCCAACTGCAAAACGGGTCGGCCACGCCGCCGAGCAGTTCTCCCTCCTGTTTGACCATCCGCCCGATCCGCTCCTTCGATCCAATAACCAACCCGGCCACGAGATCGCTGTGACCGCCCAGATACTTGGTGGCTGTGTGGATCGACAGGTCAATCCCGTGTCGAATGGGATTCTGAAAGAACGGCGTGGCGTTGGAATTGTCGCAGGCCGTGGCGACGCCGCGGGCGCGGGCCAGCTTTGCGACCCCCGCCAGGTCCTGCAACTCGAACAGCGCCGTCGACGGCGTCTCCAGGTAGATCAATCGCGTGTTGGGCCGCAGGGCCTTCTCGAACTCCGCCAGGGAAGTCCCGCGAACGTACGTCGTCTCAATGCCGAATCGCGGCAGGTAATCGCTGAGGAGGGTCCGCGTCGGCCAATACACCGTCTCCACGGTAATCACGTGATCGCCGGTCTTGGCGCACGACAGAATGGCCGACGATATCGCCGCCATGCCGGAAGCGAACGCCCTGCAGGCCTCGCCGCCCTCCAGTTCGGCGATCTTCTTCTGCAACAGGTCCGTCGTCGGATTCGACACGCGGCTGTACACATAGCGAGGAAAATCCGCCTCGCGAAACTTGGCGAACGTCTCGCAATCCGGAAAGGTGAAGGTCGAATTCTGATAGAGCGGCGGGGCCGCCGCCCCCAAGTCCCGCTCGCGTTGTTCGGCAAAGTGAACGCACAGCGTTTCAAAACCAGGTCGTCGATTCTCTTGCACTCTTAAGCTCCAGTTGGTGCTCGGCCATTGCTGGGGGTATGGTGCGGCCCCCGACTATGTTGCTCGCGTGCAGGGTCCGCCCGAGCGGTCAATCCTGTCGCGAGCGATCACGGATCGCCTCCAGCTCCACCGCGGCCTGAACGTCCTTCGGGCGACCGAATGCCCGCTTGGCCTCGATCAGCGCGTCCAGCGATAGTACGCGGCATGATGCCCCGCTGATGTCTAGGGTGACGCAGTGCTGAGATACTTTCTCGTAGTCGCCGATCCCGGCGATCTCCGACAAGAAGTCCACCTGGCCCCAGTCAGTCAATATGTAGAGGTTCTTGAAGCTCTCCAGTTTGGATGGCTCGAGAGGCAAGGGCGGGCGTGCCGGAAGCATTCGCCACCGCGGACTCAGGTCGGCCAGCGCGGCCAGGATGCGGGACAGATTCTGGCTGGACATTGGTGTACAGACGTCAAGGTCTTCCGTGACCAGGCTCGATCCATGCGCCACGCCGGCCAAGCCTCCGACGACGACGAAATCGACGCCCTGCTCACACAGCCGCTTCAGGATTTCGAGGGTCGAACCCATAGTATCGCTTGCCGGCCTCACGCATCTCTCGGACGAGGGCGAGGGCTTGCTCGTGCCGTTCCAACCGCTCCGTTGGGGTTAACGTAAGCAGGTACTCGGTCTGGCTGAGGTCGATGCCGAAATCGATCGCCGCCCGCCAGGCCCTGTCGTGGTTCTGCTCTCGCGAGGACGCCGCGCTCTGTTGTTCCTCGGCCATATCAAGGGAATTGTACGCGCCCGTACGCCTTCGCGGAATGTGCCCCCGGCATGGACTGAGGACGAATCACGGGGCTAGGGCATTTCACGATTGCTCGTAGCGTCGGCCCCCCGTGGCCGACGGGAACACCATGTGCGCCCCCTTGCAAGATTGCCCCCCGACAAGGGGACGCCTCATGCCACACCCAATCGTGAAATGCTATATCACGCGATCATGATCAGAGCCACGACCGCAAAAGAGTGGTTACGCCGAGATGGGGCGGGCCCTTGGAATTGCGAGGTGACCGCTCCCTTACCCTTGACACCCTTGACGCGCGGCGAACGCTTCGCGTTCCGGAGCGGCGGAGCCGCGCCGCGTGTCAAGGGCGTGAAGGGCAGGCGGTCGCGGCTCTGCTTTGGCACAGACTGTGAGCCCGTGCCACACCGTGGTGATCTCGATCGACCGCGTTAGACAACCGAAACGGAGTCTTCCTCGTATTGAGCGAGCGGAGGCGCTACGGGGCGGACGATGTGCTTGCGCGGGGTGAGGACGTCGACGCGGCCGGCGCCGACGACGGCCTCCGCTTCCGCGACGAAGGCACCATCGGGCGCCACCGCCATCTCACCGCCGCATCTCACCACCGTGGTCATGTTGCCCGGCGAATCGACGTGGATGAACAGCGGCCGGTCACCGCGATGGGCGACGCACACGTCGTGAAGCCGCTCCAGCAGGCCGGCCTCCGTTCGGGCGGCGTCCAGGCGCACAACCACGCCCTCCGCCAGCATCGCCGGCCCCTCCTCCAGCGAGATCACCTCCGACACCCGCAGCGAAGGCTCCTCCCGCCGACGATCCACGCGACCGCGAAGAAAGACGATCTTGTCCGGCCCGATCAACGCCCGGTAGCGCTCAAACTCCTCGCTGAAGATCACCGCCTCAACCATCCCGCTGGTGTCCTCGAAGGCCAACACCGCCAACTTCGAGCCCGCGTTGCGGCCCGTCTTGGTTACGTTCGTCCGAAACCGGCTGATCATCCCGCCGAGGACGACCTCCGTGCCGTCTGGAAGGCTTCGTATATCTCCACAGGCCGCCGTGGCGAACTTCGCCAACTTCTCGGCGTGCGCCGCCAGCGGGTGCTTGGTCACATAGAAGCCGAGCACCGCTTTCTCATGGGCCAGCATCTCCGAGTCGGTCCATTCCTCCGAGGAGCTGCCCCGCGAGGCCGGCCTCGCCGGAGCTTGCTCGAAATCGCCGAACATGTTCATCTGCCCGCTCTGCCGGTCGCGCTGAACGGACGAGCCGACCTGCAGAGCATCCTCCAGCGACAGAACCAGGGCCTTGCGGACCGCCCCGGTCGTGTCGAACGCCCCCGCCTTGATGAGGGCCTCGGCTACGCCGCGATTCACCGCCGCCAGATCGACTCGCTCGCAGAAATCGAATAGATCGACGAAGCGCCCGCCCTTCACCCTGGCCTCGACAATGCACTCCACCGCCTTGCGCCCCACGCCCTTGATCGCCGCCAGGCCGAATCGCAGGAACGGTTCCCCCCGCCCCTCCGCGGGCCGAACCACGGTGAAATCGGCGTCGCTTTCGTTGATGTCCGGCGGGCGCACGTCGATGCCAAGCCGCTTGCACTCCTCGATGTACTCCACCACCTTGTTGGTGTCGCCCATCTCGTAGGTCAGCAGGGCCGCCATGAACTCCAACGGGTAGTACGTCTTCAGGTATGCCGTCTGGAAAGCTATCAGTGCGTAGCCCGTGGAATGTGCCTTGTTGAAGGCGTACTCGCCGAAGGGCAGGATTTGGTTGAAAACCTCCTCGGCGGCGGTCTTCTTCATTCCGTTCTTCACCGCCCCGGCGACGAACGGCTCCCGCTCCGCCTCGATCATCGCACTCTTCTTCTTGCTGATCGCCTTGGCCAGGCGAAAAGCCCGCTTCCGCTCGATCCCGCCAAGCTGATTGACCAGCCGGGCAACCTGCTCTTGATAGACGATGATCCCGTAAGTCTCGGCCAGAACCTCGGACATGATGCGGTGCGGCGTGGTCCAGTGCTGGCCGTGCTTGTTGCCGACGTATTTGTCGATGTTGTTTATCGGCCCGGGGCGATAGAGGGCGTTGGCGGCGATCAGGTCCTCCACCCGGTTGGGCCGTATTCGCGTCAGCACGCCGCGCATCCCGCCGGATTCAAACTGAAACACCCCCGCGGTTTGTCCGGTGGCGAACAGCTCGAATACCTTCGGATCGGTCAGATCGAGCCGCTCCAGGTCGACCGTCACGCCGTGATGCTGCTTAATCAGCTTGCACGCCCGAGCCAACACGCTCAGCGTCCGCAGGCCGAGGAAGTCCATCTTCAGCAAGCCGACCTTCTCGACCGTGCTCCCCTCGAACTGGGTGATGATCGCGTCCGAGTCCGGCTGCTTGTAGAGCGGCAACAGCCGATCCAGCGGCTCGTCGGCGATTACCACGCCCGCCGCGTGGATGCTGACGTTCCGCGCCAGCCCCTCCAGCCGCCGACCGATAGCAATCACCTTGCGAATCCGTTCGTCCTCGTTGTACAGCCGGCGAAGCTCGGGCTCCTGCGACAACGCCTTGTCCAGCGTCATCTTCAACTCTTCCGGCACCAACTTGGCCACCCGGTCCGCGTCCGCCAGCGGAACCCCCAACACCCGACACACGTCCCGAATCGCCGCCCGAGCCTTCAATGTCCCGAAGGTGATGATCTGGGCCACGTGCCCGTACTTCTCGCGCACGTATTGGATCACCCGCTCCCGCCCGTCCTGGCACATGTCGACGTCGATGTCCGGCATCTCGTCGCGGTCCGGGTCCATGAACCGCTCGAAGTACAGGCCGTAGCGCAGCGGATCGGGCTGCGACAGGTGCAGGCAGTACGCCACGATCGACGAGCAACCGCTGCCGCGGGCCCCGCAGGGAATGTCGTTGGCCCGGGCGTATTGCACCAAATCCCAGCAGATCAAAAAGTAGCTGGAGAAGCCCTTGCTCTGAATGACCTCCAACTCGTAGTCGATCCGCTCCCGGATTTCGTCGCCGACCTCGCCATAGCGCTCGGCGGCGCCCTGGTAGACGAGCTTGCGGAGATAGGCCTCGGCGCTCATCTTCTCCGGCGGGTGATAGACCGGCGTGTAGCGCTTCTTGAAATCCAGATCGACGTTGCACTGCTCAGCGATCCTGACCGTATTGGTCACCGCCTCCGGGTATTCCGGAAAGAGCGTCGCCATCTCCGCCGGCGTCTTCAGGTAGAACTGATCGCCGTGAAACTTGAACCGCTTCTCCTCGCTCTGCAGCGAGCGAGTGGAAATGCAGCACAATACATCGTGGGCCTCGACGTCGTCGCGCGTCAGGTAGTGAACGTCGTTGGTGACGACCAGCCCCGCGCCTTTCTTCTTGGCAATCTCGATCAACTCCGGATTGATCGCCTTCTGCTCGTCGATGCCGTGGTCCTGAAGCTCAAGAAAGAACCGCTCCGGCCCGAAGATCGACAGGTACCAATCGGCGATCTCCCTGGCCTTGGCGGGGTCCTGCCGCACAAGGGCGTCGGGTATCTCCGCCCCCAGGCACGAGCTGGTGCAGATCAGCCCCTCGTGATGGGCGGCCAAAACCTCGCGGTCGATCCGCGGTCGATAGTAGAAGCCCTCGCAATAACCGATTGAAGCGAGCTTGAGCAGGTTCTGATAGCCCGTGTTATTCATCGCCAGCAGCAAGAGATGATAGCTGGCCTCGCTGATCCCCTTGGCCTCCCGGCCGCGGCGGTCGCCGGGGGCCATGTACGCCTCCATGCCCACCACCGGCTTGATCCCCGCCTTGATCGCCGCCTGATAGAACTCGATCGCCCCGAACATGTTGCCGTGGTCGGTGATGGCCACCGCCGGCATGCCCATGTCCTTGGCCGCCTTGACCAGCTCGTCAATGCGATTGGCCCCGTCCAGCAGGCTGTAGTGCGTGTGCACGTGCAGATGCACGAACGGCGTTGTTGCCGCGCTCTTGACCATGCCGATAGAACCTCCTCTGGCGGTTCTGTCCCGAGCGCATCCGCGCTTGGCGACGACGCAGCATGGTACTGCAAAAACCCATCCAGGGCAGCAGCGCTCCCGACCTCATCCGGGATTGCGGTCTTGGTGAACCGGAGCAGCTCACAAAGCGGCTTCAACCGCCCACGAGTTGGGCTGGTTGCTCCGCCGACGTGGCGAACATCTCCTCGACTTTCTTCGACTCCAGCAAGGTCTCCGCGCCGATGCTCTCCATGTCGGCCGGCAGTAGTCCCTGCCTGCTCAGCACGGCCTCGTCGATCCGCCGGCTCGGGCATTCCTGCCCCAGCCCGATGCCCAGCAACCGGCAAACTCCGTTGGCCAGGTACACAATGTCCACCAGCTTGTCCGCCGGCTGAAGTGCCGCCGGATCATGGTGGTGCCTGATGCAGCGGGCAAGCGAGTCCGGAAGCTTCCACGTCTCGGCAACCCGAGCTCCGATCTCGGCGTGCGAGAAACCCAACACCCGAGTTTCCGCCTCCGTGAAGGATACCCGCTCGCTGTTGACTCGGCGCACGATCTCCAGGAACTCCGCCGCCACGTACTCATTGAGCACGACTTTGCCGATGTCGTGGAGGAGCGCCGCGGTGAACAGCAAGTTTGCTCTTTGCTCGTCCGTTCTCTGCCCGATCGCCGTGGCCGCCAGGGCCACCCCCACGGAGTGCTTCCACAACATGCCCCGTTCCAATCCGTAACCGATCTGCTTTCGTGACAGTATTGAATTGGTGTGGACCGCCATCACCACCTGCAGTACTTTCACCATGCCGAGGCAGCTCATCGCCTCCTGCAGGGAGGTGACCTTCCGCGAGAGGCCAAAGAATGCCGAGTTGCACAAACGCAGGACTTGGCCGGTGACGGCCGGATCGTACTTGATGAGCTCGACCATGTCCTGCACTGAGCTCCGTGGATCGTTGAGCAGACCCATCAACTTCACCGCTGTATTGGGCAACGGCGGAAGCATCCCCACTTTCTTGAGCAGTCCATCGGCACGATTCATCGTTACACCCCCGTACGCGGCTCCGACGCGGCGGGCAGCGGCTCATTCCCCGCCCGCGTTCACGCCGGGTCATTTGGTATAAACGCCGTCCCGCCGTCGCGATTCCCGGGAAGACGGCTGGGCCGCAGCCGCCCGGCGGCGGTCGGCGGCGCCCGCCGGCCCCCCGTCTTTCCACCGATGTTTCGCCGCATGTTCCCGAATCAGGGCGATCAATTCGGCGCGGTTGATGGGCTTCACCTCGTAACCGTCACAACCCGCGTCAAGGCATTTCTGTCGATCTCCGACCATTGCATGAGCCGTTAGGGCGACGATCGAGCCGGTGTAGCCTCGCTCACGCAGGATCCTTGTGGCCGTATAGCCGTCCATGATCGGCATCTGCATGTCCATCAAGACCACATCGAACGGCTGCGGGGGATCGCCCTGGCGCCTGTTCAACACCGATCCCAATGCCCGCTCAACGGCCTGCTGTCCGTTCTCCACCACGACAACCCTGGCTCCGGCCTTGGCGAGGATCAACGAGACAAGTCGCTGATTGTCCACCCCGTCTTCCGCGAGCAGGACGTGACAGTCGAGCGACTCCGTCGGCGCTGGTTTCGCGGACGGCGCGGGAACCTCCGGCACTCGCGCCCCCTTGTCCGACAGAGCGCCGACCGGAATGGTCAGGCGAAAAGTGCTTCCCTGGCCGGGAGTGCTCTCTACGACGATGTCGCCGCCTAACATCAGGGCCAAACGCTTGCTGATGGCCAGACCCAAACCGGTTCCCCCGAATCTGCGAGCCGTGGAGGAATCCGCCTGGGTGAAAGGTTGAAACAGCTTGGCGACCTGCTCGGCGCTGAGCCCGATCCCCGTATCCACGACCTCGATCTGAATGCAGGCTTCCGCCGGTAGCCCGGAGCCGGCGGCGTCGGCCGCGGGTCCGGTGTCCTGCGAGGCCTGCCCGCGAATCAGCCGCGTGACCAATCGCACTTCGCCCTGCTCGGTGAACTTCAAGGCGTTGCCGATCAGATTTATCAGTATCTGCCTCAGGCGGGTCGCGTCAGTGAAAACCCTCTCGGGCAAGGGACCCGCAAACTCGACTTCAAAGGAAAGCTTCTTGTCCCTGGCCCGCAACTCCATGAGTGAGGTCACATCGGCGATGATCTGCTGCAGTGAACACCAGGCCTTTTCGGTGCTGAGTTGCCCCGCCTCGATTTTGGAGAAGTCGAGAATGTCATTGACGATGGAGAGCAGGAACTCCCCGTTGCGCTTGATAGTGTCAACGCACTGGCGAATAGTCCCTTTTAGTTCACACCCCTCTTGAGCGGGGCAGTCCGATTCGGCGGTAAGTGAGTCGCTCAGCACATCCGTGAAGCCGAGGATGGCGGACATGGGCGTGCGGATCTCGTGGCTCATGTTGGCCACAAACTCACTCTTCGCGGAGTTGGCCGCATCCGCCTTCCTGGCCAGCTTGTTCGACTGGCAAATGGCCATTTCAAGCCGGCGATTGGTCTCCTTCAACTCGAACTCGGCAAGCTTCTGCCTGGTGATGTCGCGCGACGAAGCCCTTCTCCCCAGAAACCGTCCGCCGTCTCCATACACCGGCCGACAGACGTGGGCGATCCACCGCTCCTCCCCGCTCTTGGTTATGATTCGAAACTCCAACTCGGCGGGATGATCCCGTCCCCCTCCCTCCTGGCTCTCGCAGGGATGAGCCTCGAAAGCGGCGCGATCCTCCGGGTGAACGATCTTCAGCAACAAATCCGCATCTTCCAGGAATTCCTCCCGCCGATAGCCGCTGATCCGCTCACAGGACGGAGAGATGTAGAGCAACTCACGGTTCAAGCCGATCCAATACTCCCACCCATAGGTGAAATCCGCCACCGTGCGGAAAGTCTCCTCGCTGCGACGCAAAGCCTCTTCCGATTCCCTTCGTTTGAGTATGCCGGCGATGGTCGCCCCCGCGGCGTCCAGAAACACCTCCTCGTTCTTGTCGCGGAGATTGTCTTTGACCCCTTCCAGTGACAAAACACCGAGGATGTTTGAACCCGACCGGATCGGGACGCAGCAGTGGCTGTGCGGCGGCACAATGGCGTCGGGGTTCTCACGGCACCTGGCCTCGCAAACGCCGAACTGCACGACTCCGGAGGCGGCCGCCAAACGACACATGGACGGGCCGGCCCGAATCCTCGACCGCCGCGCCGCCGAATGCGGGTCGGGCCCGCCCTGACATTGCAGCACCAGGGAGTTGTCGACGCGATCAATCAGATAAATAGCTCCGTGATGGTAGATATCTGGTTTGAGTGAGGACAGCAGTTCGTCAAGGCAGAAACCCAGCAACTGCCTCAAAGGGCGGGTCTGCAAACCAAGACTCATCAGATTGTTCAGAACTGTTTGCCGGCGGACAAGCGATGCGATCTTCTTCTCGCTTTCCTTCCTCTTGCTGATATCCCGCATGACTCCGACGGCATGCCACTCCCCGTGAAGTTCGATCGCTGAGAGGGACAACTCCACCGGCACTTCGCTCTTGTCCTTCCGAACGGCGACGACTTCCCCGGTCTTGCCGATGGCGGCCCCCTGGCCCGTGCGCTGAAACCGGGCAAAAGCCCGCCGATGGGCTTGCTGATATTTCTCGGAAACCAGGAACTCATGGAGATTGCGGCCCAGCGCTTCTACTTCGCTCCAACCCAGGATTCGCTCCGCCGCCGGGTTCCAGAAGGAGATGCGCCCCTCGCCGTTCATCATTACTATCGCGTCCTGGGCCGAGGAAGTAATGGCCCGCAAAGTAGCCTCGCGATCCCGCAAGGCGTCCTCCGCCAGCTTGCGCTCGGTGATGTCGGCGGCAACGCCCAGAAAACCGCTGATTGAACCCGAGGGCGCCCGCATGGCGGTGACCGAGAGCAGCACCGGAAGCCGCGATCCGTCGTTGCGAACGTAGGTCCACTCGTACTCGTTTGGCAGGTTGCGGCGGGCTTTGGCAACAAAAACCTCGAAGCCCGGTTCGATCTCCACGCCCAACTCGGCCGAGAACTCGCGAGCCCGCGCCGCCATTTCCTCCACTTGGTGGAAGATCGCCGGAGTCGACAGGCCGATGACCTCCGCCGCCCGACAGCCCAACATTCGCTCTGCCGCCCGGTTGAAGGCGGTTATGATGCCCTCGGGGGTGGTGGCGATGATCGCGTATCCGGCGTTATCCAGAATCCCTGTTTGAAGGCCCAGCAACGCCTGAATGGCTTCATTCGCCCCGTTCGGTCCGCTGGTGTCGCAAAGCGTGGCGGCGATCAGTGGTCCGCCCGGCCAGTCCATCCGACACAGGAATATCTCGGCCTCGAATTCCCGGCCGTCTCGCGGGCGACGGCATCGCCGCTCGATTAGCTGCTCTTCTCCGTCGAGAGTCCGCCGCCAAGTCTCCATCAGGCGCTGCGGTGAGCCGCCGCCGACAAAGATATCCCCGGCCATCGAAAGACTCAGGATCTCCTCTCGCGGCAGGCCGAACAACTCGACTGCCCGGGCGTTGGCCTCGATGATGTTCCCCCAGGCGTCATGAACGATGATCGCGTCGCGAGATTGATCAAACACTTGCCGAAAGGATGCCTCGGACCGCCGCGGAAAGACCGCCAGAGTCCGAGCCAGAATGACCAGCACACCCCCCAGGATGGCCGCGCCCCCCAGCCCGATCACCGCCGTGAAAGCTCGACCCTTGTACACCAAGACGTCGACCGGGACCGCAACCACGGCGGTGAACGCAAGCAGCGACACTGCTCCGCCCAACAGCAGAACCCTCGCCCGCGGTTTCCAGCTTGCCGTCCTTGAAGGCATAACTCCGAATCCGTGGGACCAGCGTCCACCCGGAGACGCGGCCCCCGGGCGCTTCCGTCAAGCCCCGCAAACGGTTCTCCATCCGCTCAAATGCCGGTAAAAGAATCGGTTAGATCGCGGGCACGCTTCTCCCAAAGCGGGCCGGCCCGCCGAGCTCCATAAACGTGATGGAGTCCGATACAAACAACAATTACACCGTCACCGCCCCCTCTCCGTTTGCCCTGCGGGTCGATCCCAGGACGGTTCGCTCCACAAGACACGGTCAGCCGAGTTAGCCGCCATGACGCCGGCCGCGTAGAATCTCCTCGGACCGTCAGGCCATACCGAATGGAACCCGAAACCATCCAGATCAAGAACGCCAGGGAACACAACCTTCAATCGGTGTGCCTCACGCTGCCGCGCAACTCGCTCGTCGTCTTTACCGGCGTCTCCGGCAGCGGCAAAAGCTCCCTGGCCTTCGACACGCTCTACGCCGAGGGTCAGCGGCGATACATCGAGTCTCTCTCCTCGTATGCCCGCGAGTTCATGGGACAGTTGCAGAAGCCCGATTGCGACCTCATCACCGGCCTCTCGCCCGCAATCGCGATTCAACAAAAGACGGCCGGCTGGAATCCGCGATCCACCGTCGGGACGATCACGGCCGTTTATGACTTCCTGCGGCTGCTCTACGCCCGCGTCGGCGTGCAGCACTGCACGTCCTGCGGGCGGCCGATCAGCACTCAATCCCGCGAGCAGATCATCGAAGGCATCCTCCGCGCATTCGGCGGGGCCAATCCGAGCCGCGACGGTGATGAACAGAGCCGCGACCGTAAGGGAGCGGTACCCGCTCGAACAAGACGGCCGTTGAAACCAAGTGATGACCGCTCCGAAGTGCCTTCCGGTCAGAGCCCCAACCAAGAAGAAGCGGCCTCTTCAATGCGGGCGGGAACCGCTCCCTTACGGTCGCAGCTCTGTTCGGAGCGGCCTGCGCGCGAAAACGCACCCGCGCGCGAGGTTCGCGTTTTGATCCTGGCTCCCGTCGCCCGGAGCCAAAAGGGCGAGTTCCGCGATCTCTTCGACGACCTCATCCGCGCCGGTTACGTCCGTGCCCGCGTGGACGACCAGATCGTCGCCTTGCGCGAAGACCTCGCCTTGCAGAAGAACCAGCGACACAACATCGAAGTCGTAATCGACCGGCTGAGGATCGACGATTCGGCCCGATCGCGGCTGGCGGAAGCGGTGGAGAACGCCCTGCGCGTCGGCGGCGGTACGCTGATCGTCGCTCCCTTTGAGGAACAAGATTCTGCCCGCCCCACCGAACCCGGCGCGGGCGGCCAAGGGCTTGGATTTGTGGCACCGGCGTCTCGCCGGTGGGCTCACGGGCGGGACGCCCGTGCCACAGAGGCCTCGGCGCGAGGCCCAATTTTCGGCGACAAGGTCTTCTCTTCGAAGTACGCCTGCTCCGATTGCAGCGTTTCCTTCGAGCCGCCCACGCCGCAAATGTTCTCCTTCAACTCGCCGTCCGGCATGTGCATGACTTGTGACGGTCTCGGGGAGATGTACGATTTTGATCCAGAGCTGCTTGTGCCTGATCCGTCGCTCAGTTTCCTCGGCGGCTGCATCGCGCCGATGCGGGGCAAGATCGGCCGCTGGCGGCGGCATATCTACCAGGGCGTCGCCGATGCGATTGGCTTCGACCTCGACACGCCCTGGAAGGACCTGCCGAAGAAGGCCCGCGAAGCCCTGCTGGACGGCACCGGCGACCGGCACATCACGTATACGTGGCGCTGGTCCGGGGGCGTCTGGAAGCACGGCGACACGTTCGGCGGAGTGATCGAGGAACTTCGCGACAAGTATCGCAAGGCCAAGGCTTCGTTCATCCGTGAGTACTACGAGCAGTTCATGCGGCGTCAGCCTTGCCCCGATTGCCGCGGCGGGCGATTGAACGAACAGGCCCTCGCCGTTCGCCTGCCGGTACAACTGGAGCGAGAATCCCTTCTCGTTCCTCCTCCTCCCGAAATCCCCTCCAGTTCGAGCGCGGCGGGGAAAGGACTCCCAGCGGCAGGAGGTGCGAGAAAGGATTCTCGCACCAGCGGCCGCACCGAACAGAGCCGCGACCGTAAGGGAGCGGTACCCGTTCGAACAAGACGGCCCCTGAACCCAAGCGTTGGCCGCCTCGAAATGCCATCTGATCCAAGCCGCAATCGTGAAGGATCGATCCCTTCGATGCCGGAGGGAACCGCTCTTTTACGGTCGCGGCTCTGTTCAAGGCCGCCGACCGATTCCGTCGGCCCGACAATCCAGGAGCTGTGTTCGCTCTCCGTCGCCGACATTTACGACACGCTCTCCCGACTGGACCTTACGCCGGTGCAGCAGGTCGTCGTCGAGGAGGTGATGAAGGAGCTGCGGGCCAGGATCGAGTTCCTGCTCAACGTCGGCCTGCACTACCTGACGCTTGACCGCACGGCCCCGACGCTCGCCGGCGGTGAGATGCAACGAATCCGCCTCGCCGGTCAGATCGGCTCCGGCCTCGTCGGCGTGCTCTACATCCTCGACGAGCCGTCCATCGGCCTGCACGCCCGCGATAACGAACGGCTGCTCGAAAGCCTGCGAAAGCTCCAGCAGATGGGCAACACCGTCGTCGTCGTCGAGCACGACGAGGCGACCATGCGGGCCGCCGATTACGTCGTCGATTTCGGCCCCGGCCCCGGCGTCCGCGGCGGCAAGATCGTCGCTGCCGGCACGCTGGACGAAGTCCTTGCTTGCAAGGAGTCCATCACCGCCCAGTACCTCAACGGCCGGCGAGAGATAGAAGTCCCGAAGACCCGTCGGCCGGTTCGACCGGCGGAGCCTCGCGCGGATCGGTCGAAGCGCCCGCGCCGATCGTCCACACGGAAGCGGGGGGCGAAATGAGTGCGCGGCCGACAGGTAGCACTGCGGCACGGGGTTCTCGCCCGCGGTCCCACCGGCGAGACGCCGGCGCCACAGAGGCGCCGCCGTCTTCTCGTCGGCAGGGACCACCGCAAGTGGACGCACATGGTGTTCCCGTCGGCCGCGGGGGGCCGACCCTACATCCAACCGTGAAATGCTCTGATGTGAACTGGCTTGTTGTCCAGGGCGCCCGCCATAACAACCTCAAAGGCATCGACGTCTCCATTCCGTTGGGGCGTTTCGTCTGCGTCACCGGCGTCAGCGGGTCGGGCAAGAGTTCGCTGGTCATCGACATCATTCGCGAACGGCTGGCCCTCGACCTTAACGGCGCCGAGAAGGCCGAGCCCGGCAAGCACGACCGCATCCTCGGCGTTCAACACCTCGACAAGGTCATCGACATCGACCAGTCGCCCATCGGCCGCACGCCCCGCAGCAACCCGGCGACCTACATCAAGCTGTTCGACCTCATCCGCGATCTATTCAGCAGGCTGCCGGACAGCCGCGTTCGCGGGTACAAGCCCGGCCGATTCAGTTTCAACGTTCCCAGCGGCGAGTCCGGTGGCGGCCGTTGCGAGGCCTGCGAGGGAAACGGGGCCAATCGCATCGAGATGGATTTCCTGGCGGACGTTTGGGTGCCATGCCCGGTCTGCGGCGGTCGCCGGTTCAACCATGAAACGCTGCAAATTCACTATCGCGGAAAGAGCATCGCCGACGTGCTGGACATGGACGTGCAGGAGGCGATGGAGCGTTTCGCGGCCATCCCCAAGGTTCACGCCATGCTCAAGACGTTGCACGACGTGGGCCTGGATTACCTGAAGCTGGGCCAGTCCAGCACCACGCTCTCCGGCGGCGAGGCCCAGCGCGTCAAGCTGGCTCGCGAACTGGTCAAACGCTCCACCGGCCGCACGCTCTATATCCTCGACGAGCCGACGACCGGCCTGCACTTCGAGGACATCCGCCGCCTGCTCGCGGTGCTGCACGGCTTCGTCGAATCCGGCAACTCCGTCGTCGTCATCGAACACAATCTCGACGTCATCAAGACCGCTGATTGGGTGATCGACCTCGGCCCCGAGGGCGGCGATCAGGGCGGCCGCGTCGTCATCGCCGGGACGCCGGAGGAAGTCGCCGACTGCTCCGCCTCGTATACCGGCCAGGCCCTGCGAGATG
>CAYYBO010000036.1:0-18541 GCA_964470125.1 uncultured Planctomycetaceae bacterium | reverse complement strand
GTGGGCGCAGAACAAGGCGGCACAAAGCATGCCCGCCCAGTCCACGATGATCGCCCCGGCGATGGCCACAACCCATCCGGCCAGGGTGATGGTGTTCCGCCGCCCCCCGGTTTGGCCTCCCGCCGCCTGCCAGGCGGCCGTTGCGGCCAGCATGAAGAACAGGCAGACAGCTTCCTGGTCCACCATCCGCCCGAAGTAAACGGTCATTGGCAGCACGGCGTAGAGCACGCCTGCGGTCAAGGCCGCCTCCAGCCCGTACGCTTGTTTCACGAGATGGATTAACAAGGCCAAGGAAGCAAGCGAGGCCAAGACCACCACCAGCCTCGCGGACCATTCCGACTCACCGAAGAGCCGAAAGGCCGCCGCCACCAGCCATATCAAGCCCGGCGGATGGGTGGCGTAGATCGAGCGCTCTTCCTCCGGCGGCAGGGCCTGTCCCACTGCAACGACGCCCAGGCCGCCGTGTGCCGAGAGCGGATAGCGCAGGAGGTTTCGAGCCAGTTGAGAGTAGAATGCTCCGTTCCAGTCGTGCATGCCGACCCACGGCCGGGACAGCCCGTGCGTCAAGCCGGCGGCATAGACCGCCAGAACGACAGCGACGCAGAGCCGCCAGTGACAACATTGTGTCTCTCCGTTGACCGGCGGCGGCGCCGTGCCCGGCGACGGAGCATCGGCCCGGGTATGACTGCGTTCTGCGTTCTCTTGATCCACGACGGATTTCCTATTGCCCCTGTTTTGCATTGTCAACCGTTGGCTTATACTCAACGGTCGAGCCTGCACCACCGCCGTGAGCCGCGCCGACCGGGGCCGGGGGGCAGGAACGGTGTCTTCCCCATGATCGACCTTGTCCAACCCGACCCGCTGGTGCTTGCCTCCAGCAGCCCGCGGCGATCGCAGCTTCTACAGGAAAGCGGGTACCGCTTCCAGGTGGTGCCGCCGCCGTTGTTGGAGCCGCTGTGGGTCCATCCGCACGCGGCCCCGACGTTGCACGCCGAATCCCTTGCTTACTTCAAGGCTCGCAGCGTCGCCAACCATCATCCGGACAAGACCATCCTGGGGGCCGATACCATCGCCGTGCTGCAGGGAGCGGTCATCGGCAAGCCTTCCGATCGCAAGAATGCGGCCGATATTCTTCGTTGCCTATCCGGGACGCTCCACAGCGTCGTCACCGGTGTGGTGTTGCTGCACCCGCGCAGCGGCCGTCGCCTCTTGCAGCATGCCATCAGCGCCGTCCAGGTTCGCGTTCTCAGCGACGCCGCCATCGAGGAGTACCTCGATACCGGCGCCTGGGAAGGCAAGGCCGGCGCCTACGGGATACAGGATCAGGAAGACCCCTTCGTCGAAAAGGTCACCGGCAGCTTCACCAACGTCGTCGGCCTGCCCATGGAACTCCTCGCCCAGATGTTCGAGCATTGGGTCGGCGAGACGCAGACCCGGTAGAAACGGGAAACCGGCCTGCCGGCGTGAACCGCGAGCCAAGCGCCGTGCGTGCGTGCGGTGCAGCTCGCCGCAGGCGCTTCAGGCTGGTTCCCGAAGCCGGCCGCGGTCGGGCTCCACTCAGTTGACCACGTCCATGACCAGCACCGATACGTCGTCCGCCCGGCTGAGGCTGCCGGGGCAGGTATCCGATCTGCGATTCAACTCCGCGATCAGGTCGTTCGCGGGCCGGCGCAAGACGGCCGGCATTCCCTCGACCAGCGTGGGCATTTGCGAAGCTGACAGGCGATTCTCGATCAGCATCGGTTCCAATCCGTCGCTGTACACGATGAGGCGATCGCCGATTGTCAGCGGGACTGAGACGGTCCCAAATTCCTGCCCAGGGACAACTCCCAGGACACACCCGTCTCCCTGCAATTCGCGCATCTCGCCGGCGGCGTTTATCAACAGGGCCGGCGGGTGCCCGGCCACGGCGTAGCTCATGCTCAACGACTGGGTGTTGATCAGGCCGTACCAGCAGGTAACGAATTGCGAATCTTGAAACTCATACCCGACGAGAAGATCGTTTAGTTCGTGCAGAACCTGTCCGGCACTGAGCAATTCATAGCCGCGTTGATGGATGCGTTTGGGTCGGATGGCCTGCTTGATGTACATAGTGAGCAGGCCGGCCGCGACTCCATGTCCCATTGCGTCCGCGAGATAGAATCCCCAGTGATGTTCGTCCACTCGAAAGACGTCAAAAAGATCGCCGCTGACCCAGCTTGAGGGACGGAAAAGGGTGGCAAAGCGCAGGGGCCCATCCTTCGGCAGTCCGCGGGGAAGAAACTCGCTCTGCAGCCGCGCCGCCAGACGCAATTCGTTCTGGGTTTCGGCGAACTGCCTGCTCAGGCTCTCGCTCAGTCGACGAATGCCGTCGACCTGCTTGTCCAGCAGCCGCATTACCGGGCGGGAGCGGGCCAGAGCCAGCAAGACGCCGTGCACCATTTCAATCGAGGCGCTCGGCGGCAAGGCCACGGTGCCGAAGCCATATCCGGCAAATCGCCAGGGGCGCCGTGACAAGATCAACACGCCGACCCGGTGCAAGCGGAGGGAGTGCAGCAGGCGGTCTTCGGCGGTGTCCGGACGGCCGGCCTCGGTCTGCGACGGGCTTACTTCATCGTCACCGACCAGGACGGCGGCGTCGATCCGCCGAAAGAAGGCGTCATCCTGTTGATCGAGGCTCTCAAGCTCTTCGCAGACACACCAGTCCGCGGCACGCTTGAGTCGCCGCACCAGATCCAGCGCGCCGGCCCGTCGGCCGACCAAGGCGAGACGGAGGATCGGCCCGGCATCCCTGCCGTCGTGCGGTAGGGCGGCTATGGTTGTTGACCGGCTGGAGGGGGTGGCCATATCACGCTGCGGCTCGGGGTGGCGGACATCAGGGCGAGATCACGCCCTGCATGTACCGCCGCCTGGCTTATCGGGCGACCGAATCAGTGCCTCCCGGCGGATCAAGCAAGCGGACGCGGCAGCGTCCGCAAGCAGTCCTCGGGGTCATTCGGACAAGCCTGGCCAGAAGTTAAGCTAAACTTGGCGGACGTGGCCGGCACACGCTACCCGTCGGAAGCGTCGTCCTGAAGCTCCGCCGGAATCACCACGCGGTCGCCGGCGACGATGCCCCATTGCTGAAACTGGCCGCCGCGGACTTCCAGGGCGAACTTGGCCGGTTCGTTGGACGGATAACCTGATTCATCCAGGGGGCGCATGGTGTGAGTGCTGACAATCGTGCCGTCCGAGCGAATGAAGGCGATATCCAAAGGCATGATCGTGTTTCGCATCCAGAAGGAGAGGTATTGATCCGACTCGAAGACGAAAATCATCCCGTGGTCGGGGGGCAAGTCGGCCGGCGTGACGTTCATCAGGCCGAGGCTGCGGGTGTGTTCTTCGTCGGCCACGTAGGCTGTGTACGCTGTCCGTCCGGTGATCGAGATGGTCACTTTTCGCATGGTTGATAAGTCGTTTCGCTCGCGCGAGGCGCGGGGAATATCGGTGCAGCCGACGACGGCGCCGAGGATAAGGGCCGTCACCACCAAGCAGCGCGGGCGAGTCCGGCGGGCCGCGACATGCTGCGTCGAACTCGGGCATGCAGGACTGCCCTCTCGACCAGTCGTCATCCGCGGCTCGACAGCATCTTGCATCAAAGCCGAGCGTTTCAAGAGCAACTGTCTTTCCTCACGGCCTTCGCGGGGCGGCGGCGTCTGGGCCGAGGTCCGGGGGGCCTTCCGGCGGGCGCTGTTCAGTATCAGCGCTCAATCGCGGTTCGGCAAAGGCTCCTCGCTGACGGAGAAGTCGGCGGGCACTTCGATCTGAAACCGCGAAGTTGCCGGGGCCTCGTTGGCGTTGATCTCCTTGAAATCGACCTCGGTGCGGTTGCCATCGCTGAGGCGCTGGGTGACGATCCGCACCGGGAGCTCCAGATCCCGGTGTACATACATGTCCACTCGGCTGTACCTGGCCGCCAATTCCGTATCCGGCAGCGGCACGCATCTCAGGTGGTCGGTGTTGGCGGGGTTTCCCAACTCGAATCTCTCCGCGCCGACCTTGAAGTTCTTGAGAATGTCCTCCCGCTTCTGGCCGAACGGCAAAGGAAACGGCCCCTTGCCCAGCTTGAAGGGATCGATCTCCTCGCCGGGACGAACCACCTGCCGCCGGATGATCGTTCGAGCCTTGTCGTTGCGCTCGATCAACCATTGACCGTCGAAGAGGAAGTACTCAGGTCGTTCGGCCGACACGCCCTCGGCGATCAAGCGGTCGAAACGAATGAGGAACTTCGAGTTCGGCTGATCGACGGCGTAGAGCAGCTCGCCTTCCTTGATCTGCGAGTCCTCCACCGGCTCGACGGTCACGAATTTGTAGGTCAACTTGCAGGACAACCCCTTGATCGCCCGGCCCTTCTCTTCCAGTCGGTCGAGGATGGCGTCGATCTTCGGATCACCGGAGGAGGGTTTGCTCGGCATGGTTGCAGGCGAGACCGCGGACGGGCGGGTCGCGGCGGGCTGGGGCGTTGCCGTGCCGGCCGGCGGCTGATCGCTCGGTTGTGTCGCTGGGGGGTTCTGGCCCAGCACGCAAGCTCCCATCAATAGACCAAGAAGAGACAGCAGGGTTGCGTGCATGAACGTCTCCTGTCGCTGGCGTGCAATCTCTCGCCGCGAGGCTGCACATTCTATGACTGTGGTTGGTCGACGGCAATCGCGACGTCGGCGGCGGGGCTCGCGTGGTTGTCGCGTCGCCAAAACCGCATGGCGATGCGGCCGAGGGCGATGGCGACCAGGATGATTTGGATGATGACGATGTGCCTGGTGGTCAGACTGAGGCCAAGTGAAGCCAGCGCCCAGATCGCGTAGCGGAACCAGCGGCCGATCACGTTGGCGACGAAGAACCGCGCCCTGGAGTACCGAGAGAGAATCGCCAGCCAGCGGATCACGTCCACGGGGATGGGCAGGAAGCTGAACAGCATGACGATCCAAAACGGGCTTCGTCGAAACCAACCGCTGGCGGCGGTGTAGAGCCGTGTTTGCCGGACCTTACCGATGCGGCGAAAGCGCAGCAGGCAAGTGATGATGTGATATTCGTTGAGATTGGCCAAGGCGGTGGCGAGCGAACAGACCGAGGCCACCACAACCATCCTGGCCATCTCATGGTTCACGATGCCCAACTGCTCCGCGACCATGTCGCTCGCCGCAAGCAGGATGATCCAAGTAGTCGGGAAGGGGAAGAAGGCGCAACAAAGCGAGAGATAGAAGGCGGTGACGGAAAGCAACCACACCGCCCATCCGATGACTGAGCCACTCGTGTCCGCCAGGTGAAGCCCCCAAAGGGCCGCAACAGTCAGAATGGTCATCCAGGATAGAAAAGAGATGAACCACGGCCACAGGTTGATTTCGTTGGCCGGCGTCAGTGTCGGCAACGGCGCCTCCGGCGGCGAGAGTCGCGGGGCATACTGATGCACCGGTTCCATCGTCATCACGTCCGCCTGCGAGGCCATGTCAAGTCCGCTCCAGCCGGCCGTCGCGCATGACCAGGACGCGGTCGGCCCGCTCGGCGAGGTGTTCGTTGTGGGTGATCATCAGGGTGGTGAGGCCGTCGGCGCGGTTCAACTCGGCAAGCAGGTCCAGCACCCCGGTCGCGTTATTGGAGTCGAGATTGCCTGTCGGCTCGTCGGCGAGGAGCAGCATCGGCCGCGAGACGACGGCCCTGGCGATGGCCACCCGTTGTTGCTCGCCCACTGAAAGGTTGCCCGGCTTGCTGCGGCGCTTGCCGGCCAGGCCCACCCGCTGCAAGGCCGCGGCCGCCTGACCGTCGACGCTCTCGCCTCGCAGTCGCAAGGCGATGGCCACGTTCTGCTCGGCGGACAGCACGCGAAGCAGATTGAACCGCTGAAAGACAAAACCGAGCTTCCGGCGGCGGAGGGCCGTGCGGGCTGAATCAGGGAGAGCCGCCGTCTCAACGCCGTCGATCTCCACGCGGCCGGAAGTGGGCCGCATCATCAGGCCGAGGACGTTGAGCAGCGTGCTCTTTCCGCAACCGCTCGGTCCCATGATGATGACAAACTCGCCCCGGCCAACCTTCAAGTTGATTCCGTGCAGCACGGGCGTCTCCACGCCGTCGGCGTAATACGTATGGTGCACGTCACGAGCTTGAACGATGATGTCGCCTGGTTCGGTCATTCGTACCGCTCTGGCTCAGATCGAGGAGCCACGGACTTCAGTCCGTGCTGTCGTCGGTTCGCGCAACGCCGCCACTCGTGGTTCGGGACCGCCCGGACTTAAGTCCGGGGCTCGTCGAGCGATTGTATTACTCAAAGCTGAGCGCCGCCCCCGGATCGAGCCGTGCAGCCCGGTAGCCGGGATACAGGGCGCTCAGGCATCCGCCAACGATGCCGATGGTCAGGGCAATGATGATGAACGTCGGCTCGATGCTGACCGTCAACAACGGTTTGGCCGCCTCGATGGCATACTTGGCGACGAAAGCGGAGAGGATTCCCAACAGCGTGCCCGAAACGCAGACAATGATCGCTTCCGTGATCGACTCGGCCAACAGGTAAAGCCGGCCGGCGCCCAGGGACTTGAGGATGCCGATGTCGCGAGTGCGCTCAAGCACCATGGTGTACATGCTTAAGAGGATAATCAGGAAGCAGACGATGAGAGCCACCGCGCTGGCCGCATTGATGTAGAGGTATAACTGCGAAAAGCTCTCGTATAGCGCTTCGCGGTAGCCGCTCTTGAGCTCCACCTTGGCCTTGATTCTGTTGCTCAGAGCGTCGGCGACGGCTTCCTCGTAAACAGCCCGGTCCAACGGGGCGGCCGCATCTAGGGCCAAGCCGTCGCGTACCGGCGGGTGCAACTGCACGAAGAACATGCTCAACCACGGCACGCCCGCGTTCTTGATCCACTGCAGGACCTGCACCGGACAGAAAACCCGCCCGGCCACGACCGACTGGACGATGCCGACGATTCTGAACGGCCTGCCGAGAAAGATGATCTCGTCGCCCAGCCGGTAGCCGCCGACGCGGGCCAGTCGCGTGTCGATGACCAGCTCGCAGGCCGCGTTCAGTTCGTCCTCGGTGATCTGCGAGGAATCGTAGAAGCCGCCCGGGGCGCGCAATTGATCGACGCGGTTGCCGAAGGTCCGGTTCTCGTCGAACAGCCGTCCCTCGACGATCCGCCGGCGGCCGAGGAAGGCGGTCATGTCGTTCCTGTCGACTCCGAAGAGGCGCTGCTGCTGCCCGCCCATGTGCAGCGTGTCCAGCATGACGCCTATGGTCCGCTTGACCACGCGGCGGCCCTGGAATTCGAAGTCGTCGATCAAAGGGGCGATCTTGCCGCTGAAGGCGGCGCCGGCGGTGAAGATGACGTTTTCGTTCTCCGGCAGCACGATCAGTTCGGCATCCACGCTCTGCACCCGCTCGGCGACCTCGTTGAGCATGCCGTGCGACATCCCCAGCATTACCAGCAGCATGGTGACGCTGATGCTCACGGCGAGGATGCTCAAGCCCGTCCGCAACTTGCGGTGAAGCAGGTGAGCGACCGCCAGGGATGCCACGCTCATGTCAATTCGCCCCGCTCGTGGAATTGAGAATTTGGAGGTGGCCGCCGCCGCTGCCGGAACCTCAATCCAGACCAGAGTCTCTCCACATTCCACATTCTGAATTCTTTGGGCTATTGCCGAAGGCTGCTCAGGTCCAGGTGCTGCAACAATTCGCGAAGATCAGCGATCACGTAATCGGCTTCCGCGGCGTATTCGGGCCGCTCTCGCCCGGCCTCCACCAACAGCACGGTCTTCGCGCCGGCCCGGGCGCCGCAGATGATATCATAGTGAAAATCCCCCACCGCCCAGGTGTCGGCGGGCCGCACATCCAGCCGCGCGCAAATCCTGAAGACCGGCTCCGGCGTCGGCTTCATCGGCCCGTCTTCACGAGTCCAGATCAAATCAAAGGCCAGCCGGTGTCTGCTCAGAAAGACGTCGACTGATCTTCGCGAGTTCCGGGTCATCAGAGCAACGGAAATCGCCCGTGAACGGATGGCCTCGACGACCTCGGCCGCGCCGTCCTGCAATTCGCAGGCCTCGGCGGCGACGGCCTCGTGCCGCTCCAGGATCGCGGCCGCTCGAGCCGCTTCCTGCGCGGGCATCTTCGCGATGGCCTCTAACACGGGCCCTTGGCTCAGCCCGATCTCGCGCCGGATCAAATCAAAATCGAGGTTCTGACGGGTCAACGTCCCGTCCATGTCGAAGATCACGGCGCGGCGGCGTGTGGACATCTCGGAGATTCCCGGCGAGGGTCATCGCCCGCAAGATCGTGAGCAGAGCCGCAACCGTGCGGGAGCGGTCACTCTGGGATCAAGCGGGCCCTTGGGATCACACGGTGACCGCTCCCTCACGGTCGTGGCTCTAATGTCGCGTTCGCGATTGTTCGGCGCTCACGTCGAGGCGGCGCGGGCCTTGGAGCCGCTGCGTGGATTCGGCAGCTCGTGGTTTGCGGCTTTCTGTCCGGGGGCGCTGGGCCGCTTGACCGTTTCCGGCCGAACCATCTTGTAAGCCGCCTGTGTTTCGGAGTAGTCCACGATGTCAGTCTGGCTCAAGCCGGCGACGCGGGCGGCGGCGAATACGTTCGCCTTGGTCACCGTTCGGACGCTCTTGGGAAGGACCACCCAGATGGCTCCGTCCGGTTGCAGCGTTTCGGAAAGATCCGCAATCTGGTGAAGCTCGCCTGGACGCTCCACGCCCAGCATGACCATGTCGCAGGCCGTTGCCGGATGGGAAACCAGGGTGGCGTTCCTGCCTTCGATCATGCTCAGCAGATTATTGTCGTCGAGGTTCATCACCCGGACGCGATGGCCCTGCTTGACGCCTAGTTTGTCCACCAGGGTTCGTGGGTGCAGCATGTAGTCAAGCCAATGGGCCGCTGCTCGAACACTGCTCAACTTCAGGCTGACCGGGCTGCCATGAAAGTCAAAGAAGAGAGTATCAGTGTCGTGTCTCGGGCTGCGGATTTCGCTTAGCCTGAAGCGGTACTTGATCGGACCCGTGAAGTCGATGTGGTCCGCTTCCATCCGAACCCGCCCATCGTAGTGACTCCTTCCGACTTGCAGCTTACAGGCAGATTCCATCGCCATGAGCTTCGTCCCTTGTTTCTCAAATGCGGTTTTGCCGATTCTCGCTGCAGGGCCGCTGCGTAAGACATGAAACGATTCCTTGAAACTCGCTCTCGACCCGACTGCGATAAGTTGGCTGGACCGCGCCGCGCCGCGCGATCATCCCAGCCGCTCCGGCGCCGCCCATTACCGGCGCCTCCTCACGCCGTGCTGATCGACGACTCCGTCGGGGCTGGTTTCAACAGGAAAGGCGATTGCCCCGCAATAATACCTCCCGCACGATCAAGAGTGCATCATAGCCGATCCGCTGAAGAAATGGAACCCCGGCGAGGAAGCGAAGTTTGGCCGCCGGCCCGTGCACATCTCACCGGAAGAACAAAGCAAGGAATCTTCAACTCCGCCGATGACGACGCGAAGCCAAGGAAAGCTCGCAACCTCAGCCATATCACGGGTCTGCGTCAGCGCAGCCATAAAAAGAGGTACCTGCTTGGCGGCTCCCGTGTTGTGATCTTGTCCAGGCGGCGGGTTCTCTTAACAGAGATCGGCGCCGCATCACCAGAATTGACCACGACAACAGGTAACCGCTGAACAGGTACCTTGATGCACCAAGCCGATCGCGGCATTCCGCGGCATCGGGCAGCCGTGGAAGACGCCGACGGGCTCTTGTTCCTTCGCCGGCGGATTCGCGTCGGCCGCCGGAGCGTCTGGCGGGCTACTGTTCGTCCGACTCGCGGAGCTTCGCGATCGTGCCGAGATCCTCGAGCGTCGTCACATCGCCATCGACCCGGCCCTTGGTGGCCAACTCACGCAGCAGTCGCCGCATGATCTTGCCGCTTCGCGTCTTGGGCAGCGCGTCGGCGAAGCGAATGTCTTTGGGTCGAGCGATCGCCCCGACCTGGTGCCCCACGTGCTTCTTGAGTTCGTCTTTCAGGGCGTCGCTGGGAGTGATGCCGCCTTTGAGCGTCACGAATGCGGCGATGGCCTCGCCGGTCATCTCATCCGGATAGCCGACGACCGCCGCTTCCGCCACCTTGGGGTGTGAGACCAGGGCCGACTCCACCTCCGCCGTGCCCAGCCGATGGCCGGAGACCTTGATGACGTCATCCACGCGGCCGGTGATCCAGAAGTAGCCGTCCTCGTCGAACTTGGCCCCGTCACCGGTGAAGTAGACGCCCTTGATTTCCGACCAGTACTGCGTTCGATAGCGATCCTCATCGCCGTAGATGCCGCGGAGCATGCCCGGCCAGGGCTTGCGGATGCACAGCAAGCCGTTGCTTCCCCTGGGCAGGACCTTGCCGTCGCGTTCCATCACGGCGGCGTCGATGCCCGGGAGCGGGCGGGTCGCGGAGCCTGGTTTGGTGACCGTCACGCCGGGCAAAGGTGAAATCAAAATGCCGCCTGTCTCGGTTTGCCACCAGGTGTCAACGATCGGACATCGATTGCCGCCGATGTGGTCGTGGTACCAATCCCAAGCGGCGGGGTTGATTGGCTCACCGACGGTGCCGAGCAACTTCAACGACGACAGGTCGTGCTTGGCGGGCAGTTCCGGTCCCTGCTTCATGAAGGCGCGAATGGCCGTCGGGGCGGTGTAGAACTTGGTGACTTTGTATCGCTCGATCATCGCCCAGAAACGCTCCCAATCGGGATGGTTGGGCGCTCCCTCGAACATGATGGAGGTCACGCCGTTTGTCAGGGGGCCGTAGACGATGTAGGTGTGGCCGGTGATCCAACCGATGTCGGCGGTGCACCAGAACATGTCGTCCGGTTTGAGATCGAAGACCATCTTGGCGGTGTAGCCGGCGTAGATCATGTACCCGGCGGTGGTGTGCAGGATGCCCTTGGGCTTGCCGGTGCTTCCGCTGGTGTAGAGGAGGAAGAGCATGTGCTCGGCATCGAGCGGCTCGGGGGGACAGGTGTCGGACTCACCCTTGACGATGTCGTGCCACCACACGTCGCGCCCGGTCTTCATGCTGACGTTGTTGCCGGAGCGTTTGAAGACGATGACCTTCTTGACCAGGTCGGTCATGTTGCAGGCCTCGTCGACGTTGTCCTTCAGCGGAACGACCTTCCCTCGGCGATAACCGCCGTCCGACGTGATGACCACGTGTGACTGGGCGTCGACCAGGCGATCGACGATGGCCTGAGCGGTGAAGCCGCCGAAGATCACCGAGTGCGGAGCGCCGATCCTGGCGCAGGCCAGCATGGCGATGGCCAACTCCGGGATCATGGGCAGATACAAGGTGACGCGGTCGCCCTTCTTGACGCCCATCTTCTTCAAGGCGTTGGCGAACTTGCAGACCTCGACAAGAAGCTGCTTGTAGGTGTACTTGCGGACTTCGGTCGGCTGCCCCTTGGCGTCAACCAGCTCGCCTTCCCAAAGGATGGCGGTGTGGTCGCCGCGCCCGCGGTTGATCTGATGCTCCAGGCAGTTGTAGCTGACGTTGGTCTGCGATCCCACGAACCACTTGGCGAACGGCTCCTTCCACTCCAGCACGCGATCCCACTTCTTGAAGAAGTGGAAGCCGCTGGCCACCTCGGCCCAGAAGCCCTCCGGGTCCTCAATGGAGCGTGTGTACAGAGCCTCGTATTCCGCCGTCGTCTTGATGTGGGCTTGTGCGGAAAAACTAGCAGGCGGTGGGTACTTCTTCGATGCCGCCACGCCTGAACCTGCCGACGTTGCCTGGGTCATCTGATCGTTCCTCCGATGCCGTTAACTCATTCTCGTTTCTTACAGGAGCACTCGCGTGCCACGCATAAAACCTTGTATCTTAACCCTCTTGGCGCTCGCTGGCAATGCAACTTCGTGCCGCGGCGCGCTGGGCGGGGCTGCTTGAGCACGAATCTCCCTCGGCGCCGAGGGAGCAAATAGAGGGCCAAGCGGGCCGGTTTGCTTCCCGCCGTGGCGTCTGCCGGCGCGCCACGCTACCATGCTCGTGACATGAGCGGCACCCAGCGACCCGTCGACTACTACCGATTCTGCCCCGGCGAGGAGCACGTCAAAATATCCGATGCCATCTGTCGCGGACGGCGAAAGGCCAGTTTCCCCAAGTGCCGCGGTTGCCAGTTCAACGACGGGGAAGCCGGTCGCGAAGCAGCCCACTCCCTCGGAACGGCCGGGCCGGCCGGCTTTTCCATGGAGTCGCTTTTTCGGCAGGACGATGTCATCGCCGCCGTGCCCTTTCCCCTGTCGACCGACGTCGCCTGGCGGATCGGTCACGCCACCGCGCAATACATCAGCGGCAAACTCAGGGGCTTCGAGCGGGCGGAACGAACCGCCCGCTCCATCGTTGTCGGGCGAGACTCGCGGCCGCACAGCGCCGCCCTGCAGCAAGCTTTGACCGATGGGATCCTGGCCTACGGAGTTGACGTGATCGACATCGGAGCGATCGACACGCCACAACTGCACTTCGTGGTCAACCGGATCGCAGCGGCCGGCGGCGTGCAAACCACCGGCGGCCACATGCCGTGGAATCACAACGGTTTCAGGTTCTGCGGACCCAAGGGAACAGCCATCAGCTTCGACACAGGCCTGACCAGCATCCGCGACATCGCCGCGCGCGTCCCCAGACACGACACCGGCATCAAAGGAGTACGCACCGAATCCGATCATACCGCTGCCTACCGCGACGTCGTCCGCGGCCTGCTCGTCGCCGAAGGAGGGCGGCTTCCACGGCCGGTCCGCGTGGTGGCCGACGCGAGCAACGGCCTGGCAGGCCGCTTGCTTCCCTTCATCCTCGGCGGCATCAAGAATCTCAATGTCATCCTGCTCAACAAGGAGTGCGACGGCACTTTCGCCCATGAACCGGACCCCGCCTCTCCCCGGAGCACGCGGCAGCTTCGGGCCGCGGTCAAACAACACAAGGCCCACTTCGGCGTCTGTTTCGACAGCGATCTGTCCCGGTGCGTCTTCCTGGACGAAAAGGGCCTGATCATCGCTTCCGACGTGATGGCCACGCTGCTCGCCAGAAGAATGGTCGAGCGCGCCGCCCAGGCGGTCATTGTCTTTGACCTGCGCTGCACGGCCGCTTTGGGAGAAGAAGTCGAACGGGTCGGGGGGACACCGATACTGGCCAAATCGGACCGCGTCTCGATCAAGAAGACGATGTTCGAGCACAACGCCGTCTTCGGCGCCGATGAATCCGGGGGGTTCTACTTCCGGGACAGCCTGTTCTGTGAGTCGGCCCTGCTGGCCCTCGTGCAAGCCGTTAACATCGCCGCCGCCGCCGACCGCAAGCTGAGCGAACTGCTCCGGCCGCTTCAGCGATACCGTTCATCCGGAGAGACCCACGTACCCAGCACGGACCCGGAGGCCGCGTGCAGGGCCGTGCTCGGGGCCTTCAGCGACGCCCAGGTCGACCAATTCGACGGCATCACCGTTAAGTACCCCGACTGGTGGTTCAACCTCCGCCACGAAGCCGGCCAGGCGGCTTTGCGGCTCGTCCTGCAGGCGAGGACCAAGAAGGCGTTGGAGCAAAGACTGTCCGAAGTGATGGCTCTGATCGCCGAGGACTTGTGAGGCCTCCGGGGCCCGTTGCCCCTACTTTCCCGCCTCGTTCGGCCCTATCGTGCAGCGGTGGTCGTTCGCTGTGTCGGAAGGCGACGATGCTCTGCCGGCGCCGATCAACGGGCTGTTAGCGAGAGGACGATAGGCGTCGAACAAGCGTTTTCGCATCTGGGCGATGGAGACCTTCCCGGCCAGCAACTCGCTGTTGAAATCAGCCGGCGGCGCCTGCGGCGCCGCGGCGAGCCGCAACGCCGCGACATCATCGAAGCAGATATCATTGGCCGCCCAGCCGGGTTTACCCATCGCGATTCCAGCGATCGCCGCCCGGTCAAACGGCCGCGGGAGCGGCGGCGCGGCGGCGTTGTAGTCCGCATAGGTCAGTGTATCGTCCGTGCCGGCTTCATCGTACACCAGCGTCGGGACGCGCAAGACCACATTGTTCATCACCGCCACAGGCGCCGAGGGCCGGCCGGCCGAGTTCAGGTGAATCGCCCGGCTGGATTCCCCGAAGCCGTCGAACAGATTGTGTCGGATGATCGTCGGCCCCTTCGCTCCATCACCCTTCGGGGGTGACGCCGCCGGCTGCGGTACCAGCAGGGAGTTCGCCGGGCCGAGGAGCAGATTCCGCTCGAAGGTCGCCTCTTGGGGCAGGGCCGCCACAAGTTGGTGCGTCCGGGCGTCCCTCACATAGCGGCTGCTCAGCCGCGCCGCCCCGATAAAGACATTGCCGGACATCCGGCGCGAGCCGTTCAAGACGCACATCGTGCCGCCCCGGATGATGTTGCCCTCGATCAACGCCGCGGGGTTCTCGCAGTTCAGGCAGTAGCGTCCCTCGTCCTCGGTGGTCGTGTTGTGGATATAGTTGTCGATGATCCGGCTTTCCGCTGAACCGTCTTCCTTGACCACGAGGCAGGCCCCCGGCCCCACCACGATGTTGCCCGCGACGAGTGCGACCAAGCCCTCCACGCTCAGCGCCGCCGACAGGACGTTGCCGCGGATGTTCGCCCTGGTCCCGGATTTCCAGCCCTCCCCGCCGGGCAAAACCTGCAGCGCCGACCTTTCGGCCTCCTCGTTGAACCGGTTGTCGGCGGCGGTGATTTCGGCCCCGTTGCCCGCCCGAATCTCCACCCGCGTGCAGCCGGTGAAGGCGCAGTCCAAGAGGTTGAGTTTATGAGGTCCGCCGAGAAGGTTAAAGGCGACCGCCGGTTCCACCAATCGGGCCTTCGACGCGCTTGCCCGCTGGGGCCGCAGAAATCCCAGCCTCTCAAACCGCACATACCGCCAGGTGACGTCGTTGGGGACGCTCACCGGGCGCGACGTGCCGCCGGGCAGATTCCCGTGAGCCGGCCCGTACGTGATCGAGTTCCTGATGTTCACCACGATATGGCCGGCATTGGTCGTCTCGCGAGTGCGGAAGGTGATCGGCTGCTCGGCGGTCGACAGCACTTTCAATTCGCCGGCGGCGCTGGTGGCCGTGCCGACGGTCAACGTCGGATGGCTGCCGGGCGCCGCGTGGGCGAACTCCACGGTTGTCCCGGGGTTTACCGTGACAGTCGCGTCTTGGATGGTCACGTCGTCGGTGATGATCACCGTGCCGGACCAGGATTGATCCTTGTCGATAATGCCTCGAATCCGCCGGACCTCGGCGGCGGAAGGCACAGGCTGGGGCCCGCTTCCGGCCTGTTGAGCTGGGGCGGTCTCGACGCCGCCCAGCAGGGCGAGGCAGTACACCACGGCGGCAAGCCTTTGACGTGCCATTGCGCCTATCCCCGAAGCTCCATCCCATGCGAAGACAAGAACGCGGTGAAATCGGCCCGGAAGCCGCGGATATCCTCGTCGCTGAGCGTTCGATCATCCCGGCCGATTTCCGCGCGGAAGGTCAGGCTCCGCCTGCCCTCGGGCACGGAGCCGCCTTCGTAAGCCCCGACGAAGGCAAGCCGCCGAAGCAATGCGTGCGTGAAACGCGATAATTCGCCTTGCACGCGGGCGCAGCGGGTGGCCGCATCGATCAGGAAGCTGAAGTCCAACCGGACCTGCGGGTGCCTCGGCACGGCCGGCAGCTTCTCGTGGCGGCCGATCAAGTCCGCCAGAGCAGTCAGATTCAACTCGGCGAGGGCAATCGACCAGGCCTTCAGCCGCTCGTCGATCCTCTGCTTACAGGCCAACGGGAGTATGGTGGTCCGACCGACAATGCGGCCGGCCACGGCGATCTCGGCGACACGGTCGGCATCCTCCCAAGGATGGCCGGCTTTCGTTTCGCGGTATTCGAGGGAGGACTCAAGCACTCGTCTGGCCCAGCCGTCCAAGGCGCTGTGGAGGCAGTCCCACACGGCGGCGCCCGCCTTGCTCCCCCCTTGCACGGCGACAAGCCCGAGGCTGCGATGCTGCGACTCCTCGACCGTGGAGTGGCCGGGCTCGAACACGCTTCCGACCTGGGCAAGCTGGAAGCGGCTATGGTGATGCCGGTTTCGCTCCGCCAGGGCGATCATGCCGGGCATCAGCGTCTTGCGGAAACGCGAGCAGTTCTCCGCCGCGGGGTTCTTGAGGGTCACACACTCGCCGGCATCAAGGCCCAGCCTGGCGAGCCATTCGTCGTCATACCAGATATAGTCGTGAACCTCGACGAACTCTCCGTCGCGGCAGAGAACGTCAAGCGTCTTCTCCTCGATGAGCAATTCCGGCGACGGCTCGAAGAACCTCGCCGAGACCTTCGGCAGGACCGGCTCAATGTTGTTGTAACCGACGAAGCGGGCCACCTCTTCAATCAGGTCCGCCTCGATCTCGATGTCCTTGGTGGCCCGATATGACGGCGGCGTGACGCGCAATTTGCAGGCCGCCCCGGCTTCCACCTCCTCGCACTTGAACTCCAACGCCGTCAATATCTTCTTGATCTCCTCCGGCGTCACCGCCTTCCCAATGATGCGCGAAGCGAAATCGCAATCCAATTCAATCGCCTGGACCGGTTTCGGTGCCGGGTGGCAGTCGCTGAGCGCGCTGGCCAACTCCAAACCCGGCAGTTCCGCCTTCGCCAGTTTGTGGAAGCGGCCGACGCCGAGAACCGTGTTCGCCGGATCGAGCGACTTCTCGAAGCGAGCGCTGGCCTCGGTGCGATGGCCCATTCCCGTCGCCGCCCGGCGGATCGTGGCCGCGTCGAAGTTGGCGGACTCCAGCAAGACCGTCTCGGTTTTGGCGGTGACCTCCGTCTCCGCCCCGCCCATGATCCCGGCGATGGCCACGGACTTGCGGTTGGACTGGATCATCAGCGTGCCCGACGGCATCTTGCGAGACATGCCGTCGAGGGTGATGAACCGCTCGCCGGGCGCGGCCAGGGCCACCTGGATGTTCGGCAACCGGGCCCCGTCGAACGCGTGCATCGGCTGACCCAGCTCCAGCATGACGTAGTTGGTAAGGTCGACCAGCAGATCAATCGGCCGCTGGCCGCAATGGGCGAGGCGAACCTGCATCCACAGCGGGGCCGGCTGGGCCTTCAAGCCCTTCATCACCAACGCCGTGTATCGCGGGCACAACTCCGCGTCGTCGATCTCGATCGGCACGGCGGGCAGATCGGGCCGGGCAAACTCGGCGGGACTGGTCACGTCGTACGGCTTAAGCGGCAGGCCGAGCATCGCCGCGATCTCACGGGCGACGCCATAGTGCCCCCAGCAATCCGGACGATGCGTAATCGACTTGTTGTCGATCTCGATGATCCAATCGTCGAAGAGGTTCGCGTCGATGGGTCGGCCCGGTTCTGTGCTCGGCGGCAGGAAGACGGCGTTGGCCCCGACGACGAGCAGGCCGATGGATTGCCCGGCGACGATCATGCCCTCGGAGGGGCGTCCGGTCGTGTCCACAGTGCCGACGGCGTGCCCGGCGATGCTCGCTCCCGGCGGCGCATAGATAACCGTGTCGCCGACTTGGATGTCAGGCGCGGTGGTCAGCGAGGTGTAACGCTTGTCCGCCTCGACCGTCACGCGCTTGAGCTTGCCACCGGTGCCGGAATCGGCGTGGCACCGGCTGATCGCCGGCGCAGGCTCCGCGTCCTGGGCCAGGTTCTTTCCCGCCTGATCCGGTGGATGATGTTCCGGCAGCGGCTCAACTGCCATGATCCTCGCCGCTAACAGCCCGGTGAAGTTCGGCTCCACCCGCTCGACGCTTTCCACCTCGGCGGTGGTCAGCGTGAATCTGAGCGCCAAATCGTGCGGGGCGACCTCAGCGGGGAGATCAACGAAATCTTTAATCCAGTTGAGTGAAAGGAACATCGCTCTCCATCATCATCATCGCCGGCATCGCCGCGCGTCCACGGGGTGATTCCTCAGGCGCTCTTCGACTCGCGGGTAGACGCTGATCTTGCGTGCTTCTGTCTTCCACGCTGCGGCCCGCGCCGTGGAACTAGTATCACCAGCTCCCGCGGCGTTGCCAAATGGCACGTACTCCCTGCCAGCCGCGCTGTTGGAGGCCTTTGCCCCCGGCATCGGTCTAATCGCTCGGATCATCCTCCGCCAACGCCCCTTGCATCAGGTCGGCGGGGCCATTGTGCTCCCGGCCGTCCTCGCGTCAACCTGGTCACGGTCCGGCCGTCATTCAACGGCCGGCGGCCTTGGCGTTGGAATCCTGGATCGAGCTTGGGTAGCATACACGCCTCGGCCTACACCGTTTGACGACCCGCAGGGTCGGTGCCCTTGCCGAGACCAGCACCGGCCCCCGCGGGGCTGAACCGAAGGGATCGTCCATGAAAGTTCACGAATACCAGGCCCGCCGCCTCCTTCAGCAGGTTGGCGCGCCGGTTCCCAAGTTCGAGGTCATCGAGTCGTCCGTTCAGGTCCGCAAGGCCGTCGAGGTGCTCGGCGGCGGCAATCTGGTCCTCAAGGCCCAGGTACACGCCGGCGGCCGCGGCAAGGCCGGCTATGTCGTCATCTCCGACGATCCGGACCAGCTTCTTCTCCACCAGGCCCTTGAGGGTTCCCCCGGC
>CAYYBO010000035.1:9346-18810 GCA_964470125.1 uncultured Planctomycetaceae bacterium | reverse complement strand
CTCCTCCGCGCGGATCAGGCCGCTCTTCTGCTCCTCGGTGAAGGCCTTATCCAGCGTCTCAGGCAGGGGCTTTTCCAGAAAATCAGTGGCTTTCTCATGGGCCTCAAGAAGCAGCGCCACCTCCGCCAGCAGGGTCGGATCTCCCGCGCAGGCTTTGGACAGGTAGGTGGTGCGATCGCCTGGCTTGTGTTTGACCGCCTTGTGGAACAAATCTTCAACCTGTCGCGTACGATCCGACATCACTTCTTCTCGTCCTTGGTCATCTCCCGGTACAGCCATGCCTTGGCAAACGCCCAATCCCGCTTGACCGTGGCAGGAGATATCGCCAAAGCCTCCGCAGTTTCTTCGACGGAGAGGCCCGCGAAATAACGAAGTTTAACGATGACCGCCTTGCCTTTGTTCCGCTCATCGGCCTCGAGCTTGTGCAGAGCCTGATCCAGCGCATCGAGGTTGATGTGCAGGTTCTCGTGGGCCCGCGAGTCCGTTACCTGCTCCAGGCTTCCTCCATCCTCCAGTCGCACCCGCCCAGCTCCACCTCCGCGTTTCTCGGCTTTGTGATATCGGGCGTACTCCACCAAAATGCGACGCATTGCCTCCGCAGTCGCCGCGAAGAAGTGTGCCCGGTTCTCCCAATGTGTATCCTTGACGCCCATCAGGCGGAGATACGCCTCGTTGACCAGTGCGGTACGTGGCAGGGTGTGGCCGCGTCGTTCCCGGCGCGCCTGGCGACCAGCCAGGCAACGCAGTTCATCATAAATCACGGCCAAGAGGCGTTCCCAAGCATCTGTTTCGCCGTTATTTATGGCTTTCAGCAGCCTTGTGATGTCGTTTGAAGCCTTCGCTGCCACTGCTGCGCCCTCGCAAGGGAGCCAACATTCCTGAGCCCTGCTGGGGCTGAGTTGCGCATGATTATAGGGGAAGATGGCCGATAGCATCAGTCCCGGGAGCAACCGTGGCGGACCCGGGAGCGCGAGTGTACGTCCCTAAACCACAGCGATGCCTTGGGGAGGTGTAGACTGTTGGGGTAGGGCGGCCGATGAAGAACAACGCGAACTAGTTCTTAAGGGAATGGGAGTGGATCAAATGATGATGAACAGCGTTAGACGAACCTGGAGACGCACAACTTGCGGCTTCACCTTGATCGAGTTGCTGGTGGTGATCTCTATCATTGCGGTACTGATCTCGGTTCTGTTGCCCGCGCTGACCATGGCAAAGGAAGCGGCCAACGTGGCCATGTGCAGTGCCAACCTGCGTGAAGTCGCGCAGACGGCCAGCACATACTCCACGGACAACGACCCCACGGGCACCGGGAGCTACCCCACACAGCCGTGGTACTTGAGTTTTCCAGACATAAATCCCACTTACGTCTCCGAGTGGGTCTATGGCGGCTACCGTCATACGATCGAACACCCCGAGTATGCAAACTCCGATACGTACCTCATCCCTACCGAGCGGCGTCCCTACAACAAGTACCTTGCCCCGGGAGTGGCCGGTCGGGCCCCTATCAAGTCCTACGTCTGCCCCTCGGACAAGTCTGCCGCTACTCCTCTGGTCGGCTCTCTCGGTGAGCCCCCTGCCGTCGAGGAGCGATATGGGGCCTGGGAGGTCAATGGCAACAGCTACGCGCTCAACTGGTACTGGCCCTACGCCCCTCCGATGAACGGCGCCCACAAGTTTTGGAATCTGGACTGCATGTCGCTCTTCGGCACAGCGATGCTGACGAAGAAAGTGGGCGGGGCCGCATCGGAGTTCGTGTTGTTCATGGAGGGAATGATGAACGCCTACATCATGGATGCCCGACCACCGGACGGCTCCGCTGGAGAAAGCCAACTCCAATCGTTGGGCGTTGGGTGGCACCGGAAGCTGTCATTCTATTCCATGGGCTTTTATGACGGACACGCCGAGTATCGCTACATAGACACGCGCTACTCAAACGGCGCCGGCTACAATATCTGGCCGCAGAAAGACACGGCATGGCCTGCCGACTGCCCGTAAGAGGAACCTTTCACCCATCGTTGTGTGGGCAGAGCCACATCCGGGCCAAGCGTTCAGCGGGAACTGATCGCTTGGCCCGGCTCGTTTCTACACACAAACTGAGACCGCGGATGGCGCTTCAATGTAGTTGTAGACACAGTACTGTGGTGGCTCCAAGAGAACTGCCTCTCATCGCATGACGGCGGACGGCCCCGGCTGCTGGCCCTCCCCCCTGAGCGGACGCACAAACGCAATGAGCGCGCGAAGCAGGTGCGCCGCGGCGGGGGTAGCTTGAACTCGGAGATTCAAGGATTGGCCACGGTCGGCGCCATCCCATCCGCGCGGTTACCGGCGACGTCGCCGACCAAGACGGAAGTTGGCCCGCCCGGAAGGTAGTGGGCGACCGTCGCGAGTGATTGCCCGGTATTGGATGACCACGACATGGCCAGCAAGGAGAATTCGCCGTCCGTCGCTTCAAAGATCTGACGAAGGAGCCTCAGGTCGTAGGGTTCGTGCTGAAGCCTGCCGTCGAGCGTGGCAAAAGTCGTCTCAATTCCGCGAGAGATGAGCGTGACGGTAGTCCTCAAGCCTTCCTCGGAGAAGGAGCGGGTCACCTTCAGCCGAGGGCCAAAATCTACGGTGAAGGGCTCGCTGGAGCGAGGATCTCTTCCACAAGCTTCCATCAATGCGTTGCAGAAAGCGTCGATGGTGGCCGCTTGAGCCGAGGCGGCACGGTCCTCGGCGGAAGCTTCGGCCTCGGCGACTTTGCCCACGCCCGTCATCTCGAAGGCGAAGGCGCGGGGCGTGTGTTTCGCAGGCGGTCGAACGCCTCTCGGCGCCACCGCCCCGTTTTCGGTACGGTCGATCCTGACGTTGAGGGCGGCATCGTCGAACACCTGCTGTGGCGATGTCTGTGGAGCGCCGCAACCGGCCGGCCCCGTCGCCAGGAGCAGCGCGGCTGCGCACAGCACGAGTACACTCCATCTTGCTCGAGGGTTGATGTCGCGATTCATTTGTACATTCCTCTTGAGATTTTGCCAGCGGTCCGGCCGCCAATCCGAAATCGGGGGTTACTTTACCTCTCCGCCGTGCGACCCGTCAAGCACGCCTCCCAGCACCGTCGCACTGTGCCCGGGGCAACGATCGGCCGTTACCCGACCTCAAGCCAGTTCAACTAGAGATGGAAAGGATGTTTTCAGCCGCTCGTTGACTCCCTCGTGTTCGCTTCAGGCCGGCTGTGGGCCTGCCTTATGCCGCCGCGAGAAACAAGCGTCATCCTCGCGATCACGCTTCGCTTAAGCTGAGCGCACCGACCGCTGGGTTGCATAAACCCGACGCTGAGCGTACAACACCGCCAAGAAGCCGCCCGCAAACGGATGGACGGCCGAGACGGATCATTGATGGAGCGGCCATTCGGCGGGCGCCAACGATTACGCCAAGATGGGAGAAGAGTTGTGGACACGTTGTTGGAGCGATTTCTGCGGTACGTGAAAATCGACACCATGGCTGTCGAGGAGGCGGACAAATACCCAAGCTCGCCCGGCCAATTGGAGTTGGGCCGGCTTCTGACCAAGGAGCTGCGAGACCTGGGGCTTGAGAAGGTCGGCATGGACGACAACGGCATCGTGATGGGCACCATCCCCGGCAACGTGAAGGGCGCCCCCACGATCGCTCTGCTCGCCCACATGGATACCTCGCCCGAGGCCAGCGCCAAGAACGTCAAGCCCATCATTCACAAGAACTACAACGGCAAGGACATCGTATTGCCCGGCGACAAGAGTAAGGTCATCCGCGTGGCGGAGACCAAGGGCCTCGCCGAACTGAAAGGCAAGACGCTGATCACCACCGACGGCACCACGCTGCTCGGCGCGGACGACAAGGCCGGCGTCGCCGCTATCATGACGGCCGCCGATCGCCTCCTGCGGAACCCCAAGATCAAGCATGGACCGGTCCGCGTGGTCTTCACTTGTGACGAGGAGGTCGGCCGCGGCGCCGACAAGGTCGACATCAAGAAGATCAACGCCCGCTGCGCCTACACCCTCGACGGTGAAGGCCAAGCGGAAATCGAGAATGAGACCTTCTCGGCAGATCTGGCGACGGTGACGATCACCGGGAAGAACATACACCCCGGCCTGGCCAAGGGCAAGATGATCAACGCCATTCGGCTGGCGGGCCAGTTCATCTCGCGAATGCCGTGGCAGCGACTCGCACCGGAGATGACCGAAGGCCGCGAGCCGTTCCTGCACCCCTATACCATCGAGGGCGGCGTGCCGGAGGTGAAGATTCGCACGCTCCTGCGGAGCTTCGTCACCGCCGACCTGAAAACGGAAGCACAAGTCCTCGAGGATGTGGCCACGACCATCATGGCCGAGCATCCCGGCGCGAAGATCGACGTGAGCGTCAAGAAGCAATACCGCAACATGATCGAGCATCTCAAGAAGGAGCCCCGGGCGGTGGAGATCGCCACGCAAGCGGTCAAGGCCCTCGGCCTGACGCCGAAGTTCGCCTCCATCCGCGGAGGCACGGACGGTTCCCGCCTCAGCGAAATGGGCCTGCCCACCCCGAACCTGTCGGTCGGCATGCACAACTACCATTCGCCGCTGGAGTTCGCCTGCCTGGAGCAGATGGAAACCGCCGCGGATGTGCTGGTCGAGATCGCCAAGCTGTGGGGCAAACAGAAGAAGTAGGCTGAATCGCGAAACGGCCGGCCAGGCCGGTCGGCGTGCAAGGCAGGCAATGGTTGCTGGACATGGCAGCTACTTCGTCGGTCAGTGACGACCGCCCCGAACCGCCGGCTAAGCAGACGGCGGTGCCGTCCGGCTTGTCATCGGGGGCGTTCGTGGCGGTTCTCTCCGCAATCTGCCTCTTGGCCCTGGCCTTCAACCTCGCCATCCTTCGGGAAGGGCTCCGCGGAAACCCCTTCGTGATGACGCCGACTCTCGACGGCGAAGCCTATTGGAGGATGGCGGGGCGTATCGCAGACGGGCAACTGACGGAAGATACGCCGTTTCTGGCGGCGCCTTTGTATCCCTATCTACTCGGCGCTGTGCGTGCGCTCGGCGGCGGTCTGACTACCGTGTACGTGCTGCAAACGCTCATGCACATTGCCACGGCAGGACTATTGGGCTGGGCGACCAGAGCCCGCTTCGGCACCGGTGCCGGGCTTCTGGCCGCAGTCTTTTTCCTGGCACTCACCGAAGCCGCGTACGCCACCAACCGCGTGCTGGGGAGCACACTGCAACTCTTCCTCGTCACACTGTTGTGGTGGCGATGGCATGTGCTGGCCTCCTCGGGTTTTAGCTGGGTCAACGCTCTGCTGGTGGGCGGATTGATCGGGTTGCTTGCATTGGCGTTTCCGCCCGCGATGTTGCTCGCCCCGCTATATGGCTTGTGGTTGTGGTGGAAGTGGAGCGACGGCTTGCGCGGGCTCGGCAGGGGATTGGCGGGAGCGGCCACGACCTTGGCGGTCATCTCTCCGGCCACTGCCCACAATCTCCTGATTCATGGCGAGTTCATACCCATCACGGCTCACGGCGGCTTCACTCTGGCCCAGGGCAACACGCCAACCGGCATGGGCATTGTCAACGTCGTTCCCGGGATAGGCCTCGACCGAGCGACGATGCATGAGGAAGCAGCCCAGCTCTATGAGCGAATCCACGGGCGTCGCGGCACATGGCGGGAGGTAGACGCCTTTCTTCGCGACAAGGCTTTCGAATTCTGGAGGCAAAACCCCAGGGGCGCCTTCAAGTTGGCTGCCCTGAAACTGTATCTATACTTCACGTGCCGGTCCTATGACGACGGCATGATGTGCGTGACAATGGAAAAAGAGGCCGGCCTGGCCAACCTCGCATTCCTGGCGCCGCTGCCCGTGCCGTGGTTGCTGGGAGCGGCCTTAGTGGGCGCGGTTCTGTGTATGCGTAGCCCCGCCCGAAACCTCCCCGAGTGGGTGCTGTTCTTCCTGCCCTTGCTGGTTGTCCTGATCTTCTTCTATGGGCCGCGGTACCGGTTGATGGCAGCGCCTCTGGCCTGCGCCCTGGCTGCTTGCGCTCTGATGCGGTTCCCACGATGGCGCAGGGGGCGAGCGGCCGCCATCGCCGTGTTCCTGCTTCCGATCGGCCTGCGGTTATTGGTCGTGCCGGCGGTCGATACCCCCGCGTGGCTTGGCGAACGTTTCTGGCCCGCCTATCTGCAGCAGATGGGGAGTGGACCCGATTCCCGACATCCCCCGACCTACGACTGACGACGCGCTGGAGACCGACGCCGCCGGGCTCGCCGAACACGCGCGGAGCCGCCCCGACTCGGTTGGGGGGCTTTCGGTCTCCAAGAGCCGCGGCCTAACCGCGTGGGCGGCAGCGAGGTCCAGTAACAGAGCCACCCACGCGGCCCCTCCCATAGGCCAGATCGCCGGATCAACGCCCGGCTCACCCTGGTCGCGCCTGTCGCCGTTCTCGGCGTCCTGTGCCTTGCACCCTAGCATGCACCGATGGTAGCCTACCTCGCTAACGCTTGTCGGACCGGTCGTGGCGCGGCAAGCGGACGGCAGGCGCCCGTGCCGCAAGAGAAAGGACATTCGCATGGCCAGCAAGCCCCAGATTCAGAACAAGCTGCCGGAAAACGCCTATCGCGAACTGAAGCCCGGCGAGACCTACGTCCCCATGGTCCCGCCCAACGTCGCGGCGCCGGAGATCACCACGAGGTCGATCATCTTCGGCATTGTGATGAACATCATTTTCTCGATGGCCGCAACCTACTTGGCCCTCAAGGTCGGACAGGGCATCGAGACGGCCATCCCGATTTCGATTCTGGCGATCGGCTTGTCAGGCGTGCTGCTGAGGATGGGCTACCGCCGTAATTCGCTTCTGGAGAACATCAACATCCTGGCGATCAGCACGACCTCAGGAATCGTGGCCGGCGGCACGGTCTTCACGATGCCGGCGATTTACATCCTCAAACTGCACACCACGCTGGGCCTGAGCACCGTGGGTCTGTTTTTTCAGATCTTCCTGGTGCCGTTCCTCGGGGCCGTTCTCGGCGTCTTGTTCCTCGTGCCGTTCAGGCGCTACTTCGTCAGGCAGATGCACGGCAAGCTTCCCTTCCCCGAGGCCACGGCCACGAACGAGATCCTTGCCACCGGAGCGGGGGGCGCCACCGGCCAAGCCTGGATTCTGATCTACTCGTTCCTCGCCGCCGTGTTATACAACTGGCTTTCCGGGGCGATGAAACTTTTCAACGAAGTCTTCAGCACCGCCCTCATCCCCGCCGCCGGCAAGTTGACCGACAAAGTCAAGGCAGTCTTCTCGCTGGGAACCGGCGCCGAGTTCGTGGGACTGGGCTTCATCATCGGCGTGCGATACGCGTCAATCATATGCGCCGGGTCGTTCGTATCCTGGTTCGTGCTCATCCCCCTGCTTGGGCCGCTGAGTCTTGAACAACTGCGGCTCTTGAACCCCACAACCACTGCCCACCACGGAACCTTCGAGACGCAGCCGGCTTTCATCCTGCCCTCCAGCTTGGTTTCCAGTCTCGACGGACTGGCGGGCGCCGCTGAGCTTGCGGAGGACGCGCGCGCGGCCCACAGCGCCGCGGTGGTGGAGGACTTGCGCCCGCTGTTTCAGGCACAGCAGGCGAATTTGGATAAGGATACAAGGATCACTGTGGTCGAGCCGGGCAGCAGATGGAGAATCCGAACCGCCAACGAGACGTATTCTGCCAGCCTGCAGGACGGGCAGCTCGGTGTGTATGCGATGGCGCCGGGCGCCGAAGACATCTTCTCGGCGATTCCCCGAAACGTGGGCATCGGCGGTATCTTCGCCGCCGGCTTGATCTCCATCATCCGTATGGGCAGGGTCATCACGACCGCCCTTCGGGAAGCGATGAGGGCACTGGTGCGATCCAAGGGAGCTGCCGCCGGCGACCGCACTGACGAAGACATAAGCTATGCGGGTCTGGTGATTCTGGGCATCATCACCACCGTCGCGATCGCGATCTACTTCCGGTTCTGGGTGCTGGCGGACATGCCCGGGGCCACGCGCATGACGATTATTTCCGTCGCTCTAGCGCTGGCCATCACCTTCCTGTTCACGACGGTCTCCGCATGGGCCATCGCCACTATCTCAGTGACCCCCATCTCCGGCATGACCGTGACCACCATCATTATCACGGCTGTCGTCCTCCTGAAGGCGGGTTTGCCGACCGGGACAACCGAGGAGAAGGCCATGTCCATGCTGGCGGTGCTGCTGGTCGGCGGCGTTGTGTGCACAGGTCTGTCCATGGCCGGCACCCTGGTAACGGAGTTCAAGCTGGGGTACTGGATCGGCGCCAGCCCGAAGAAGATTCAGTGGAGCGCGATCATCGCGGCTGTGCTGGCTTCCGTCCTGGTCACGGCCACGATCATGGTCTGCGCGAAGACGCCCGGCTACATCGCCGCCGAGAACCCTGAGGCCCTGAGGGCGCCGCAGGCCAACGTAATGGCCACGGCTCTGCAGGGCTTCGTCGGCGGCGGACAGGTTCCGTGGCTCATGTACGGCATCGGCGTAGTCATCGCCTTCATCATGACACTGCTGGGCATATCGCCGCTGGCGTTCGCCCTGGGCATGTACCTGCCGATGGAACTGAACACGCCCATCCTGGTGGGCGCCATCGTGGCTGCCCTGGTGCGAAAGTCGAAGGATGAGGCCGTCTCCAAGGCTCGCGGTGACAAGGGCGTGTTGGTGGCCTCCGGCCTCATCGCGGGCGGAGCGATCATCGGCGTCATCAAGAACGGCCTCACCGCCGCCAACAAGGAGTTCATGGAGGAGACAATCAACATCGGCAACTGGCTGGAGAAGGCGGGATGGAGCACCGATGCCGTAAGTCGCTTCACAAACTGGCTGGGGTTGGTCTTGTTCCTGATTCTGTGCCTGTTCGTGTACCTGGATTGCCGCCGGGCCAAACCGGAGCAGTAAATCGCCCTGGCGGCGGGGCAGGCCCCCGGGGGTGCACCTGCCAGAGCGTTTCGTGGTTGTGTGCCCCGGCGCGCTGAGTGGCGGCCGAGCTCCTGCTCGGCCGGCGCGGTGCAAGACGGCCGACCGGGCGGTTGACCGCTAAGGACATGACCAACCGTTACGTACTCGAATCCTTCTTCAGCTGGCTCATTCCAGCCGTTACGGCGAAGCGCATTGCCTGCTCGATGGACATGTCGACTGGCTGGACGGCTGCTCGCGAAACCATAGTCGTGAATCCGCCGATCTGGTAGCTCATCGGCAGGTAGACCGCCACGGTGTCGCCGCCGCCGATCCCGGTCGGCAGGTCGCTGAAGTCCTCTCGCGTGATGAAGCCGATGAGGCGTAGCGGGGGGTTTCCGACCGCCACCATGACTGCCTGACCCATCGTCTTCTTGTCGGAGCCGGAGAAGAAACCCATCAACTCGCGGACCGACCCATAGAGAGCCTTGACCAGCGGGATTCGCTCTAACAGCCGCTCGCCCCATCCGAAGATCGTGCGAAACAGCC
>CAYYBO010000035.1:0-9336 GCA_964470125.1 uncultured Planctomycetaceae bacterium | reverse complement strand
CACTACCCCCATGCCCGGCCGGTAGAGGCCGCCCGGAATGAGCATCTTCAAGGCCTGCCCCAGCAGAGATTCCGCCGTGCTGCCGAGCCAATACAGTGCGTACAGCGTCACCGCAATCGGCAAGACCGCGGCCAACCCTTTGACGAATATCCCGGTGACCATTCTCATAATCGAGTCTCCTCTAGAAAACCGTCCTCGTTCCGCCGACAGATAGATGCTTGTTCGCACACCTCCAGCCGCCGGAAGACCTTCGCGATCATCTCCCCCACCGACAGCATTCCCTCAGCATCCCGGGCCTCGATGGCTCTCATAACCGATAGACCGGTTTCCTGGGAGCAGGCCGCTCCCACGACCGGGCAACGACGCTGATCCCGTTCCACCAGGCCCTCCTCGGGCCGGGCGTCTGCTACGAGGCTCCTGCAAGGGACGGCCCCTGACTGCGCCACGCGCCAACCCGGAACCGACCGCCCCCCTGGGGAAGCGGCGGAGTTCGTCAACATCGACGGCTCCGCCGAATTCTCTCGCCGCGTGCCTGACGAAGCTGCAACCGGTGCGGGCGATGCCGTCGCTGCCAAGAAGCAAGGAAACTGTCTCGATTTCTCTTGGCGGCGCGGAACCTCGACCGATCTGCGAACTTGTGCGCAGGGTGCTGATCTGTTAGCCTGGAAGGCGAGTGGTGCATCCGCCGGCCTTTGGGTCCACGGTCGCGGCCTCGGCTTGCCCCGGCGCTCCCGTGGTGCGGGTGGGCTGCCGAGCGAGGCTCCAGAGAGAAGGGAGTAAGCCCATGCTTGGCGACGAGTTTCCTAAGGAGGTGACACTGAAGGACGGCCAAAAGGTCGCGATCCGGCTGCTGCAAGCCGGCGACTTCGACAAGCTCATTGCCTTCTTCCAGGCCGTCCCGGAACAGGATCGCATGTTCCTCCAGCATGACGTGACCAATCCTGATCTGATTCGCAAATGGACCGAGCAACTGGACTTCGATCGCACAATTCCACTGATTGCGGAAACCAAAGGCCGCGTCATCGCCGATGGAACGCTCCACCTCTCCCCTCATGGCTGGGCTCAACACGTCGGCCAGATCCGACTCGTGGTGGCCAGCGACTTCCGGCACCTGGGTTTGGGGACTTTGATTACCCGCGAGCTGGTCCTGCTGGCGGAGGACCGCGACCTGGAGAAGCTCTACGCAAACGTCATTGAGGACGACGCGGTCTCCATCAAGATGCTGCAGCGGCTCGGTTTCAAGACTGTGGCGGTCCTGAAGGACCTGGTAAAGGACAAAACGGGCCGCAAGCGGAACCTTGCAATTATGATAAACGATGTGGCTGAGGTTGAAAAGATTCTGGAGGATTGGATTCAGGATTCAATGATCCCAGCCTATCGTGCCTCGGACGGATCCGGGTAAGAATCCGCAAGTCGAGGTGAACCTGGGCCGCGCCACGCCTCTGCCTGCGGTGTAGTCACTCAGGCAGGTGGAAAAGGAGCGTGGCCCGTCGATTGCTTAAGAGAGACGGTCGAACGAGGAGATGAGACCAGACGATGAGCAACGAACCGATCGCTCCCACCCAAGACACGGCAGATTCTAGTAAATCGCGTCCGAAAGTCCGCGGACGCATGACCGTTATCCGCGACCGGTGCAAGGGCTGCGGCTACTGCGTCGCGTTTTGCCCCACGGGCACGTTGGAGATGTCAACCGAGTTCAACGTGAAGGGCTACCACTTTCCAAGAATAGCGGACGGCCGCGATTGCACGGGCTGCGACCTGTGCGGCATGTTCTGCCCTGATTTCGCGATCCACGGAGTTCGCGAGCAGCCCGGCGAAGGACCAGGGGATCGGAACAGTCGCTAACCCGCCACCGTGCCGCGGGTGCCCCGCCGTCGCAAAGCGGGCGGCAAGCAGTCGCGACGCGGGGCTGGGCCAGGAACTGTGCGAGGAGTCAAACGGGGTGTCTGACAAAAACGACGGGCTTCTAACTGGAGCCCACTACTTGGACGGCGACCAGGCCTGCGCCGAGGGCGCCATCGCCGCAGGTTGCAACTTCGTCGCCGGTTACCCGATCACTCCCTCAACTGAAATCGTCGAGCGCCTGGCATCGAGGTTCCCCTTTACCGGCGGGACTTTCATCCAGATGGAAGACGAAATCGCCTCGTCGATCGCCATCCAGGGCGCTTTCTGGGCGGGGGCGAAGGTGATGACCGTCAGCTCCGGACCGGGCATATCCCTGATGATGGAGCACATCGGCCTGGCGGCAATGACCGAAGTCGCCTGCGTGTTCGTCAACGTGCAGCGCGGCGGCCCCTCGACCGGCCTCCCGACGCTGCCCGGCCAGGCCGACATGATGCAGGCCCGCTGGGGCTCGCACGGCGACTACGAGATCATCGCACTGTCGCCCAACAGCCCACAGGAGTGCTTCGATCTCGTCATCCACGCCTTCAACCTTGCAGAGCAATACCGAACGCCGGTGCTCTTCATGATGGACGAGGTCGTCGGACACATGACCGAGAAAGTGGTCATTCCCTCTCGCGACCAGATCAAAGTGGTTCCTCGCACGTACACCAAGCTTCCTCCTGGCCAGTATGACCCCTATCGCGTGACCGACGGCCGGATGGTTCCTGAGTTCGCCAAGGCGGGAGACGGCTATCGCTACCACATCACCGGTCTGACCCACAATGAGAAGGGGTACCCGGTGATGAGCGCAGAGTGTCAGGAGCAGCTTGTCTGCCGCCTGGTCGACAAGATAAGGACCAACGCCGACAAGGTGGGCCTGCACGAGGATGAAGGCCTGGAGGACGCGGAAGTGGTGGTGCTCACCTACGGCATCACTTCCCGGGTGGCGATGCGGGCCATCCGGGCGGCGCAGAAGCGAGGCCTGAAGGTCGGCCACCTCCGCCTGATTACCGTGTGGCCCTTCCCGGAGACGTTAATCAGGCGACTCTCGCGGAAGGTAAAGACCATAATCGTTCCCGAGATCAACCTCGGTCAGATCGTCCTGGAGGTGGAACGCTGCGCGGGCGGAGAGTGCGACGTCGTCTCGATCCAACATGCCGGCGGCGCCGTCCACGACCCCGAGACCATCCTTGCCGCCATCGTGGAGGCCGCGAAATGAGCATCGCCCCCGAGATCGCCAACCCCGTCGAAGGTTTCCTTCGGATGGACCGTATGCCGCACATCTGGTGCCCGGGTTGCGGCATCGGCACGACGGTGAACTGCTTCGCCCGGGCCATCGAGCAATGCGGCATCAATCTTGACAAACTGGCCATCGTCTCCGGCATCGGCTGCACCGGACGCGTCGCCGGCTATCTGAAGCTCGATTCATTCCACACGACGCACGGGCGGGCGATCCCCTTCGCCACCGGCCTGAAGCTGGCCAACCCGGACCTGCACGTCGTCGTCTACAGCGGCGACGGAGACTTGGTGGCCATTGGCGGCAATCACTTCATCCACGCCGCCCGGAGAAACGTCGACCTCACCGTCATCTGCGTCAACAACTTCAACTATGCGATGACCGGCGGGCAGGTCGCCCCCACGACGCCCGAGACGGCCAAGGGCACGACGGCGCCCTATGGCGTCGTGGAGCCGCCCTTCAATCTGCCCAATCTCGCGGAGGCCTGCGGCGCCGTTTATGTCGCCCGCTGGACGGCTTACCATGTCCGGCAGCTCACCAAGTCGATGGTCAAGGCGATGAGTAAGAAGGGCTTCAGCCTCATTGAAATCATCGCTCCTTGCCCGACGCTCTACGAACGCCGCAACCGTCTGGGCACCGGGCTGGAGCGGATGCTGTGGTATAAGGAAAACGGCAAGATCAAGAACGGCGCCGATACCCGGGAATGCCGCATCGAGTTCCAGAAGCCTTTCGTCTGCGGTGAGTTCGTGAACGTCGAGCGGCCCTCCCTGGTGCGACAATTGAAGGCCAAGCAAGCGGAGATCATCGGCCAGGGAGCTCAGTGAGGCGACCCGAACCGAGCAATCTCACGAGAAGGAACTACGCGGATGGACTCAACCGAGATCAAGATCGGTGGTCTTGGAGGGCAGGGCGTGATCCTTGCCGGCATGATCATCGGCCGGGGCGCGGCCATTTACGACGGCAAGCACGCCACGTTGACCCAGGCCTTTGGCCCTGAGGCCCGGGGCAGCGCCTGCAGCGCCCAGGTCATCGTCGCCGGGTCGCCGGTCGAATACCCCTACGTCTCCCGGCCGCAAATCCTCGCGGTGCTCTCGCAAGAAGCGTACAACCGCTTCTCGCCCCAACTGTCCTCCAACGGCACCCTGATCTACGAGAGCGATCTGGTGAAGCCCGACGCCGCCCTCCCCGCCACGGTGAGGCAATTCGGAATCCCGGCAACGAGGCTGGCGGAGAAGCTCAAGCGACCGATGGTCCTGAACATCGTCATGGTCGGTTTCTTTGCCGCCGTCACCAACGTGGTAAACATCGCTGCCTTGCGACAGTCCGTCGAGGCCTCCGTCCCGCCCGGGACCGAGGCGCTGAATCTCAGAGCTTTCGACATCGGCTGCACTTACGGCCAAGAATTGCTCGCCGGCAAAACGCCGTCCGACGCTCTGTCCGTGATTTGAGCATTACCGCATTACAGCGATCGACAGTGGCGCCCGCGCCGGCGGTGACAAGCCCTCCGCAGGGCCGTTCTTCCGACTAATCACTCTCGAGATCAGCACGGCGGTAAGGGGGTCTCGAGGCCGTTGTCTGCTTCGCTCGGCCCGTCCGCCTCCAGCCGGGGGGCGACGCCGCGGACTGTGCCGGGGGCGTCGCGCACACGCACCACGGCCCTGCCGCACAATTCGCTTGACATTCCCTATGTTAGTGACTACAAACTTAGCCCGTATACAGATATTGCCGTGTTCGGGCGAATTGGAAGACGAGGCTGAAAGAGCGGGCGATGAGTATTCACCTCGGTCTCGATGTGGGCGCTGTGGGGGTGAAAGCGGCGATCCTGTTGCGCCAGGCGGAGGCGGAGACCGCGCGCCGCGGAAACCGCGTGCCCGCCGGCTGGCAATGGCTGAAGGGCCCCGAGGGCGACAATCGTGAGATACTCGTCCTCCCCTCCCGGCGGACCCGCGGGAAACCGCTCGAAGCCGCGGGACAGGTCTTCGACGAGATCTCATCCGTTTTCGGCGAAGCGACGACTGCGGCGGTCATACTCACCGGCTCCGGCAGCAGCCTGGTCGCCGAAAGCATCGGCGCTCGCCGCTGCAATGAATTCCAGGGCGCCGCGAAGGCAATGAGTTTCCTCCACCCGCGCGTCCGAACCGTCTTCGAGATAGGCGGCGAAACCAGCAAGTTCATGCGCTTTGAGGCCGACCCCGCCGCCGGCACGCTGGGCATCGTGGACTACGGCACGAACGGCGACTGCGCCGCCGGCACCGGCTCGTTTCTCGATCAACAGGCCTCGCGATTGCAGTACACCGTTGAAGACATCGGCCGCATCGCCGAGGAGACCTCCCGCGCCGCTCAGATCGCCGGCCGGTGCAGCGTCTTCGCCAAGAGCGACATGATCCACGCCCAGCAGAAGGGCTTCACCCCGCCCGAGGTCCTCCGCGGCCTCTGCAACGCCGTGGCCACAAACTACAAGACCGCGGTGGTTCGCGGTCGAACGGCCGTGCCGCCCGTCGCCTTCATCGGCGGCGTGTCGGCGAACGCAGCGGTGGTGCGCGGGCTTCGCGAAGCGTTCGGGCTCACGGAATGGGAGCTGTTCGTTCCCGCGGCCGCCGAGTCCATCGTGGCCGTCGGCGCCGCCCTGCTGTCCGCCGAGCGCACCCATCACGCGGACGTGCCGATCCGCGCTCTTGCCGCTCGCCTGGGGGCCGAGTCAGACAAGGCCGAGCGGGCCTTCGCCACCTCGCCACCCCTCGGCATGGAACAAGTCCTTCTCTTGCGAGATAAGACCAGACCATACGACTTCGGCGGCAACGGGGACGTGGTTGACGCCTATCTCGGCCTGGACATCGGCTCCGTCGGCACCAAGCTGGTGCTCATCGATCAACACGGCGACGTCATCCACGACATCTTCACCCGGACGGACGGGCGCCCCGTCGAAGTGGTTTCTCGTTGTCTTCGAGAACTCAAGGACGCGGTAGGCTCACGCGTGCGAATTCGCGGCGTGGGTTCAACCGGCAGCGGCCGAGAACTGATCGGCGAGCTTGTCGGCGCCGATAGCATCAATGACGAAATCACCGCCCACAAGACCGGGGCGACCTTCGTGGGCGACAACCTCCTGGGCCGCCGCCCGGACACCATCTTCGAGATCGGCGGGCAGGACAGCAAGTACATCAGTTTGCAGCCCGAGGGCGGAAACTCGCGGGAAACCATCGTCGTGGATTTCACCATGAACGAGGCCTGCGCCGCCGGCACCGGAAGCTTTCTGGAGGAGCGGGCCGAAGAGTTGGGCGTCCCCATCAAGGGCGAGTTCTCACGGCTGGCACTCGGCTCCCGGGCGCCCATCAAGCTGGGCGAGCGCTGCACCGTGTTCATGGAGCGAGACGTGAACACCCACATGCAGCGCGGAGCCAAGCTGGAGGACATCATCGCCGGCCTGGCCTATTCCGTGGTTTACAACTACATCAACCGAGTGGTCCGCGGCCGCCGCATCGGCGAGTGCATCTTTTTCCAGGGCGGCACGGCCTACAACGACGCGGTGGCCGCCGCCTTCAGCAAGGTCTGCGGGAAGCAGATCATCGTGCCGCCCCACAACGCGGTGCTCGGTGCCATTGGTGCGGCACTTCTGGCCAAGGAGAAAATGACCGCCACCCGCGGGAAGACGCGCTTCCGCGGCTATGACCTGGCCAAGGTCGATTACACGCTGCGAGAGTTCTCCTGCAAGGGTTGCGGCAACCGCTGCGCCGTTCAGGAGTTCAACGTCGAGGGCGAGAAGACCTTCTGGGGGGACAAGTGCTCCGACCGCTTCCGCAAACAGGCCAAGACCGACCGCAAGCCGGTCATCCCCGATCTGGTCGCCTTGCGAGCCAAGTTGGTCAACGAGGATGACGGCGGCGACCCGCCGGAGGCCAAGGCCCGCATCGGCATCCCCGCGGCCATGTACACGCACGACTGGCTGCCACTGTGGCGGCGATTCTTCCGCGACTGCGGCTTCGCCGTGGTGGTCTCCGAGCCGACCAGCCGAAAGACCGTGCAACTGGGCCTGGACTGCGTCGTGGCCGAGCCCTGCTTCCCGATCATCGTGGCCCACGGCCATGCGGCGGAGCTGGCCGAGCGCGGTGTGGACTACATATGGGTGCCGAACATCGTCTCCGCCCAGACCAAGTTCATGGACAACGAGAGCTACGTCTGCCCCTGGGGGGCGACCTTGCCGTACGTCGTCCGCCAGACGGCCCTGTTCCGAAAGTGGCCGGGGCGGTTCCTGTGCCCGACCTTGCACATGCGCCGCGGCGAGGGCCAGCTCCGCAGCGTGCTCTTGAGGGTCGTCAAGGACCTGGGCGTCAAGCGCTCGCGGGCGGAAGCGGCCTTCGAAGCCGGCTTGGCGGCGCTCAAGCAGTTCAGCGCCCAGTACGAGAAGGCTGGGCGAGAAGCCTTGCAGACGCTCGACCAAACGGGGGAGAGCGGCATGGTCGTCGTCGGCCGGCCGTACAATATCCATGACGCCGGCGTCAGCCTCTCGGTCGCCAGGAAGCTCCGCGATTTCTACGGCGTCAACGTTCTGCCGATCGACGCTTTGCCGCTGGGCGACGTGGACGTCAGCGACGTGAACGACAACATGTACTGGGAGTACGGCCGGCGGATTCTGGCGGCCGCCAAGCTGGTCGGCTCTCGGTCGAATCTGCACATCATCTACGTGACCAACTTCAAGTGCGGCCCGGATTCGTACATCAAGGGCTACATCCGCGCGGCGTCCGGCAAGCCGTTTCTGACGCTGCAATTCGACGGGCACTCAAACGACGCCGGGATGATGACTCGCTGCGAGGCGTATCTGGATAGTAAGGGGATCCTGCGATGGTGGCGACGGCGGGAAAGCGACGAGGCGGAGCCGATCTTGGTGGGCGAACGCTCTACATCCCCCAGATGTCCTACGCCGGTGCCAGGATGATGGCAGCCGCGTTCCGGTCGATCGGGGTGGACGCCACCGTCGCCCCGGACTCCGACGCGGATACGCTGGAACTCGGCGGATTGAACAGCAGCGGCGAGGAATGCCTGCCCCACAAGATCACCCTGGGAGACTTTCTCAAGGTCTGTCGAGCGCCGAGCTTCAATCCCGCCAAGACCGCCTTCTTCATGCCCACCGCCCACGGCCCCTGCCGTTTCGGCCAGTACGCCCCCTACCTGCGGAAGACCCTGGAGGAGATGGGCTACGGCGACGTGCCCGTTGTCTCGCCGACCAGCCAGAACGGCTACGACGGCATCGGCGAACAGGCGTCGGACCTGATGCGGACGGCCTGGATGGGGCTGGTGGCGGGCGACCTGGCCCAGAAGTTCCTCTTGAAGACACGGCCTTACGAGAAGATCGCCGGCGACGCCGACGAGGTCTTTCAAGGCTCCATCGAAGCCCTCGGCCGTATTGTCTCCGAGGCGCGTCTCAAGCCGAGGGAGCGGCTTGCAAGGTTGGCTCAAGGTGTCACGCGGATGCGCGACCGCTTTCGCGCCTTGCCGGCGAACTACGTCAAGGGTCGTCCGCTCATCGGCCTGGTCGGCGAGATCTTCTGCCGCCTGCACACCTTCAGCAACGACGACCTCGCCCGGCGCGTCGAGCGGCACGGCGGGGAGTGCTGGCTGTCGGACGTGGCCGAGTGGGTCTGGTACACGAACTGGAGCCAGGAGAGCACCATCCTTGCCCTGGACGGCCGGCTGAACCGGGATTACCTGAAGCTCAAGCTCAAGACCCACGTGCAACGCAAGTACGAGCACGCCCTGCTGGCGCCGGTCGCGGAGGATATCGTCGGTTACGAGGAACCTCACGACGTCCGAGAGGTGCTGGCCGCCTCACAGCCATACCTGCCGGCGGAAGGGGCCCTGGGCGAGATGGTGCTGAGCATAGGCAAGGCCTGCTATCTGTACGAGAAGGGCGCCGACGGCATCATCGACATCAGCCCCTTCACCTGCATGAACGGCATCGTTTCCGAAGCTGTGTACCCGGCGGTCAGCGCCGCCCACGACGATCTACCCATCCGCGTCTTTTACTTCGACGGCGTGAACACCAACGTCGATCGCGACCTGGAAATCTTCCTTGACTTAGCCCGCGCCTATCAGAGGCGTAAGAAACACCCACGGATATATCCCGAGTACTTTGCGCAGCACGGCGAGTCCGCCGACTCGCGCGGGCGAGTCTGAAGCGCACCAAAAGCCGTCTCAAGACGGGCCCGCATGCAGCTTTGTTT
>CAYYBO010000034.1:7580-19045 GCA_964470125.1 uncultured Planctomycetaceae bacterium | reverse complement strand
CTACTCGGCGGCAAGGGCAAGGTGGTGCCCAACAACGCCCACTTCGACACCACGCGGGCGAACGTCGAGCACAGCGGAGCCGAGGCCGTCAACCTACCGATCCCCGAGGCCAAGGACCCGCGCAACCGGCACCCCTTCAAGGGCAACATGGACGTTCAGTCCCTGGAGGACCTTATCCGCCGCGTCGGCGCCGACCGCATCCCGGTCGTGATGGTTACAGTGACCAACAACAGCGGCGGCGGCCAGCCGGTCAGCCTTGAGAACCTTCGGGCAGTGAGGAAGGTGTGCGACAAGTATCGGCTGCCGTTTTTCCTGGACGCCTGCCGGTTCGCCGAGAACGCCTGGTTCATCAAGCAGCGCGAGCCGGGACAGCAGGATCGGCCCGTGGCGGAAATCACCCGTGAGATGTTCGATCTCACCGACGGGGCGACCGTCTCCGCGAAGAAGGACGGCATCGTCAACATCGGCGGTGTCCTTCTGGTCCGCGACGGGCGCTTGTTCCAGGACGCCTCCAACCTGTTGATCTTGACCGAGGGTTACGTCACTTACGGCGGCCTGGCGGGGCGAGATCTGGAGGCGATGGCCCAGAGCTTCAACGAAGCGCTCCACGATGACTACCTGCAGTACCGCATCCGCAGCACCGAGTATCTGGGCGAGAAACTGCTGCAGGCCGGAATCCAGATCGTCGAGCCGCCGGGAGGGCACGCCATCTATCTCGACGCCAAGTCGTTTTGCCCGCACATCCCGCCCGAGCAGTTCCCCGGTCAGGCGGTGGTCTGCGGTCTCTATCGCGTCGGCGGCATCAGGGCGGTGGAGATCGGCAGCGTGATGTTCGGCGGCACTGGGCGTCCCGCTCCGGCGATGGAGCTGGTGCGGCTGGCCATCCCCCGACGGGTCTATACCCAAAGCCATATTGATTTTGTGATCGAAGCGTCGATTGATCTGTACAAGCGTCGGGAGTCTCTGCGCGGCCTGCGGATCATTGAGGAGCCGCCGGCCCTGCGGCACTTCACGGCGAAGTTCGCGGAGATCTAGAATCGGGCGAGAGCAGGCCTGGGAGATTGCAGGCCCTTGTTTCTGACCTGCGGGAGCGTTCAAAGGCGGGGGCCAGGCCGTTTCCGGCTTGTGGGGCGTTGACTTGCCGTCGCGTCACGCCCGCAGACGCACTTCCATGCCGGTGTCCACCCGCCAAAACCGAAGCCCATCCGTGCGAACGTCCAACGTGGCCACCGTTTTCACCGCGGCTCGGTACAGCGCCCCCGGATTGATGATCCGACATCGCCCCTGCCGATGGTCGGACGGCCGATGCGTGTGCCCGTGAAGAAGGTAGTCCAGCCCTTCCGCGTCGGCTGTCTCGCGGAGGTTCTCCTTGTGGCCGTGGCAAACGCCGATCATCCTGCCGTCGATCTCCGCGCGAACCAGCGGTCTCGGCCAGGCCAAACCGAGAGTTGCGATGTACTTCCGTAAGCCCGGCGACAGGACGTCGCAATTCCCCCAAACGAAAACGGAATCGTGCCCCGCCAGTTCCGCGAGCACCTCCTCGCCGCAGATATCGCCGCAGTGAAAGAGCTTCTTGGCCCCAGCCTCAATCAGCAGGGTCACGGCCGTCGCCGTGGCGGCGGCGTCGCCGTGGCTGTCCGACATGATTCCGACCACCATTCGCAGGTTCCCTATCGGTTCAGCGGCTGCTTATGTTCGCCCACGTCGTAGCGTCGCCCCCCTGTGGCCGACGACCGATGTCGACTCCCACGGTAGCGTCGCCCCCCCGTGGCCGACGACGGATGTCGACTCCCACGGTAGCGTCGCCCCCCCCGTGGCCGACGACGGATGTCGACTCCCACAGTAGCGTCGCCCCCCCGTGGCCGACGCTACGACTGACGCCGACGACGAAAATACCCGACGACGATCGAGCAGAGGACCAGCAGGCACAGCCCCTTCCACGCCGGCAGCCACCAGGGTCGCCACCACGCTCCAGTCCGCGCCTCCACGATGTCGGACGCGCCGAAGGCGAGCAATGCCGCCCCGGCAATCTCGCAACGCCGTCGCGTCGCGCCCGCATAGCGCAATCCAGCGATCACGAAACCAAGGCCCATCAGCAGCCACAGGCCCGCTTCAATGTGGTTGGCAGTCTCGAACATCGCTCTCCGTCAGCAGGGCACGGCCGGCGTACTCGCCGGCGGGCAACGTCAAATCCAACCCCGCAGCCGATACTCGGCCAGAGCGGCGCACTCATACAACAGCTCGGGCATGATCCAATAGTTCGTCTTAACACCGGTTTCGCGCGGTCGAAACTGGCGATCCCAGCGTGGTTCACGCATGATGCAATGCTGATATCCGTGCTTCTCGAAACAGGCCTTGGCCCGGATCATGTGCATGTAATTCGTGACGACGATGCAGACATCCTGGGCCGGGTTCACGCCGCAGACGCGCTGGATGGAAGCAGGGTGATCCGAGGTGCGCCAGGAGCCGTTGTCAACGAGTATGCGGTCGGCCGGCGCGCCCCACTCGATCGCCAGATGACGCATCAGGGCGGCGGCCCCCGGGTTGTTGCTGACCACCAGCCTCTCCCCATGACCCTCCTTCAACAGTCGGGCTCCCTCGATGACTCTCCCCGGGTCGCCGCCGAGACAGATGATGTACTTCGCGCGCTGAAGCTCCCCTTGCCGATCGAATCTGCCGTGAAGCCAATGCGGCAGCGGCGATATCAGCAGCAACAGCCACAGCCCGGCCGCCGCGGCCAAGACGTGTTCGACCCAGCGGAGCATACGCCTCCCAAGCCTGGTGCGGGGCGGCTGCCGCGGAGCGGTTGGTATCTGCTCGCCGTACTCGTTCGCTGATGCCGGAACCATGCAAGTCTTCTCCATGTGCAGACTGCCTGGGCGTCATGCCCGTCTGGGCGACTCTGAGATCATGGTATTCCAGGCCGGGTCCTCGAACCAGCGCCCTGACTCGCCGGTGATCACGAGTCGCTTGCCGACCATGGCCGCAGGCGTTACTTTGCGGTCCCGGGCAAGGGGCGCAGAGCCGCGCCGAAGCATTCACTGTGAGGACATGGACCCCATGGTCGCCACGACCGGATTCAGCCCGATGACCGAGGACGGGGCCACCGTAGCCCAAGCGTGGTACACGGTGCCGAGCCCGCCGGCGCCGCGTGGCTGGCTGGTCTACTCGCGGGACTTCATCCTGGCCGCCATGCAAAGGCGAGCCGCCGAACCCCACACGGTCAGCCGAACGACGACCTGGCTGCTCCTCTCGAGGGCGGTGCAGTGCCTCGTGGTCGCGCCGCTGCAAGTCATCCTGATGCTGCTCTCTTGGTTGCCGATCACGTCCAGCTTACTGGAAACCGTTGCCCGTGTGTTCACCCGCAACGCCGCCGGCTTTTTCCTTCGGGCCTGCTACTGGAAGGCAAAGCTGAACTACCTCGGCCAGGACACCGTCATAGATCAGTACGTCGAGATCTGGGGGCCGTCGTCCGTGTCGATCGGCTCCAACTGCCACATCGACACCAACGTCCGGCTCGCAGCAGGAGAGCGAAGGCAGCGTCAACACGGCTGGATCACCGTCGGCGACTTCGTGCATCTGGGCCGCGGCGTCCACATCGCCGGTCGCGGCGGCGTCAAGATCGGGGATTTCGTCGGCATCATGGCCAATGCCCACCTCTACAGCGCCACCGGCGTCGTCGAGCACCCCGACGATCCAGGGCGTCTACTGGCCATGTCCCACATGGCTCCCCACGACCAGCAGCACGTGGTCGAAGGCCCGATCCTCATCGACGACTACGCCATCATCGGTATGTCAGTCAAGATCATGCCCAACGTCCGAGTCGGTCGAGGAGCCATCGTTCACGCCGATTGCGAGTTGACTCGCGACGTCCCGCCGTTTGCCAACTTCGGCGGTATCCCGCGAGGTCGGCTGATCGGCTGGCGCCGGCCTCGCCGGCGGAGCCCGCAATGGACACCGCCCGCGCGGCCCCTGGTGCCGGAAGAAACGCCCGTCCAGCTTCCCGGAACTCCGGCGATTCGCATCCGCGAAGTCGTTGATTCCGCCGACGCCGCCACCATCTTCCAGGTCGTGGACCTGCACGCTCGCGCCTTCTCCGCGGGAGTGATCAACCAGCTAGGCCGCAACTTCATCTTCCAGTACTACGTGGCCATGATCAACAGCCAGGGCGCTTCTCTTTGGGTTGCCGAAGCCGGAGGAAAAGTCTGCGGATTCCTCGGCTGCGCCACCGATCGCCACGCCTTCGAACGCACCCATCGCTCGGGGGCCGCGAGAGCCCGGGCACTCTGGCGATTCCTCACCTTCCGGCTCAATCCGGAAGCAGTCTGGCGTGCTCTCAAAAAACAACGGTTGTCGCGGCACTTCCCGGATCGCGCCGAGCTTCTTTCCATCGTGGTTTCGCCCGACTGTCGTCGTGCCGGCCTCGGCAAACGGTTCCTGAATATATGGGCCCGCAAACTCCAGACCGCCGGCCTCAAGTCCTACATCGTCTTCACCGACAATCCGGAAGGGATGAACTTCTATGAGAAATACGGCGGCGAGACTCTGTTCAAATTCTCGCTGCAGTCCGTTTGGTCGGCGTGCTATCGGTTCACGCCGTGGACCCTGTCCTCGGAAGCCGGCGGGTCAACATCGGCAGGGGCAAATGAACCGCCCGTCCGCCAATCGTGAAATCACGGCGTCAACTCCGGGGATCGAGCATTCTGAGGAAACGGCCGGCATATGAGCAACGGCACCGACCCCGTGGAACGAATGGACGCCCCGCGGGCGCAGGCCGCTCTGGCGAGCCTCGACGCTCAACCGACGATCCTCGGCATCACTCGCGCCGCGGCCCGGATCGACGAGCTTCGGACTGCGCTCTCGCGAGTCTCCCTTCGCGTCGGCTGTCTGGCCTCCTTCACGTTCGAGCCCCTGAAGCCCGCCCTCGAATTGCAGGCCGTCAAGGCGGGCCTCGGCCTTGATGTCTATCTGGGACCTTTTGGGCAATTCGAGCAGGAGTTGCTCGATCCCGCCTCGGGGCTGGCTGCGTTCAAGCCGGACGTCGTCTTCGTCGCCGTCCGTCTGCAGGATGTATGCCCCGCGATCTATGAGGCATTCAACAGCCTCAAGCCGGGGCAAGCCACGACCCTCGTGGACGACTGGATGACGCGCCTCCGGGCGGCCCTCGCCTCGTTCCGGAATCGGTGCAAAGCCCACATCCTGATCCAGAATTATGACCTGCCCGCTGCACCGGCCCTTGGCCTGGCCGAGCAGTCGTCGCCGCTCTCGCAGTCTGCGGTGATCGGCCGGGCCAACGCCGTCCTGGCGGACTTGGCCGCCTCCATGCCCAACGCTCGAATCATGGACTACGACGCCCTGGTCGCTCGTCACGGCCGACGGAACTGGCTGGACCCGCGCACGGCCTTCTTCGCTCGCATTCCGGTAGCGCCGGCGCACTACTGGCCCCTGGCCGGTTTCTACGTCCGCCATTTGCGCCCGCTTTACGGCCTGTCGAAGAAAGTACTGGTCCTTGACGCCGACAACACCCTCTGGGGCGGCGTGGTCGGCGACGTCGGAACGGACGGCATCGCTCTGGGACACGACTATCCGGGCAACGCCTTCGTGGCTTTCCAGAAGCGAATCCTCGACCTTTACAACCGCGGCGTGGTCCTGGCCCTGGCCAGCAAGAACCAGCCCGGCGTTGTCGAAGAAGTGCTGGCCAAGCATCCGGACATGATCCTCCGTGCCGAGCACTTCGCCGCCATGAAGATCAACTGGCAGCCCAAACCGCAAAACCTCCAGCAGATCGCCGCGGATCTGAACCTCGGGCTCGACAGCTTCGTCTTCGTTGACGACAGCGCTGTGGAGTGCGAGTTGATGCGAACCGCCCTGCCGGAAGTCCTCAGCGTGAATCTGCCTGACGATCCGGCGTACTATCCCGGCGTCATCGAATCTCTCGACTGCTTCGATCAATGGACCATCTCCGAGGAGGATCGGTCGCGCGGCCAACTCTACAAGGCGGAAGCCGGTCGCCGCGAGTTGCGGGCCGCGGTGGTGGACATGCCCGCGTTCTACCGGCAGCTCGAGATGAAGGCGACGATATTCGTGAACCACCGGCAGCATGTCGCCCGAGCCGCCCAGATGACCGCCCGCACCAACCAGTTCAACATGCACACCATCCGCTGCAGCGAGGACGACATCCGTCGTTTCATGGACTCGCCGGACTGGACCGTGGTCACTCTCGCCTTGGAGGACCGCTTCGGCGACAACGGCGTCGTCGGTCTCGCGGTCGTTCGCCACGGCCCGAAGGACTGCCTGCTGCACATGTTCCTGATGAGTTGCCGCGTGCTCGGCCGCACGGTAGAACAAGCGTTTGTCGGTTGGATCGCCGAGCGGGCCAAGGCGGCCGGGGCCGAGCGGCTCGTGGCTGAGTTCGTCCCGACCTCGAAAAACAAGCCGTTCGCCGATTTCTATCCGAGCCGTGGCCTTGTCGAGACGCAACCGGAAGGCGACACCCGGTACTGGACGTGGAACCTGCAGGACGCGGACACGGCCCTGCCGAGCTGGCTGACCGTTATGGTTGTCGAAGGAGGGTCATAGCCGAGCCATGAACAACGCACAGAAGCTTCGAACCATCATCAGTACGATTCTCCGCCTGCCGGAAGAGCGGGTGACCGACGATCTCTCCGCCGAAGACGTTGATACGTGGGACTCCCTGAACCACATCAGCATCATTGGCGCCATGGAGCAGGAGTTCGGAATCACCTTGCCGACGGAGAACCTCGGCGCCCTCATGTCGGTCGCCCAGCTTAAGAAGCTGTTGACCGAACACGGTGTGACGTTCTGACTCAGGCTGCTCCAGGGGTGCTCACGCGTGTTGCTGCAATCCAAGCCTCGGTCTTGCGGCAGTTTGGCCTACGACTACATCGTGGTTCTGGCGGCCGCCCTGGCACTCTATGGCCTGACCGTCGCTCCAGGGCCTCTGTGGCAGGACAACGGGCTGGCCCAACTTCGTGTGCTCCGCCATGATTTGCAGGGTGATCTCGGGCTGGCCCTCAGCCACCCCTTGTTCTATGTCCTGGCTATCGCGTTCCAGGCCCTGCCGTTCGGCGAATCGGCCCTGAAAACCAACCTGGTGGGCGTCCTCTTCGGGGCCGTCACCGTCGCCAACGTCTATTTGCTGCTGGGCATTCTCGGCGCCGGCCGGGTGGGTGCAACCGCCGGTGCCGGGGCGTTGGCCGTCGCCCACACGTTCTGGCAGATGAACGTAATGGCCGAGGTATACGCGGTCTCGACTGTGCTGCTGTCCCTGGAGTTGCTGTGTCTGGCGAGGTACGCTGAGACAGGAAGGAGAGCGTGGCTTGTCGGATTGTTGCTGGCCAACGGCCTCGGCGTGAGCAACCACCTGCTGGCCACGCTCCATCTGCCGCTGTGGGTCGGTCTGCTGATCTGGTTGATCCGGCGAAGGCAGGCCGGAGTCGGCACGCTCGCCGCCGCTGGGGCCGCCTGGCTGCTCGGCGCCGGCCTCTTCCTGTGGCTGATCGCGCGGGAATGGGCGAGCGGCCAACCGCTGCCCGAGGTCCTGCGCTCGGCCTTGTTCGGCTATAGCCACGCCGCGAACGTGCTGAACTTCCATTTGAGCAGCAAGCTGCTTGTTCAATCGGGGCTTTACCTTATTCTCAACTTTCCGACGCCGACGGCACTGTTCTTCTTCGTTGGACTTGCCGCGATGCGACGCCTGCGATGCCGCGTCTTCTCCGTGGCGCTTGCCGCGGCCCTGGTCATCCACCTGATTTGGGCGATTCGCTACGATGTACCCGACCAATATACGTTCTTCATTACTCCGGTTTTGCTGATAGCCATTATCATCGGTCTCGGTGCCGGACGGTTCCTGCGTGCTCGTTCGAAAGCCTGGGTGGCCGGCGCGCTGGTGTTGACCTTCTTGCCGCCGGTTGTGTACGTACCCCTGCCATCGCTGGCCCGGGCCGCCGGCGTCTCGCTGGGCACACGACGAGAAATCCCCTACAGAGACAGCTACACGTATTTCCTCCGTCCCTGGAAAACGGCCTACCATGGCCCGCGCCGCTTCGCCGAGGAATGCCGGGAATCACTGCCTGCCGGCGCCGTCTTGTTCGGCGACCAGCAGTCCCTCCGACCGGTCCACTATCTCATGCTGACCGGCCGCTGGCGAAACGACGTGCAAGTCTGGCCGCAACCGGTGAGGCCGTACGGATCACCGCTGTGGCCGGATGCAGCCGAGATGACAGAGGAACTTCAGAGCGGCCGTCTCTTCGTGGTTTCGCCGACGCCGTATTATTGCCCAGGCTGGTTGCTGGAAGGATTCGAATTCGAGAAGGTCGGCGTGCTCTACCGAGTGATAGGAGCCCCTTCGGCGGAAGAACCCGCCTCTGACTCCTACAATGCTACGAATCCCGCCGTCCAGGACCAAGACGGCGCCTGACCGGATTCTGTGTGGTGTCACGGAGACGACCATGATCAGACTGGTGGCCAAGCATTGCGTACCCTGCCGGGGCGGCGTGCCGCCGCTCGAACCGGCCAGGGTCTCTGAGCTGTTAGAGCAACTGGACGGCTGGGCCGTGGAAGAGGGCCACCATCTCAGCAAGACGTTCAAGTCGCCGGACTTCGCCCAAGCGCTGGCCCTGGTGAACAAGATCGGGGCGTTGGCCGAGGAGGAAGGACACCACCCCGACTTGTACCTTTCGTGGGGCGCCGTCCGCGTCGAAATATGGACGCACAAAATCGACGGATTGACAGAAAGCGATTTCATCCTCGCCGCGAAGATAGATCAACTGGCCGGCGCCGTCGCGTAAAGCCGGGCGAAGAGCCCCGGACTTCGGTCCGGGCGGTGTCGGGCAGAGCACAAACGGTTCTCCCCGGCAAGCCGCCGCCCGAACTGAAGTCGGGGGCTCCTCGATATTCACGCGATCCTGAGGCGATCTAACTGCGAAGTTGACGTCGAGCACCGGCTGACTGCGCCGGTATGGCGGGCATGGTGATGCGGTCCGGCCAAATCATGATGTTGACGTAGGCTCGATTCATGTCTATCCGGCCGTGCTGCCGGTAGAGCGTCTCCAGCAATGCGAGTTTCTGGGCGGCGTGAATCTCAGTCCCGAATTCGTCGCCGGGCGGCCGACCCCACCAGACTCGCGAGCCTTCGCGATCGGTGGTAAGCTCGATATGCGGCCGATTGCGATCGCGGCGGCCGTCGTGATTGGACACGTCCACACCGGCAATTTGCGACCGGAAAGGCCTGTTGGCCAACAACTCGGCCAGCTTCAACCCCGCTGCAACGTCGCCTCCCCGCCATACCCGGCCGATTTCCGGCGGTGCCTCGCCTACACCTTCAATCATCAGAAGCGGGCCGCCGCCGCATTCCACGGCGTGGTAGCGCCCAGGCAGCCGTACCGCCTCCTGATCCACGAGGTAGCAGAAGCGGCCCTCTCGAATCCACGCGGCCGGCCTCCGGAACTGGCACCAAATCGAGACTACAGCGCTCGGGCGAACGGAGATGCGATCCACCGACTTGATCCAACCCACGGAGGGATCGGCCAAGGCGCCGCCCAGCCGCTCCGCGAGTTTCTCGTCCAGCAGGCGGTCGGACCTGCACAGCGGCACTTGCTGCGTCAGCTCTTCAAGGATGCGACGGTTATCGCCCAATTGCAGCCAGTCCGGCAGGTTCTCCCAGCGAAGGGTAAGGCCCCGATCAAACCTCGGCATGCGATGCACTCGCGCGTCCAGACGGTCGAAGCCGAGGCATAATCCCACGCAAACGGCGGAAACCACCACGGCGAATGACAGCACGCGTCGCAGGCGCCGCCTCACCGTCGGGTCCAGCAGCACGCCATAGATTTGTGAGAAGTCCCAACGCGACTCTGATCGCCGTGTTGCTCTTGATTTCCTTCTGGCCAAGGTCGTAAATATCCCCGGGCTATCTTGAGGCCCCGCGCTTCATCGCCAGATCAACGACGAATTGACACATCTGCGGCATGCCGACCCCGACCCGTCCTGCCGCCTTCGGCAACAACGAGTGCGTTGTCAGCCCCGGAATGACGTTCAATTCCAGAACGTACGGCTTCGTTCCTCGCTCGTCCACCCGCCAGTCCACGCGTGAGAAGTCCCGGCAGCCCAAGCCCTGGTGGGCCCGCAGACTCATCTCCGCCATGCTCTCCAGCAGGCTGGCCGGCAAGTCGATGTTGAAGTCGTACTCCGTATCTTCATCGACATATTTCGCCTGATAGTCGTAGAACTCCCGCTTCGTTCGGATCTCCAGCGGCGGCAAGGCCCGGTCGCCCAGGATCGCGACCGTTATCTCTTTGCCGGGGATGTAATCTTCGATCAGGCAATCGCCGTATTCGCGGACCACCTTCTCCACCGTCGGCCGGAATTGCTCGTGGTTCCGGATGATGTAGCAGTTCAGACTGCTGCCCTCGCGGACCGGCTTGACGACCAGGGGCAGGCTCCAGGCGGCCACCGCCTCCCGAATGCTCTCGGCATCAGCGACTGCGTACCGCGGCGTCGGGATGCCCATCTCGGCAAACTTCGCCTTGGCTCGTGCTTTGTCCATCGCCCAGACGCACGCCGGCGGACCGGACCCGACGTAGCATAAGCCGCGCCGCTCCAGAATCTCTTGGATCTGGCCGTCTTCGCCAAACCGCCCATGAAGAGCGACAAACACGCAATCGACCTGCCGGGCCAAAGCCGCGAGGTTGTCCGGCCCCACATCCTCGCAAGACACGTCGTGGCCCAGCGACCGCAAGGCCTCCGTCACTGCCTTGCCGCTCTCGATGCTCACCTCGCGCTCGCCGCCCGGTCCGCCGGCCAAGACGGTAATAGCCAGCTTGGGCGGTGCCGACGTCCTGATCAGCTTGGCGATATCGAAACCAGTGCTGGTGCTGCTCACGAAAGATCTCCTACGCCCGCCGTCGCTCCTGTTCCGGTCGCGGCCCTGAGTTTCGCAAAGTCCCACGGGACGGTATCGCCCGACCCTTCTGGCTGGCCGAGCCGCCCGCCGGCCGTTTGTCGCCGCGGCCGAGCAGGAGCTTGGCCGCGGCGCCGAAGGCGCCTACCAGACTTCCACTTCCGGCTCCAGGCGGATGCCGAACTGCTGCTCAACGCGATCGGCGACCAGCTTCATAAGCTGGATGACGTCCGCCGCCTTTCCACCTCGTTCGGCGAGAATGAAATTCGCGTGCCGCTCCGAGACACAGGCGCTGCCAAACCAATACCATAAAAGCCGGCCAAAAAAAAAAAAAAACCCCCAGAACGAACGGGGGGTTTGATAAAAAACATAAATGATCACCGCCAGAAGAACGCAGGGAGACAGGCACCATGATCAGAACCATACTCATTCCGGTTGACGGGTCACCCAACAGCGCAAACGCTGTCGATTACGGTATCTATATCGCGCCGAAGCTGGAGGCGGCGCTGACGGGTCTCCATGTTATCGACATTTTTTTAATCCAGGG
>CAYYBO010000034.1:0-7570 GCA_964470125.1 uncultured Planctomycetaceae bacterium | reverse complement strand
TCGGCGAGAATGAAATTCGCGTGCCGCTCCGAGACACAGGCGCTGCCGATCCGAGTCCCTTTCAGGCCGGCCTTCTCGATCAACATCCCCGCAGGACGTCCGTCGGGGTTGCGGAAAACACACCCGGCGCTGTGCGCCCCCAGGGGGGGCTGTGTGTTTTGCTTGTACATCCAAATCTCGCGAAACCGCCGCACCAGGTCCTGCGGGTCTTGCTGTCGAAGCCGAAATTGCGCTCGCGTGACCACGTCGCCGCCCAGGTTGCACTGGCGGTAACCGAAAGCCAGATCGTCGTGGTCCCGCTCGTGGACGGCTCCATCCCTGCTGACCACGCGAATCCGTCGGATCACCCGGCTGATCTCCCCGTAACGCCCGCCGCAGTTCATCCTGATTCCCCCGCCAACCGTCCCCGGAATCCCCGCCAACACCTCGAGCCCGGCCAGCCCGCGACGAACCGTGTTGCGGACCAGCTTGGCCAAATCCATCCCCGCCCCCGCCGTAACCGCTTCGCCATCATACTCGACTTGCGTGAAAGGCTCCGCCGTCAAGCACACCACCACGCCGGATACACCCTCGTCTCGCACCAGAACGTTGGCCCCGAAGCCCAGCACGCGCATGGCTGTGCCGCTCTCCCGGCAGCGCTTGACGACCTTCGCCAACTCCTCCTCGCTTCGGGGCTCGACAAGGCACTCGGCGCTGCCGCCAAGCCCGAACCAGGTCAGCGGCCCAAGCGGCGCGTCGCGCCTGCAGATATCAGGCAAGTCGTCGAACAAGCTCATCGGATATCTTCCAAACGTCGCCGGCCCCCATGGTGACGACCACGTCGCCGGCCCTCGCGTGGACCACAACGTGCTCCACGATCTGCTCGTGCCCCGGCAGGTACTCGGCATCGCCTCCGTTCGCCCGCACCCGCTCGACCAGGTGCCGGCTGCTGATGGAGTTCCGCTCCTTCTCGCTGTCGCGCACGAAGTAGATGTCCGGAACCAGCAGGCGATCGGCCTCGCCGAAGCTCTTGGCGAAATCGTTCAGCAGGAATCGCGTGCGCGAATGCTGATGCGGCTGGAAAATCACCCATAGCCGCCGGCCGGGATAACTCTCCCGCACGGCTCGCAGCGTGACCTGCACCTCCGTCGGATGATGGCCGTAATCGTCCAGCAGCACGATACCGCCTACCTCGCCGCGAGTACTCAAGCGACGCTCCGCCCCGACAAATTTCGCCAGAGCGTCCGCCGCCTCGGAGGACTTCACCCCTGCGTAATGGGCCAGGGCCGCGGCTGCCGTGGCGTTGGCCACCTGATGACGCCCTGACAGATTCTCGATGTTGATCCGTTGGTGAAAAGCGCCTTGATAGTGCAAGTCAAAAGAGTAATGACCTCGCTGGTCGGAGACGTTGACGGCCTTCCACGTTGCCCCCTCGTTCAGGCCGAACGTCTCTACTTTCGCAGCGGCCCCGGCAACCGCCTTGAGCACCGCCGGGTCCTCGCCGTTGGCAATGATCACGCCGTCCGCCGAGACCCGCCGGGCGAAGCCGTTGAATGCCGCGATGATGTCATCGAGACCGGCGAAACAGTCCAGATGGTCTTCCTCGATGTTGAGGATGGCCGCAAAGTGAGGATAATAGCTCCAAAATGACCGATCGTACTCGCAGGCCTCGACCAGAAAATGCCGTCCGTCGCCGACGCCGGAACCGCCGTTGAGCTGCTTCACTTCCGCGCCGATCACGAACGTCGGGTCCGTCCCGGCCTGCCGCAGAATGTAGGCCAGCATGGCCGTACTCGTGCTCTTCCCATGCGTGCCGGAAATGGCGATGCCGGTCCGCAGGCCCATCACCTTGCCCAACATCTCCGCGTATTTCAGGCAGGTGACCCCTCGCCGCCGGGCTTCGACCAGCTCCGGGTTGTCCTCCTTCACCGCGGCGGAATAGACAACGAGGTCGCAATCGCCGGGAACGCCCACGGGAGCGTGGCCGATGGCGATCGCCGCCCCCATCTCCTCCAGGCGGCCGAACGTCTTCGACCAGGACAGATCGGAGCCGCTGACGATCGCTCCGCATCGCAGCAACACGCCGGCCAACCCGCTCATCCCGCACCCGCCGATGCCGATCAAGTGCACCCGCTTGGCCGCATAGGGGCTGGACCAGTGCTGGCTGTGATCGGCTCGAACTCGGCAAGGCGTCAACATCACCGTTCTTTCAAGCCCCGGCGTCTTGGTGGGTACCACATCCGACATGTCGGGCTCACCTCCGTGCGAAGCCTGCCGACCAACCGCCCCGCGGCATGATGCCCCCTTCTCTCTCCCGAAGATCGGCGCGGCCCGCGGCGGGCCGTGCCGTGCCTCTATATCGACCACCGACTCCGCCCGCCCCCGCCACGGCCGACATCCTACCTCCCTACGGCCGCCTGTCGCAAGCAGTTCTGTCGGCGACGGCTGTGATATTGGCGAGCCGCTGCATCGGACGCCGGGAGACCCGGCGCGCACCTCCCCCTGAGTGAACACAGCTTCCTTATCGGGTGGGCGGCCCCGTTTTCTTGAAAGCCCCGAAGCCGCAGTGGAACCGCCGCACAAAGCATCTCACGCTTGGGCGCAGCGGTGCATGGTTGAACGGCGTTCACTTCCTCCCTCACTGTTCGCAGAGCAGTCGCGCACATCAACGCCATGCTCGGTAGTGAAACGCCCTGACGGAAACGGCGCTAGCGAGCGGTCCTCGCCATTTCCAGAAGCTGTTCCGCGATCGTGTCGGCGGCGTCCGTTCGCCCGATGGCCCCCGCCGCCCGAGCCATCCGACGCCGCGACTCATCGGAACGCATCAGATCGCGAAGCTCTCCTCGCAGGCGATCGGCGTTGGCTTGGGCGTCGTTGACATCTTCAACCAAAACGGCCGCTCCTTCATCCACCAACACCTTCGCGTTCGCTAGTTGGTGTTTCTTGCGATCAAACGGATAAGGCATGAGGATCGACGGCAGGCTCATCGCGGTGATCTCCGCGAGCGTGGAGGCTCCCGCCCGCGACACAACCAGATCGGCCGCCGCCATGCAGAAAGCCATGTGCTCCGTATAGGCGTAGGCCCTGCAATCCACACCGTTGACCTTGTACTGCTTTCGACACGTCTCCAGATCGGCAGGACCGGTCAGATGGATGACCTGCCAGTCCGTGGCCACCCGCCACAGATCAAACAGCTCCATCATTGTCGCGTTGATCGAATGCGCCCCCTGCGACGCCCCGGTGATCAACACCGTCGGCCGGTCAGGATCAAGTTTCAAGGCCTTACAGCCTTGCTCTCGCGTCGCGGCGGCGAAGGCCGGCCGAATCGGGCACCCCGTGCAAACCACTCTCCTCGCCTTCCTGAACTGATCGGCCGTGCAATCCCATTGCACGAAAACCCGATCGACCCGCGGCCCCAGCGTGCGATTGGCTCGGCCAGGAACGGCATCCGGATTGAAAATCGCCGAGGGAATGCCCATCTTCGCGGCGACAACCACCGGCGGCCCCGCTGCGTAACCGCCCAAGCCCAAGATCATCGCCGGTCGGCGTTCCTCAAAGCGCTGGCGGGCTTGCTTGACGGATCTGAACCAGCCCCCCAAAAACGCCGGCCATTGCCAGGGCTTTCGCGGGAAGGCCTGCACGTCCTGGGCCAATAACTCGTAATCGCGCGCCTCCGTCAGCTTTCGGTCGATAGCCCGAGGCGTGCCGAAAACCGTCACCTCGAAGTCAGGCTGATACGACCGAATGCTCTCGGCAACGGCCAAGCCCGGGTAGAGATGCCCTCCGGTACCGCCGCCGGCTATCACGAACCATGGTCGATCCGAAACCATTTGGACGAATCTGAGGCGAGACGCCAGTCCTCGTCAAGGCCGAGCGTTCTGAATGCTGCTCTCGCTTGCCCGGAGTCCCGCCGCCCGGGGCATCACTTCCGCCCACCTCAAGTGGGGGCTGGAACGAGTGGAGTTGCCGGCCCTGTTTCCGTTGACGCCGCCGCCACGGCCGGCCGGGCCCGGGCCACATTGACCAACAGCCCGACCAGGATGCTCAACAGAATGACGCCTGAACCGCCCGCCGAGACCAGCGGGAGGCCGATGCCCTTGGTCGGCACTGACACCGTCACCACGGCGATGTTCATCGCCGCCTGAAGGCCGATCGTCAACGCCGCTCCCAGAGCCAGCAGCCGGCCGAATTCCGTTGAAGCCGCAAGCACCGCCTTTCTGCCGTGCCACAGCAGCAGACCGAACAAGGCGATGACCGCGAGCCCCCCGACGATGCCGGATTCTTCGCAAATGACGGCAAAGATGAAATCGTTTCGGCCTTCGGGCAGATAGCCGTATTTCTGGATGCCGCAGCCTAAACCTCGCCCCCACCAACCTCCGGACGCAATAGTGATCAGCGATTGGATTTGATGATAGCCCTTGCCCAGCGGATCCGCGTACGGATCCATAAACGACGTCAACCTACCGATTCTGTAGGGTTCCTCTTTTATCAGGTAGATGAATCCCGCAATCCCCGGCAGGCTGACCAAGGCAAGGTGCCAGATCCGCGCCCCGGCCGCAAGGAGCAGCCCGCCGCCGACTGCCGCCAGCAGCACGGCCGTGCCCAGGTCCTCCTTGCCCACCAGCCCGCATGTCAGGCCGACGACGCACAAGGCCGGAAGCAAACCCAGCCAGAACTTGCGAATTCGCGGGCCGAGGAACGCCGCATAACCGGCCAGGAAGATGACTCCCGCCAGCTTGGCAAGTTCGGAAGGCTGGAAGCCAAGACCAAGAGACGGCGGCCCCAAAGACAGCCAACGCTTGGCTCCGTGACGCTCCTCGCCTATCACCAGCACCGCCGCCAGGAAGAACAGCGTTAAGGCCATCAGGTAAACGCCAGGCTGAAAGAGGCTGCCTCTTCGAATGCGCCACACTTCATACGGGCACAGCCCGCTAACGAGAAGCACGACGAGCGCGGCCAGGCTGTAGGCGGCCTGCCGAACGGCCGCATTCTTCCAGACATTCTCAGTGATTGACGGAGCAGTCAGGCTGGCACTCGCGGAGAAGGCCATGACCACCCCGAGTGAAAGCAGCGACAGCGCAACGATCAAAATCATCGTGCTGCACGTCGTCGGCCGACTTCGAGGGCCCAACACCGTCATAGGTCCGCATCCCCGTCAATGGCTGTTCACCGGGCGCGTGAGGACTGGCAGGGGAAAGGATTAAGAATGAGGGATGAGGGATAAGGGATGACTGTTGAGGAATGAATGATGAATGATGAGCGCCTGGTGCAATCAAACGTGCCCGCGATTCCTCTGAACGCTTCATCCACCATATCTCGACCTTCATCCTTTCCAGCCGCCCCCGCGACAACGCCCCCTCTATGCTACCGCAGTTTCGTCGTTGCCAAGGCTATCACCGCGAACAAGGCCGCCACCAGCCAGAACCGCGTCACCACCTGGGACTCGGTCCAACCCTTCAGGTGAAAGTGGTGATGGATCGGGGCTACCAGAAATATCCGCTTACCGCCGGTCGCCTTGAAGTAACCCACCTGCATCATCACCGACAAAGCCTCGATGACAAAAACGCCGCCCACTATGAAGAGCATCAACTCTTGCCGGGTCACGATGGCCACGAAGCCGATGAGCCCGCCCAGCGGTAGCGACCCGGTGTCGCCCATGAACACCTGCGCTGGATGGCAGTTGTACCAGAGGAAGCCGAGGCAGGCGCCCATCATCGCGCCGCACAACACCGCCAATTCTCCGGCCTCCGGTATGTGCGGGTAAAGCAGATATCTCGCCACTCGCTCGTCGCCCACCGCGTATGCCAGCAGCATGAAGACCACGCAGCACATCGCGACGCACCCGCTGGCCAGTCCGTCCATCCCGTCCGTCAGGTTCACTGCGTTAGACGTCCCCGCGACGACCAGCACGGTGATCACCATGAAGGCCACCGTGGACAGCAAATACGGGCTTTCCAGGTCCCCCTTGAAGAATGGGAAATTGAATATCCGGTAGTACTCGATTTCCCGGCTGCCTTCGAAGGTCGCTTGCCCGCGGCTGTAAATGAAATAGGCCAGCACCACCCCCAGGCCGATCTGAAAGAGCAGTTTCTGGTAGAACTTCAGACCGTCCCGCGAGCTGTTCTTGCCCTTGTCCATGAGTTTGAGACGATCATCCCACCACCCCAGAACCCCCAGCCACGCCATGCAGAAGAACGCGAGGTGAATGTAGAAGACTGTCAAGTCCGCAAGTAAAGCCACCGCCACCACAATGCCCAGCAGGATGAGCACGCCGCCCATGGTCGGCACATCTGCCTTGTGCTGAGTCAGTTCATTAAGGCCCTTGTGGTCAAAATCCGGAATGTCCCCCAACCGCTTGTGGACCAGCAAGCGAATCAGCCGAGGCCCCAGCAGCCAAACTACCCCAAAAGCGACTACGATGGCCAGGATCGCCCTGAAAAGCGGGTTCTCGTAGGCGTAGTGGCCCTCAAGGAGGTAGCGTAAAAGGTGATAAATCACGTTGCAATGACCTCGGCGCACTCGCGCGGCATCGCATTAAATCGGCCATTTGGGCGGCAAAACTATTCACCCGGCCGGCGGAATGCGATGGAACCAGTTCCTGTTCTCAGCGGGCCGCGGGCAGGGGCGAGACGCTCGGCAATCGCCGGAACCGACTATAACACCCGGAGACGGCCCCGACACGGCCGCCAGTAGCCCCGTTCCTGGAGTTTCAGAAGGAACATCCGTTTCCTCGCAGCCACTTCGCGCGGCATGTGGCTCCTGAAGTGTTTGATCATGGCCGGTCGGTGGCTGCCGGCCGGCAGTCTTGGTTCGTCGAACTGCCAAAACTCGATTTCTTCGCGAGCCGGGAAGGTTTTCCACATCGGCCGGGGGTGGCCGACGCTGCTCCGGCTGCGGCTTCGCCCCGCCAGACAATTCGCAGGCACAAGTCTCCAGAATCTTGTCGCCCCGTTTCTTGCAGGCTTTGGCCTGCCGATTGCCGTGAACGGACGGATTACGACCACGTAGCCCGGCGGCTTCATTCCCGCGTTCGCCACTCCGGTGTAACCTGCAACCTCGCCGCATCAGATCATCCCCCTCACGACCGCTTCCCCGAATTCGCTGCACTTCAGCAGTGTAGCCCCCGGCATCAACCGGTGGAAGTCGTACGTGACGGTCTTGGCGGCGATGGCTCCTTCCATGCCGCGGATGATGCGGTCGGCGGCTTCGTCCCAGCCCATGTGGCGCAGCATCATCTCGCCGGACAGAATCACCGAGCCGGGATTGACCTTGTCCTGGTTGGCGTACTTCGGAGCGGTGCCGTGCGTGGCCTCGAAGACCGCGTGGCCGGTGACGTAGTTGATGTTCGCCCCGGGAGCGATGCCGATGCCCCCGACCTGCGCGGCCAGGGCGTCGGAGAGATAATCGCCGTTGAGGTTCAGCGTGGCGATCACGTCGAAATCGCCGGGGCGGGTCAGGACCTGCTGCAAGGTAATGTCGGCGATGCTGTCCCTGATCAGCAGCATCTTCTTCCACTTGCCGCCGCCGTGCGTCGCCCAGATGTCCGCCAGCGTTCGCCGTACCTCCTCCACGACCTTCACCTAAGCCGCGT
>CAYYBO010000033.1:16767-19159 GCA_964470125.1 uncultured Planctomycetaceae bacterium | reverse complement strand
GGTTCGACAGTGCGAAAAAAAGTTAAAAATCCGATAGCTTCGTAACTTGGGTTAGCCCGCTCCATCCGCTCGGAATTCGCCCGGCCCCCCCCCGACATGCAGTTAGCGGACCTGGCGGGACCACACCTTCCGTCAAGCGTAATCGGACCCACACCCGATAACTACTTGACGGGTTTGTGACCCACAAGAGGCGGCGCGCGCCGGTGACCCGCTGATGGCGCGGCGAGCAACCCTACTTTGGTGGTCTTGTTTGGGCCGCCCTCGTCGGCAGGAGCAAAGTATGTACTGCGAATTCTTCCATCTGGAGCGTCTACCCTTCAACAACACTCCAGATCCTCGCTTCTTCTTCAACACACCCGACCACGAATAGGCCCTGGCATCCCTGCTTTACGCCGCCGAGCAACGAAAGGGCTTCGCCCTGGTCACCGGCGAGGTTGGCTCGGGCAAGACCCTCCTCAGCCGCCTGCTGCTCACCAGACTTGGCGCCGGTGTGAAGACTGCTGTCATTAACAACACACGGCTCAGCGGAACCGACCTCATCAAGGCCATCTGCCGCGAGTTCGGCGTGGCCCTCGACGAGGCGACCACTCATGCGGAGGTATGCCAGAGCCTGGAGGAATTCCTTCTGGAACAGTACTCCCGGGACAAGCTGGCCGTGGTCGTTCTGGACGAGGCGCAAAATCTGCCGCTGGAGACCTTCGAAGAACTGCGGATGCTCGGGAATCTTGAGGCCGACGATGCCAAGCTTCTGCAGGTCCTGATTCTGGGCCAACCCGAGCTGCAGGAGACATTCCGCTCAGCCAATATGCGGCAACTGCATCAACGGGTCTTTCGCACCTTCCATCTCAGAGCCCTCAGTCGTGAACTCACCGAAGGCTACATCCGGCACCGCCTGAAGGTGGCGGGCTTGCCCAAGGGAGAAGAAGTCTTCACCGCCGAGGCCATCGACGCTGTCTATCGACACTCGGAGGGCATCCCCCGTCTGGTCAACCAGATCAGCGACAACGCCATGCTGGCAGCCTACACGGAATCCGCCGGACAAGTGACCGCTCAATTGGTGAACGAGGTTGTCGACCAAATGATGGCCTTGACGGCGTTTTCGACAAAACCCAAGCCTCGGGGAGTGTTTGCCCGGCGGGCTCTGGGTCTTGACGAGAGGCCGGAGCCGCCAGTCGACACCGTCTCCAGGGACCACTCTGCTGCTCCGGAGTTCGCCCGTGCCCGGTCAGCGGATGCCTTCGCCGATCGCTTCCACGAACTTGACCGTGTGATTACCCGTCTTGCCGACCGACTCGAAGCATCTGAACGAACGCTGGCCGATCTCCAAAGAGAGCGGAGCAAGATTGGGGACGATCGCTTCGAAACGGCGATCGACTCGACAGCGGTCGGGCAAGCGCGGCAAGTGGCCCAACAGATGGTGACGGAATCCCGCGCTGCCATCCGTCAGACGGACGAATTACTTCGGCAACTGTTGGAGGAAGCCAAGCAGGTCCCCGCGCGAATCCAGGAACAGGCAGCCCAAACCCTGAGCGAGACGGAGAGGCATACGGCCAGCTTGCAGGCCCAGGCCCAGCACGCCCTCACCGAAGTACATGCATACGCTCAAGGCCGGCAAATGCAACTGTCCGACCTGCTTTCCCAGCAACAGGCGGAGTTCGAGGCCGTCCAACAGATGCGGCGGCAGGCCGCCGATTTATTGGCCGAGGTGGTACGGACCGCGCAGCAGGCCAACCATAGCGTCAAGGCCGTTCTCGACGGCGCCTGGCAGGCCGCCGAGAGCATCGAAAAACAGGCGGCGGCTAATCTCGCGGAGACCGAGAAGCAGAACGCGGCCTTGCGAAAGGATCTTGCCGGACTTGTCGAGAAACTCACCACCAAGAGGGAGCAGCAGGGCGGGCAAGCTGCTCTGCTTGTCAGCGAGTATCGCAAGGAACTCAACAGCACCAAGCTGCAACTGGAGGCCTTGCAGAAAGCCCTCACACACCAGGAGGAGGAGATCCGGCGTCGAGGCAGCGAGGCTCTGAACGGCCTCCAGACTCAGATTACCTCCTTGGGTGAGCGATTGGACGGCTTACGGCAGAAGACCGAAGCTGGAATGAACGATCTTAACATTGCCGTGGAGCAAGCGTCCTCGCAGACGCGTTCCCGGCTTGAAGACCTCCACCGGCAGCTTGCCGAGGCCCTCGCTACCGCTAATGCAGAAATCCAGACCGCAAGAGATGCCTTCCATGCCGGTAAAGAGCAAATGCTCGCCGACGCGGAAAGCGGCAGGGTTCAAATAAGCGGTCTCCTGGAGGAAACACGCAGCGTGCTTCTGAAATCGAAAGAGCACGCCGGAACACTGTTGGCCGACCTGCGCGCTCAGATCACCGATCAGACTCACAAAGCCGAA
>CAYYBO010000033.1:0-16757 GCA_964470125.1 uncultured Planctomycetaceae bacterium | reverse complement strand
GCCAAGCTTCTCTCCGAGGTGCACGCGCAACTCAGCGAGACCAAGTTGCTTGGCGACCAGTCCCGATCAGAGTTGGAAAACCTGGTCCGGGACACCATGAACCAAGTCGCCAACGCCCGTTCGGCGTTTGAGAGCGGCCTCAATTCGCACAAGGGGGAGATTGCCAAGTTGTCGAACGACGCGGCGACCATCAAGGCTGATATCGCCAAACAGTTTGAGAAGGCTCGGAAGGAACTCGATGAGGCCATGAGCAGGTGCCAGGATTCGCTTCGACACCGCACCATCAAGATGATCGCCGAAGCCGACGACTCCATGGCTACGGCCAGCGCCAAGGCCAAGGAAACCGTCGAATCGCTGCAGGGACAATTGAAAGACGCCTCCGATGCCGCCGAGCGCATCTACACCGAACTGCAGCAATCTCTGGCCACATTGCAGCGTAACGCCGCCGAATGCCGCGCGCAGTACGAGAACGAGACGGCGCGCCTGCAACGTGAGCTTCCCGAGCTTGTCGAGCGCAACCGACGCGTCCTGGACGACGCCCAGTTCCGCGTTGAGACCATGTCTCAGCAAGCGGCCACTACGGTGGAGGATCTCCGCGGACAGATCGAGGAATTGAAGGACTCAGCGCGGAGCAGTGTGGCGGACATCGGACAGGAGCTCGACTCCTGCATCGAGGAAGCCGTCGCCGACTCCGAGAAACTTCGTGCCGAAACCGAGACCATGGCCAGCAGCCTTGCTGAAAGAATGGCTCAGACACGGCGAAAAGCCGAAGTCGCCACCGCCCATGCCGAAAAGGCGGTCAACAGCATTCGCGAGCAGGGACGCCACTCCCTGGGTGAAGTCCGAACCGCACTGGGGCAGATGACCAAGCGATGCGATCTGTTGCAGCAGGACCTCGGCCGAGTGCGCGACGAAATCACCGCGTCGGCCAAGACTTCGTGCCAGCAACTGCAGGATACCGCCAACAGCGCCGCTGAACATATCCAGTCGTTGCGCGACGCCGCCCAGCGAGACGCCGACGCCAACCAGCGACGGCTCGTGGCTCTGAGGGAACAGGTTGAGCAGGGCGCCGAGCAGATGCGACAAAACGCCAACAAGCTTTTGGATCAGGTGCAAGGCGGGGCTGCCTCACTCCGCGAGCACGCCAATGAACTTCTGGCCAGAGCTCAAGGCGGCGCCGACAAGATCGGCGAACAGGCGACTAATCTGCTCATGCAGGCTCATACCTCGGCGGAACAATTCCGCGAGCAAGCCGAGACTCTGCTGCGACGGTCCGAGGCCATCGCCGAGGCGGTCCGCAACGATCTCGGCGCCGTCCGTGGCGACATCCTGCGAGAAACCAAGGAGGTTCGCGAGCAGATCAGCGGCGCCCGTCAGGAACTGGTCGAGTCCAGAGGCGAATCCCGAGAACTCCTCGACCAGGCCAGAAGCCTCCAGACCGAGACACAGCGAAGAAGCGAGAACCTCCTCAAGCATGCCGAGCAGATCAAGGATCGCTCGGAGGCGTTGCTCCACCTGCCCAAGCAAATTGTCGAGGAAGCCAACCAGCGGGCCGCCACGCTGGCGGAGATGTCAAAGAAGGTCTCGGGCGTGGTTCAGCAACTGGCCAACGCCGGAGAGGAGGCGAACCGGAACAAGAACATGCTGGAGCAGGCGAACGCCTCGGCAAACAGCACTGTCGATCTGCTCAAACGGCACACGGCTCGAGTCGGGCAACTCGTGGGCATCATCCGGCAGCTCTACGGTTCGATGGACGCCAGAATCGAAGGGCTCCGCAATCGACTCGAACAAGCCGATGTACTCTGTCGCGGCGTCCCCGTCGAAATCGACAAACTCCGCGAAGCCCTCGATATCAACCCTGCTGCCCGCGTTCGTCCCCTGGAGGCCAAAGCCGCTCCACCCGCCAACCGCACCGGGTCTAAACCGCTGACCGCGGTTGGCAAGACCGGAACCCCCCGCGCCGCCCCACAGAAGGCAGCCGTGCCCGTTTCGGCATCAGTCGAACGACGAGCTCTAGGGCAAATCGCCGAACGCAACAAGAAGCTCAACGAGTGGTTGCGCGAGGTGTTGAACGAAGAGGCCATACCGGGCGACCCGAAGCCCACCGCCCCGCCCAACCGTGTTGACCGGCCGGTCCCGGCCAAGAAGTAGCCACGGGATTGCAACCAGGCGGGGCGAACGCTTAAATCCGCCGCCACATGGCCGCCGCCAGTTCGCGTGACTTGCCGGCGATCTCCCGTTCATCAACGCCCAGCACGCGCCCGTCGCGCATTCGCTCCTTGCCGTCGACCAGGACGGTAGTCACTCTGGCGCTCGGCAGGCCGAACACCAGGTGCCCCAGGAAGTTGTCGGCCGTGAGCGGCGTCGGCGGGTCATAGTCCAGCACGATCACATCAGCCAGGTATCCCGGGGCCAACGCCCCGACCGGCCTCGCGAACAGCTTCGAGGCAATCGCGGCATTGTTCTCGATGAGCAAGCGACAGGCCTCAACGAAGGCGACTCGCGGGTCGGCGGCGACGTGTTTGTGGATCAAGTTGGCGGCCCGAAGTTCGTCGAAAATGTTCGCCGTCATGCCGTCCGACCCCAGGCCGACCAGCACCCCTCGCGAGAGCATTTCCAACACCCGGGCCGCCCCCACGGCGTTGTTCATGTTCGACTGTGGATTGTGTACGACGTTGGTCCCGCTCTCCCGAAGCAGGCCCACCTCGGCATCGTCGAGATGGATGCAGTGAACACAAATGGTCTTGCCGCCCAAAACGCCGGCGTCCGCCAGCCTATTGACAACCCGCTTGCCATACTTGGCCAGCGAATCCTCGGGGTCGAACCGAGACTCGGACACGTGGATGTGAAAGCCGGTGTCCAGGCCCTTCGCCGCCTCTACCGCTCGCCCCAACGTCTCGGCGCTAATGGTCATCGAGGCGTGCAGGCCGAAGAGTGCCGACAGCATCGGATCATTCTTCCGCCGACAGGCCTTGATGAAGGCGACGTTCTCTTCGATGCCCTCCTGGGCGATGCGCGGCCCGTCGCGATCAGACAGCTCGTAGCAGAGACTACTCCGCACGCCGACCTCGCCCGCCGCCTTGGCGATCGTCGCCAGGCTCCCGCCGACCGCCGACGGCGAGGCGTGGTGGTCGACGATCGTCGTCACCCCGGCCCGCAGGCATCGGCACAGCGGCGTCAGGGCGCTGTAGCGCACGTCGTCCATCGTCAAGGCCTTGTCCAACCGCCACCAAAGCCGTTCGAGGGTCTCCTTGAAGTTCGACGCCGGTTCGCCCTTCAAGCCTAAGCCGCAGGCGAACGTGCTGTACAAATGCATGTGGGCGTTGATCAAGCCCGGCATGATCAACCCGCCACGGGCGTCGATAATCGTCGCCCCGCCGGAGGGGACCTCCCCGCGAGCGCCCACTTGCTCGATCACGTTTCCGACGATCACAACAGCGCCGTCGGGAATCACGCGAAGCGGATGTCCCAACGTCACTACCGTTCCATTCTGGATCAAAGTCCTCGCGATCATCGTTCTCCATCCGCCCTTCCACCCGCAAACGCACAAGCCCCTACCAGCCCGAAGCGCCAGCCAGGGCGTACCGCAATACAAGCCCTCGATTACTCCACGACCCGCGGAGCGCCTCCGAGGTCGGCACGTCGAAACAGAGCCGCGACCGTAAGGGAGCGGTCTCCTTGCGATTTGGACGGCCTGCTCTATCTCAGAGTGACCGCTTCCTCACGGTCGCGGCTCTGTTCAGCTCCTCGCTGGTTTGTCGATCTCGCCCTCGTCTGCGCTTCCGGCCGGCCTACACGCTCATTCGCTCTTCTCTTCCGCCGCCTTCGACTTCTCGCCTTCCTTCTCACCGTCGTCCTTCCCCAACAGATACCGATCAAACCAGGCCAGGTCCCACTCCATTTTCGCCTTCCGATGCTTGTACTTCGTCGGGCTGTGGCCCTCGCCGGGATAGACCACCAACTCAACAGGCACCTTCACGTACAACTTCAAAGCCCGGTACAGTCCCCGACTATGCGCTGGCGGACATCGCGGGTCGGCCCCGCCGACGTGGATCAACGTCGGCGTTCGCACGTTGCCCAGACCGAAGACCGGCGACGCCTTCCGATAGGCCTCCGGCTTCTCCCACGGATGGCCCTGCATGTAGTTGATGACGTGCCCGGGCGTGTCCTCCGCCCCCCACTGGATGACCATGTCGAGGATGCTCGCCCCCGTGCTGGCCGCCTTGAACCGCGTCGTCCGCGTAATCAGGCAATTCGTCAGGAAACCGCCGTTGCTCCAGCCCACGACGCCCAGACGCTCCGGATCGGCGATGCCCCGCTCGATCATCGCGTCCACGCCCTTCAGGATGTCCTCAACCTCGATGTCGTTCTCTCGGCCCACCAGGTCGGTCATGAACTTGCGGCCGTAGCCGGTCGAACCGCGGTAGTTCGGGCTGAGCAGCGCATATCCCTTCGCCGCCAGCAGCGTGCGGCCGTATATCCAAAACCGCATCGGCAACATCGTCGCCGAGGTCGGACCGCCGTGGAGCTCCACGATCAGCGGCAACGGCTTGCCCGGCTGATAGTCGGGAGGCAATTCCAGAATGCCTTCCACTTCATCGCCGCCCGCCCCCTTCCACGAAACCACCGATATCTGTGGCAGCTTCCACGTCTCGACCTGCGGGTTGATCGTGATCAGTCTCACCAACTCGACAGGCCCGTCCGCCATCTTCGCGTGATACAACTCCGGCGGATGCTTCGTCGTGCTCATCACCGCCGTCAGTTCGCCGCCTTTGGCGTCAATGCTGTACGCATGAATCAGAATATCGCCCGGCGTAATCACCCGCAGTTCACCCTGCTTACCGTCGCGAACGTTCGGGATCACGCACAGTCGCTGCCTGGCCCGCGATTCGCCCAGTAGCAGCAGGTCCCGACTATTCCCCCGCCACTGCAGCCGGCCTCCATCCGCCACGTCCACCTCGTCCGGCCGGTCCAGTCGGCGCAGGGAAGGGTTCTCCCCGCTCCATTCGGCCACGTACAGCTCCGTCGGATAGCCGTCAAACGACAGCGTGAAGGCCAGCGTCTGCCCGTCCTTTGACCACGCGGGGGTGTCGACCCAGCCATAGGGCGACGGATGATCCTTCCGCCAGTCTTCATCTGTAATGATCGTGACCGCTTTCTTCGCTATGTCAAAGACATCCACTCGCGACCACCCCTCGTTGGTGACCGGCTGGTCGTCTGGCGCGGTGATCATCGCGATGCGCCCGCCGTCGGCCGAGACAGTGAAGGATTGGATGACCCTCTTCTCGTCCACGATCCTCTCCGCCCGCCACGTCTCCAGGTCCAGCTTCCAGATCTGCGTGTACTCGACGACGCCGTGCCCGTACTCCAGGCTCTTGAGCTTCTTCTTCAGGGCCTTGAAGTCGCCGTCGACCTGCTCATCCTTCACCGTGTAATAGAGGCTTCGACCGTCCTTCGACAATTCGTATTGACCGACGCCGCCCTCCACCCGCGTCACGGCAAAGGCCTCGCCGCCGGCAGGAGAAATCCGCCACACCTGCGCCTTGCCGTCCAACGGCGCTGACTTCTCCCCACCCAGCTTCCGGCTGCTGATAAAGTACACGTAGCGCCCGTCCGGGCTCCACTGCGGGGTAACATCAGCCGATCGGTCGAACGTCAGCCGTCGCCGCTCCTTGCTCGCCCGATCCACGACCCACAGATCGGCGTTGCGCCCGTCGATCTCCTCGTCCCATCGCAGCTCGCTATAAGCGACATACTCGCCGTCGGGTGACATGGCGCAGTCATTGACGACCGCCACAGTAAAGTAGTCGTCTGCCTCGATATCGTGCGTCCGCGGCGTCTGTTGGGCGACGGTCGCCCCCGACGCTGCCAAGACGATGAACAAGCTCACACCAAACGCGCATTGTCGCTTCCGCACAGTTCAATCTCCAAATTTCGAGCTCGCGCACAGGCCCATCTTACTCGAGCCGACACACCTTACCCTTGACGGCGCGAAGCAAGGCCAAGAGGCGCGCCTCGCTTCCGCAAAATCCTGCATCAACGCGGAGACTCGGAGGAGAAACACGCCGTGCGGCCCCCTTTCTGTGGCACCGGCGTCTCGCCGGTGGATTCACGCGCGGGACATAAGGGCCACAGCGTGGATTCACGGGCGGGACGCACGGGCCACAACGTGCCTCGTGGGCCATGACCCACGGTGTGCCATCCGGTCCATGGGCATGGCTGTGCTTCTCCCTACAGCCTTCTCAGGCCTCCACCATCGTCAAGGCATCCGCCGGACAAACCGTCACGCACAACCGGCAGCCGGGGCACTTCTCCCGATCCGTCTCCGGCAACCGCCCCGACGCCTCCAACTTGATCGCCTGGTGCGCACCATCCCGGCACGCGATGTAGCACAAATCGCACTTCACGCAACGGTCCTCAATCACCGACGACACCACCTTGCGGCCCCGCGGCAATTCGTGATGGCCCACGATCGTGCCGAGGCTCTTGCCGATCAAATCCGCCGGCCGCTGGAAGTCCTTCTCCTCCAAATAGAAGGCCAGCCCGTCTCGCAGGTCGTCGATGATATCGTACCCGTAGTGCATCACCGCCGTGCAGAACTGCACCGTCGTCGCCCCCACCAGCATCATCTCCACCGCGTCCTTCCACGTGACCGGCCCGCCGGTCGCGGTGATCGGCAGCTTCACGTTCCGGCTGATCTCCGCCAACGTCCGCAGCGTCAGTGGCTTGATCGCCGGCCCGGACATCCCGCTGTACGTACTCTTGCCCCACACGTTCGGATAAGGCACGAACGTGTTCACGTCCACGCCCATCAACGACGGGATCGTGTTCGCCGCGCAGATCGCGTCCGCCCCGCCGCGTTTCACCGCCTCCGCCACCTTCACGATGTTCGTCACTTGCGGCGTGATCTTGATGACCACCGGGCACCGCTTCGCCGCCGTCTTCACCCACCCGGCCACCCGCTCCGTCGCCTCGATGCTCTGGGCCAGCATCGCCCCAGGCTCCTCGCCCATGCTCCCTTGCGGACAGGAAAAGCTGCACTCGATTATGTCCACGCCCGCGTCTTCCAGCCTTCCCACCAGCGTCTGCCACTCCTCCTTCTTCGAGCCCATGATGCTGACCGCCACCACGTGATCGGGGTACTCGCGCTTCAGCGTCTCCGCCCGCTTCTCCACCACATCGATATGGTGCTCGGATATGAGGTCGATGTTGCCCAAGCCCATCATCCGCCGCCCGTCGTAGTGGGCGGCGCTCATCATCGGGTAGACCAGATCGACCCGTTCCGTCTCCACCGAGGTCGTCTTCAACACCGCCCCAGCCCAACCCGCCTCGAAAGCCCGCCGAACCATGTCCAAGTCGTCCGTCGGCGGCGCCGCCGAGAGCAGAAACGGATTGGCGAATCGAACACCGCAGAACTCGATCGACAGGTCACGATCTTGCGTAATCATCAAACGCCCTTTCCAGCGTGTCGACGTGCTTACTCACCATCTGGTGCGAGAATCCCTTCACCATCTGGTGCGAGAATCCCTTCACCATCTGGTGCGAGAATCCCTTCTCGCACCCACCCTCGCGGGAATCCCTTCCCGCAGTCCGCAGAACAGGAATCCTGCCAACGACACGTGCGAGAAAGGATTCTCCCACGAGCGATTCCTCTGTTCATCGCTCCCGCAGATACGCGTCCATCGCCTGGCCGGCGCGCTTCCCCTCCGCGACGGCTTTCACGATCATCGTCCCGCCACCCGCCGCCGCGTCGCCCCCCGCGAACACGCCGCGACGCGAAGTCTCCCCGGTCTCCGGGTCGGCCAGGATACGCCCGGCCTTATCCAGCTTCACGCCCCGCAACAGCTTTCCGAACTCCGCTGACGGCCTCGCCCCAATCGCAAAGACGATCAGCGATCCAGGCAGCCAATACTCGGTCCCCTTGATCTTCACCGCGTTGGCCGGCACGAACTTCTTCGGCTTCTTCCAAACAATCCGAATCGCCCGCAGCCCCGTCGCCTTCCCTTGCTTCCCCGTGATCCGCAGCGGCATCGACCGCGTATGGAACCGGACTCCCTCCGCCCAGGCGTCGTCCAGTTCCGCGTGATAGGCGGGCATCTCGTTCGGCGCCTCCAGGCAGACCATGTCGATCTCCTTGGCGCCCAGGCTGTGGACCGCGCACGCCGCGTCCATCGCCACGCTGCCCCCGCCGATGATGATCACGTTCTTGGGAACGCTCGGCTTCTTGCCCTCGCCCAGCCCGTGCGACGCAAACGCCTCCAAGATCGCCTTCCACGTCGTGACGCCCCTGAGCTTCTCCCCAGGAATGCCCGGCGTGACAGGTTCTTGCAGGCCTGTCGACAGGTACACCGCCTTAAAGCCGGCCTTGAACAGCCCGTCCAGCGTGTCGTCACCCTCGCCAAACGCGCGACCCGCCCTTATCTCGACGCCCAGGCCCTTGACGTATTCAATCTCCGCCGCGGTGAGCGATCGCGGGACTCGCCGTGCGTGCACCCCATACGTGCAGACCCCTCCGGCGTGCTTGCTCTTTTCGAACACCATCGGGCGATGCCCCATACGAGCCAGCTCCGCCGCCGCCGCCAGGCCCGCGGGCCCCGCCCCGATGATCGCCACCTTCTCTCCGGAAGCGGCAGGCGGCCTCGCCCGACGCCCGGCCTGAATCTCCGCAACCGCCGCGTAATGCTGGAGCTTGCCGATGGCGATCGGCGTGGTCAGTTCCGTGCTCGTGCACGCCCCGACGCACAAACTATCTACCGGACACGCCAGCCCGCAGACGCCGGCCAGCACGTTGCGATCACGGATCAGATTGATCGCCCGTCGCGGCGAATCAAACCGAATCGCCCGGATGAAATGCTTCACCGGCACCCCCGCCGGGCACGACTTCACGCATGGAGGATCGTCGCACATCAGGCATCACGATGCCTCCAGCTTCGCCTGCGTATCCGTCAGCACCGCACCAAACTCACACGTCGAATCGCTTGCTTTCATGGAGTCGTCCTATGCTACTGACCTCGCGCTTCTTCGCGCCTCCCGAAGTCCCTGTGGCGCCTCTTCGGTTAACCCGCGGATCCTCGGCATCGGCAAAGATCAAAATCGAGGGCGAGCGAGACGCCCTGGCCGCAGTCTTGGTCTGCGGGCCAGGCCCTCGCTCGGTTCGGGGGAGGATCCCATCATCCCAAATCTGGCTTCGGCCGCTCTTCAACAGCAACAGAACCTCGAAAACCTACCACAGGCCCCTGCAAGGTTCAACGTCATTCGGCTTCTGCCCGATTCGCATCGGCTCGCCGGACTCTTTCGCGCCCTCACCTTCTCCCCTCCCCGACACTATAATCCGGCCTCAACGCGGGCCCGGTCTCCTGCCGCGGGCGCGAGAGTCTCACCAGACGCCTTGCCGTTTGGCGCGGCTTTCCGGAGCGGACGATCCTCCATGCCGGCCCGAAGGGCAAGCGAGAGTCAGGGGGGACAGCGCGGAGAGACGAACATGATCAAACCGGACGCACGCGACCCCTTCGACGTCGAAACGACTTTGCAGGTCAAGCTGGGGATCGTCAGGCTCTACGCACTCCGCGACCTGGAGGAACGAGGGCTGTGCGACCTGGACTCCCTGCCCTTCAGCATCCGCGTGCTGCTGGAAAACCTGTTGCGCCAGAGCAGCACCGCCTTGGTGATGCCGGACGATGTGAAGGCCCTCGCCGCCTGGAGCCCCGAGAAGCCCGACCCGCGAGAGCTCCCCTTCATGCCCGCCCGGGTGGTCTTGCAGGATTTCACCGGCGTGCCCGCCGTTGTCGACCTGGCGGCGATGCGATCAGCAATGGTCCGTCTCGGCGGCGATCCGGCGAAGATCAATCCGATGGTCCCCGTGGACCTGGTCATCGACCATTCCGTTCAAGTGGATGCCTTCGGTTCGCCCGAAGCCCTGGGCATCAACGAAGACCTCGAATTCGCCCGCAACCGCGAACGATACGAGCTCCTTCGCTGGGGGCAGAGGGCGTTTGACCGTTTCCGCGTCGTCCCACCGGCCACGGGCATCGTGCATCAGGTGAACCTCGAATACCTGGCCAAGGTAGTAACCACCCGGCGAGTGGGTGACAAAATCGTGGCCCTGCCGGATACGCTCGTCGGCACCGACAGCCACACCACCATGATCAACGGCATCGGCGTCCTCGGCTGGGGCGTCGGCGGCATCGAGGCCGAGGCCGTCATGCTCGGCCAGCCCATCTACATGCTCACCCCCGAGGTCGTCGGCTTCAAGCTCACCGGCAAGCTCCTCGACGGCGCCACCGCCACCGATCTCGTGCTCACCGTCACGCAGATGCTCCGGGCCAAGGGCGTCGTCGGAAAGTTCGTCGAGTTCTTCGGCGACGGCCTCGATGAGCTCAGCGTGCCCGATCGCGCCACCCTGGCCAACATGGCCCCGGAGTACGGGGCCACCGTCGGCTTCTTCCCCGTCGACCTCGAAACCCTCAAGTACCTGGAATCCACCGGCCGGCCGCCCGAAGAGATCGATCTCGTCGAGCAATACTGCAAGGCACAGGGCCTCTTTCGATCCGACGACACCCCCGACCCCGAATACAGCGACGTGCTGGTCCTGGAACTCTCCTCGGTCGAGCCCTGCCTGGCCGGACCGAAGCGTCCCCAGGATCGCACGCGGCTCTCGGACGTGAAGGCGTCCTTCAAGGCCTCCCTCGCCGCTCCCCTCAAAGACCGAGGCTTCGCCCTTCGCGAAGAGACCCTCCCGCGCAAGGCCGCCGTCCGACTGAATGACGCCGCCGACGAAATCGGCCACGGCGCGGTGGTCATCGCCGCCATAACAAGCTGCACCAACACCAGCAATCCCTCGGTCATGCTCGCCGCTGGTCTCTTGGCCAGAAAGGCGGTCGAACGCGGCCTTTCCGTAAAACCTTTCGTCAAAACCAGCTTGGCCCCAGGCTCCCGCGTGGTCAGCGACTATCTCGCCGCCGCCAAACTCACGCCCTACCTGGAATCGCTGGGCTTCCACACCGTGGGCTACGGTTGCACCACCTGCATCGGCAACAGCGGCCCCCTGTCGGAGCCCGTCGCCCAGGCGATCCGCGACAACGACTTGGTCGCCGCCGCCGTCCTCAGCGGAAACCGCAACTTCGAGGGTCGCATCCATCCGCTGGTCAAGGCGAATTACCTCGCCTCCCCGCCGTTGGTGGTCGCATACGCCGTCGCCGGCCGCGTCGACATCGACTTCAATACCGAATCGCTGGGCGACGACCAGGACGGCAGACCTGTCTATCTGCGCGACATCTGGCCGTCGCAGAAGGAGATCGCCGAGGTCCTCCGCAAGACCGTGACACCTGATCTCTTCAAGAAACGGTACGCCGACGTCTTTGCCGGCGACGAGAAGTGGAATCGCATCCCCGTCGCGGAGGGCGAGGTGTTCCAGTGGCGCGACGAGAGCACCTACATCCAGGAGCCGCCTTTCTTCGTCAACCTGATGCCGCAGCCTGCTCCGATCCGACCCATCACCGAGGCTCGCGTCCTGGTCATGCTCGGCGATTCGGTCACCACCGACCATATCTCCCCTGCCGGCAGCATCTCGCCTGATGGCCCCGCCGGCATGTACCTCCAGGGCCATGGCGTCGCCCCCAAGGACTTCAACAGCTACGGCTCGCGGCGCGGCAACGATCGCGTCATGACGCGGGGCACCTTTGCCAACATCCGCCTGCGCAATCTCCTTGTCCCCGGCGTCGAAGGCGGCCACACCCGCCACCTGCCGACAGGAAAACAAATGACCATCTACGAAGCCGCGATGCGGTACAGGCGTGATGGCGTCCCCCTGATCGTCCTCGCCGGCGCCGAGTACGGCACGGGCTCATCCCGCGACTGGGCGGCCAAGGGAACGTTCCTCCTCGGCGTCAAAGCCGTCCTTGCCGTCAGCTTCGAACGCATCCATCGCAGCAACCTCGTGGGCATGGGCGTCTTGCCGCTGCAGTTCAAGCCGGGTCAAAACCGCGACTCGCTCGACCTGACCGGCGAGGAGCTGTTCAGCATAGAGGGGCTGGATGACTCGCTGCGGCCCCAACAAGAAGTGACTGTCCTTGCCCGCACGTCGGCGCCCGGCGCCGCCGAGAAGGTCTTTACGGCGATATTGAGAATCGACACGCCGATCGAAGTTGAGTACTATCGCCACGGCGGCATCCTGCATTCAGTCCTCAGGAGAATCGCCGGTTTCAAAGAATGACCCCGCCGAAACGCAAACCAACCAGTGTCCCGGCTGCCAGGAAGGCAATGGGCGACGGGATCATCAACTCCGCTCCCACGATGAGATCGTTCTTCTGGATACTCGCGGCCATTTGCGCGATCGGCCTGGTAATCCGCGCGGCCATACTCACCGACTACATCCGGACTAATCCCCTTGCCTCCGTCCTGATCAACGATTCGCAAGTCTATTGGGATTGGGCCGGAGACATCGCTGAAGGTCGGGGCCGCTCGGACGCGCCCTTCCTCTCCTCGCCGCTGTACCCGTACCTGCTGGGGGCGTTGCGCTGGATGGGGGGCTCGCTCGCGGCCGTCTATCTCTTTCAATCGCTGAGCAACCTGGCGACAGCTTGCATTCTGGCGGTGGTAGGGCGCAACCGGTTTGGACCAGTGGTCGGCTTGCTCGCCGCTGGGTTGTTCCTGTTGCTGCAAGAGCCTGCCTCGGCGGCACTGCGAATCTTGCCAACTTCCCTGCACTTCTTCCTGATCGCCGCGACCTGGGCATGCCTGGTTCGCGCCCACGTCAGACCCTCGCTGGGACGAACCCTGCTGGTCGGCGTCTGTTTGGGCTTTCTCTCGCTGGCATACTCGCTGGCATACTCGCCGGCGGCCATCCTTGTGATCCCTGCCGTTGCCTGGCTGTGTTGGGGCGCCGGCAGGCTTCCGGCTCGTGTTTTGCACGCGGCGACGGCTGCCGCGGCGGCAGCCGTGGTCATCGCCCCGGCGACACTGCACAATTGGCGGGCTGCCCAAGAGTTCTTTCTCATTCAGTCCGGAGGCGGAGTCACACTGCGGCAGGGCAACTGCCGGGAGTCCACCGGCGTCTATACGCCGATCCCCGGAGTCAGTACACAGCGAAGCCTCATGCACTCAGATGCCGCACGTGTCTACCATGAAGCTACCGGTAAGCCGCCGACGTGGAAAGCCGTCGACAACTACTACCGCGATCAAGCCTTCCGTGAGTGGCGGTCAGATCCTCCCTGGGCCGTCAACCTGGCCATGCGCAAGCTATACATGTTCTTGACCGCCTGCCACTATGCCGACATCTATCAGACGGCGGCTGAGATTGCCGCCGGTGTCAATCGTCGCCTGCTGCTCACCCCTCTGCCGACTCCGTGGCTCATCGGGCCAGCCGTGATCGGTCTGATTCTCCTGCTCCGCTCTCCGCTTCGGCACGCCCCAGAATGGTCTCTGTTTCTTCTGCCCCTCCTCGTTGTGGTTGTCTTCTGGTACTCCCCCCGCTACCGGGCCCCTGCCCTGCCGATGATCGTCGTTGCCGCCGCTTTCGCCGCACAGGCAGCCTTCTCCGGCAGACGTCGACTTGGCCGCGCATCCGCCGTTCTAGCCTCCCTCCTTCTCTTCGCCTCCCTGCCGCTTGTCAACCAAAGACTGGGCCTCGACCTCGTGGATCCCACCAACGCATCTTTCAACCTCGGCTATGCCCTGCACCGGGAAGGCAAGCTGCAAGCGGCTGCGGAGAAGTTTCGCGAAGGTCTGCGATACAAGCCCGGCGAGAAAAGCATGCGCATCATCCTGGGCGACATCCTGCTTGATCTCGGCCAAATAGACCAAGCCCTTATCGAATACCAGCATGTGCAGAAACAGTCCCCCGCCGATGCCGAAATCTTGGGAAGGCTTGCCAACGCCCGGTTGCGCAACCGAGAGATCTCGGAGGCAAGGATGCTCCTCATGCAGGCCCTTGACCTGCAGCCCGATCAACCCAGTCTGATCGGTCTGCTTGCCAGGATCGAGGGGAGCGAAGGGCGTCTGGACCAGGCTCTTGAGCTCTACTCGAAATCGCTGAGGCTTGCCCCGGATGACGTGGGTACGCGAGCCGCCTACGCTGATTTGCTCGAACGCCTGGGAAGACTCGAGGAAGCCAAACGCGAGTTCATCACGGTGGTTCTGGCCTCGCCCGGAGATTACGAAGCCATCCACCGGCTGGGAATAGCTTGCGGCCGACTTGGGGACCTCACGCAGGCGAGAGCGTACCTCGAACAATCTCTGCGCATCCGCGCGGACAACGCGCCAGTCTGGCATGATCTGGGAGTGCTCTACAGCAGCGAAAACTTGCTTGACGAAGCGATCCGGTGCTTTCGCAAGGCGCTGCAAATCGATCCGGCCTGCCGGCCGTGCATGGAGGCCCTGCACCATCTTGGCCAAACATCGCCCTCTGCCCCGCCAGATGGCCGATAGGCCCCCTGGCCGGGCTGTGTGACCACGGCTCAAATGGGGTCTTGCTTGAGGGGGACCGTCATTCCAGCGAAAGCGGCTACGGTATGGTCTGTGGCTGAGCTGACCATGTCGTAGTCGCGTTAGGCGGCGGGATAAAGGTGGTCGTACCCGGATTGCCGCTGCCGGAGCTGGCGAAGCTCTGAATAAGACCATTCACGGCATCCAGAATACCTCCAAAGAGCCCTAGCACGTTCTGAGCCATCATATCGAACGTGTCGCGGTAAAAGTTCGGCTCCTTCTCGGGAACGTCGCCAGGGATTTCAAGTAAGCCCTTGTGTTCAGCAATGCCCTGCTGGACCCAGATGCCCGGGCGGCGAAGTTGAAGTGCCCCGCCGGTGGCGGAGGTAAATTGATTGGTGATGATCGTCTGCCGGCCCTGGACTGGCGTAGTGCCGGGCTGACCGGTCGAGGTACCTGTCCCCGTCGAGGTGCCTGTCCCGGTCGGGGTGAATGTCGTGCCGCCCGGTGATCCCCCGAGCAAGCTTTGGATCAACTCGGGACTGATGGTCGGCGTCGTCGTTTGAGTTTGCTGCGCCCGAGCCGCTCCGACCGCGCACAAGGCAATTCCAGCCACAATCACGAGCAAGCTCACGCCAATCCGCCACACCCTGAAGGCCCTTCTGTTCATGTTTCACACCTCTTGGCTTTGACTGCCTGGAGCAGGGGCACCGGCATCTCACGCTGCTATCTGGCTGGTCTGCTCCTTCACAGAGTATTATACGGCCGGTGTGCGATCCAGGTCGCAAGCGGAGCCCCTGCTGCTACCCCAAAGCCGAGACAGTTCGAGACCGCCAAGATCATACTTCTGCCGGCCGGCTTTTCGTAACTATCGGCTAAACAGGCGGTACCAACTGAGCAACAACGGAACTCCGCCGGTCGATCCGCCCTCGGACGCCCTAGTTATTCGCACTGAAAGCGGCATGGAGGCGAAGAAATCCCCTGCACAGCTCGGGCGAAGCTGATAAGGTGGAATCTTTCGGGCCGGCCAGACGGCTGGTTTGGAGTACACCGACCGTCGACTGGAGAATCCTGGGATGTGCCGAGTTGTACCTTACGAACCCGCCCACCAGGTTGGGGTCGTGCGGGTTGTGCGGGCGGTCTACAGCGAATACGGCTTCACCTGGGACGCCTCAGCGTATCACCGCGACCTGTACACTATTGACGAGACCTACCTAACCGGCGGCGGCATGTTCTGGGTCCTCCTCGCCGGCCAGTCCGTCGTTGGATGCGCCGGCATCAGACTCCACGGCGAGGAATGCGAACTACACCGGATGTACCTTCTTCAGGATTTCCGCGGCCGCGGCCTCGGGCGTAAACTGCTGGAGTTGGCTGTGGCCCACGGACGGTCGGCAGGCTGCCAGTGGATGCGCGCTTGGAGCGACGTGAAACTTACGGACGCCCACAGGCTCTACCTGAAGTCAGGATTCGTTCAGCAAGGCGAGCGCATCTGCGACGACCCCGACAAGAGCCGCGAGTACGGCTTCTCGAAAAGACTCACATGAGCAAGTCTGGCGAGCCATCACCGCGCAAGCCGTTCGACCCCCGCCGGGTCTCTCAGTCGGACCGGCAACCCAGCCTCTTCTCCGCCCCCGATGGCCGACCGGCAAACATCATCACCGTCTCCCAATTGAACCGCTTCATCCAGGCCGCCATCCGCAAGGAACTGCCCGACGATGTTCACGTCATCGGCGAGCTCTCCAACGTCTCCCAGCCCGACGGCGGGCACTTCTACTTCACTCTTAAGGACGACAAGAGCGAGGTCCGCTGCGTGATGTGGCGCTCCTCGGCGAAATCGCTCCGCTTCCGCCCCACCGACGGCCTCCAGGTCGTCGCCACCGGCCGCGTCGAGGTGTACGAGCCTCGCGGCCAATACCAGCTCTACGTCCAAAAGCTGGAGCCCAGGGGCGTCGGCGAACTGGAACTCGCCTTCCGTCAGTTGAAGGAGAAGCTGCAGAAGGAGGGCCTCTTCGATCCTCGCCGCAAGCGAACCCCGCCGCGATTCCCCCAGTGCATCGCCGTCGTGACCAGCACGGCCGGCGCTGCCGTCCGCGACATACTCCAGAGTATCGCCAAGCGATACCCGGCCGTGCGCGTCGTCGTTTTCGGCGTCCGCGTTCAGGGCGAGGGCGCTGCCCAGGAGATCGCTGACGCCATCCGCCGCCTCAACGCCTCCGCCGATCGTCTAGGCGGCATCGACGTGATGATCGTCGGCCGCGGCGGCGGATCACTCGAGGACCTTTGGGCCTTCAACGAGGAACTCGTCGCCCGCGCCATTCATGCCAGCACGACCCCCG
>CAYYBO010000032.1:0-19639 GCA_964470125.1 uncultured Planctomycetaceae bacterium | reverse complement strand
GTGGATTGGTACACAAACTGGCTGTATGACTTCCGCGACATCCTCGGAAACCGAGAGTTGATTTTCCCTTACTGCAGCATTGTTGTCGAAGCGAATCGCCTCCCCGAGGCCCTCGACGACAGCGTGCCGTTGCGGGACGTACACGGGCGGCCTATATACCGGGAAGATCGTGAACCAACCGTGGAGATCCGCAAGAGAATGGCGGTCAAGTACTTGGCGGCATTTCATCAAAGCATCGAGGAAAACATTGCCGCCGGGGCGACGTTTCTTCTTGACGGCCACAGCACGGTAACGGCCCGAGGAGTCGCCGAAAATCAAATCGACCTGATGAATTTCCAGCACTCTCCCCTGGATGATGGTCCGCTGCATTACTGCCCGGACGTATTCGTCGAGACCTACGCCGGGGAGTTGCGCCAGCGCGTGCCCGATGTTCATGTAACGGTGAACGCTTCCGACTACTACAGGGTCTATGGCCACGTGTGCGCCGCGCACTCGGTGAACGCGATGACCCGTGTGGGATCGCGGGTTCCCGCACTCATCCAGGAGACAAATGAGCGGCTCTACAAGAACGCCGACGGGACGCCGAACCTGGCGGCCGTGAACAGATTGCGGCGGGCCTTCGCCGAGTCGTTGGCCCAGGCCCTGCACCTGATTGGCCAAAGTGAAAAGGAAGCTCGCACCTCATGATCAACCTTCACATCGGCAGACAAACCTTTGACTTCGACTGCGGAACACAGGCCCTGCAGACGGTCATGGCCTACTACGGCGTGGATGTCCGCGGGGACAAGCTGATGGCCGCTCTGGGCACGGGACCGCACGGTACCCCCGTTGCCGGCATGGTGGCCGTGGCCGAGCAGTATGGCTTCACCGTGAAAGTGAAGACCGGGTGGACTCTGGCAGAATTGAAACACACGGTCGAACTCGGATATCCGGTGATCGTGCTGGTGCAGGCGTGGGCTGACCGGTACATGACGTTGGAGGACTGGCGCAAAGACTATGACGACGGGCACTACGTCATTGTCATCGGGCATGCAAGAGGCGTTCTGTTGTTTGAGGATCCTTCTTCGTTCCGTAGGACATGGCTCCGTGAGAGAGATTTCCTCGCCCGGTGGCACGACCGCGACACCAGGACCGACGAGGTCTATGATCATTTTGGGATGGTGCTCATGGGGAAGGAGCCAAGCACGAAGACCCTGCAGCACATGGACTGAACCCTATCGACCGCCGAGGCAGGAAAGGTGGGCAGGTCTGCGAGAGGGACGGAGCTGGTTTCAACGCATTTCGGAGCCGCGCGAGGGCGCGGGCTGCTACGCCGCCTTCTCCGCCGCTGTCGGCGTCTTTTCCAGAATGTCGTTCAGCACGGTGTCTGATTCCGTGCCCTCGGCTTGGGCTTCGAAGTTCAGGAGGACGCGGTGGCGGAGGGCGGGCAGGCAGATGCGGCGGATGTCGTCGAAACTGACGTTGTAGCGGCCCTCCAACAATGCTTGCACCTTCGCGGCCAGCACCAGGGCCTGGGCGCCGCGGGGGGAACTGCCCCAGCGGACGTAACGCTTGGTCAACTCCGTGGCGAAGGGGCCGTCGGGATGGGTGGCAAGTGTCAGGCGGATGGCATAGTCCTGCACGTGCGGGGCGATCAGCACGCGTTGCACCAGTCTTTGGGCGCCGATGATCTGCTCGCCGGTCATGGCGTGCTTGATGTCCGGGCGGTGGCCGGTGGTGGTGCGGTCGATGATGGCCCCCAGCTCCTCGCGGCTGGAGTACTTGACGATCAGCTTGAAGAAGAAGCGGTCGAGCTGGGCCTCGGGCAGGGGGTAGGTGCCCTCCTGCTCTATGGGGTTCTGGGTGGCCATGACGAAGAAGGGGGCCTCGAGCTGGTAGCGCGTGCCGTAGATGGTGACGGTCTTCTCCTGCATGGCCTCCAGCAGGGCGGACTGCGTTTTCGGCGTCGCTCGGTTGATCTCGTCGGCCAGGACGATTTGGGCGAAGACCGGACCGCGCTGGAACTCGAAGACGCGTCGACCGGTCTCGGGGCTCTCGGTGATGATGTTGGTGCCGATGATGTCGGCGGGCATGAGGTCCGGGGTGAATTGGATTCGCGAGAACTTCAGGCTGAGGGCCTGGGACATCGAGCGGATCAGGTAGGTCTTGCCCAGGCCGGGCACGCCTTCGAGCAGGGCGTGACCGCCGGTGAACAGGCAGGTCAGCACGCCGTTGATGATCTCGGCGTGGCCGACGATGGCCTTGGATATCTCGTCGTGGACGGCCTTGAACTTCGCGCGGAACTCTTCCGTTGCCTTGGCGATGGCAGGATCAACTTGAATGGCCATGTTCAACTCCGTGCCGCCGGGGTCCGGCGGCGGTCGCATGTAGCATCGCCCCACTGCGGGCGACGTGCTGGTGCAAGATTCCCATCTCGCATCTTGCTCGGCGGGAGTCCCTTCCCGCGATGAACAGATCGCGTTCTACAAGACCGGAAAGGATTCGGGCCGGCAAGCGTGCGCGAAAGAATTCTCGCACGAGCGGCAAGTAGACACCGGCGAGACGCCGTTGCCACACTCGGTGTTCGCGCCGGCCGCGGGGGGCCGACGCCGGGCTGGTCCTATTGCTTCTGCTCATCCTCTTGCTGGTCCTTGGCGCGTTTCTTGGCTTTGAGCAGCCGCGAGGTCGTGGATTCCTGCGGCGCGGTCTTTGTCGGCGGCGGCGGGGGCGGCTTGCTTTCGCCCGGTCCGCCGAGAGCCTCAACAAGGTTCTTGGCCGCCTTGCCGGTACCCGGCGCCGCTTCGTACTTAGCCGAGGCGGCGGGGCCTTCCGCCGCTTGTTCTGCTTGTCGCCGGGCGGCCTCTTTCACGGCGAGGAGCGACGCGGCGTCGCCTTCCTTGGTGCGGTCGGCCCTGACCTTCTCGCGAGCCGTTTTCAATTCGGTCAGCACGGCCTCGGCCTGCCCGCCCACGCCGATTCGCCCGGCGAGGCTGGCGACATAGTTTCTGGCGGCGGCCAGGGTCTTGATCGGGTCGACGGCCAGCCGTCGCACGGCCACGTCAAACAGGAACAAGAAGGCGGCGAGCTTGAGCAGTGTATCCCAGATCGGCGTCCGTGAGATGGTGGGCGGCAGGTTGTGGGCGAAGACGGTCTTCGCGTCGCTCTCCAGCGTCAGGACGCGGCCGTCGGTCAGGTCGGCGACCTCCCGAAGGAGGGCTTCGTTGGTGGCCACCTCCCTGAATTCCGGGGAATAGGCCAGGGAGACGCCCGTGCGGATCATCGCCGGCTTGTCCTGGCCAATGGGGGTGGCGGTCAGCTGCCCGGTGCCCATCTGGTCGGCGTTGAAGGTCGCCTCGTATCGGCCGGGTCCGGTCTGGGTGAGGGCGAGCTTGGACGCCTTTCCATCGGGGGCGACGACCCGGCCGTCGAAGCGCCGGAATTCGCCGAAGCCGGTTTGTTCGTCCATGCACTCGATGACCATGCGGCCGACGTCCCCTTCGATGAAGGTGCTGACATCGTAGTCGGCGGCGCTGCCCTGCTGGGCGGTCCAGCGCACGGTCTGGGCCCAGAACTTGCTGAAGCCCGGCCAGCCGGGCCAATCAGCGCCCCAGCGGGTCCATTCGCCGCTGGTGAAAGCGGCGGTTCTGCCGAAACCGCATAACCAATGGGCGAAGAGGGGGTCGCCGCGTTCGGTGGTCAGGGGCATCTCGACGCCGACCTCCTTGCGGGGAGTTGTGACCACGTAGCCTTTGAGCTGCGGGAAATCGGTGTTGAGCCCGGCCATGATGTCGGAGAGGTTCGGCATCAGTCTTGGGGTGAAGACTTCGTCACGAAGGAGCGGGCGGCGGACGATCTTGGCTTCCTTAATGAAGATCTTGGGGAGGCGCCGCTCATCGCCCGGCTGCTTCAGCGACCAGCTCGTTCCGCCGGTGACGTCGGCGATGTGCTTCATGGTGGCGATCTCCGCGCCGCCGTGGGGGAAGATGGAGACCGTCGAACAAGTCACCTTGCTGCCGACCATCTTGTTGAGCAAGCCCGAGCTGGGCGGGGAAGGGTCGCCGTCGGAGATGATGATCATGTGACGCTGGGCGGCGTCCTTGCAGTTCATCAGGGCCTGGTAGGCCATGGACATCGGGGTTTCGAAGTCGAACATATCGGCGTTCTGCATCCGGCGGATTTGGCTGATGATGGCTTCCTTATTGGAGGCCGGCTGCATGGGCACTTCCCACTGAAAGCCGGGTAGGCCCCAACCGACCACGCCGAAGTAATCCAGCCTGCTCAGCGTGGTCAGGGCGGCGACAGCCACCTCGATGCCCCACTTGTTGCCCTCGGGCATTTCGCAGGAGTGCATGACGATGGCCAACGCCCCGCGAGGGATTTGCCTGACGGCGTCGACGTCGAACTTGACGGGCATGGTGTCTTCGACGATCGAACCCTGCCAGCCGCCGGCCCCGAAGCCATCGGTGCCGCCAATCATGATCAGCCCGCCGCCGAGGTCGCGGACGTAAGTGGCCAGGGCCCGATGCTGCACGCTGCTGAAGTTGTCGGCCCCGACGTTGGACAGGATGATCGCCGAGAAGTCCGGCAGGATAGAGGTCTCCAGGATCAGGGATTCAACGGCTTCGTGTTGGACGTCGATGTTCTCCTTGGCCAAAGCCTCCAGCAGGAGGCGATCCTCGGCCTGATTGACTTCGCTGCCGATGAACAGCACGGTTTGCGGCCCTTCGATGTTGGTGAAGGTCGCGGCCACGTTGTTCTGCTTGAAGAAGTCGGCGTTCTCATCGTCGGCGACGAAGACGGTTCGCCATTCATGGACGCGGGCCGTGCTGATCGGCACCCTGATGACAAACGCGTTGCGGCCCTTTTCCAGCGTGACCCGCTGCCCGAATTCCGGGGAGGAGGCGTCGAGGTCGATCAATTCCTCCTCTTGCCCGACGCGCTGGTAGAGGAGGATGGTGCCGGTGGTGCGCTGGTCGCTGCTCAGCACCATTCGCAGCGGAACCTGTTCGTACAAATTGGCGTAAGCAGGCGAGCGAAGCTGTTCGTTGACCACTTCGACGCCGTGGGAGTAACGCAACGGAAGAACGTCGACGGTGATCTTGCTGGCATGGGCCGCCTTGGCCTCCTCCAAGGCATCGCCGACGTTTTGGTTCCCATCCGTAATCAATATGAGGCGATTGCGCGTCGAATCCAGCGTGCAGGCGGCGGCCATGCGCAGGGCCTGGGCGACGTTGGTTCGGTCCGGCTGCCGCCCCTCGGCGAAGGGGGGAGGGATGTGCAGCCCTCCGTCAGGGCCCGGTCGAGTGGGGAGTTGTTCGATGTTGGTGCGCCCGTCGAAGGTCAACACTGCGGCCCGGTCGTTCGGGCGCATGTCCTTCGTTGTCTGCAGGATGAACTCCTCGGCCTGACGGCGGACTTCCGGCGGCACCGAGCGGGAGACATCGAGCACGTAGAGGACGTTCAGATCCTCATTCTTGCGTATCTTGTTCATGCCGGCCAGGGCCAGCACCAGCAGGATAATTACGCCGGCCCGAACAAGCATGGCCAGCCGGCTGCGGATCGGCCCAAGACCGGCGAGCGATTTCCGCGACAGCAACCACAGCACGGCCACTATCAAGGCCAGCCACAGAAAGGCCGGCCGGTCGAATCGGTCCAGAATGAACCAGTTCATCATCGGAAAACGCCGAAACGTCGAAACGCCTGGGATGAGCCGCGGACTTCAGCCCTCGCGGCCGTGCAACCGCTGTGTGGTCTCTCTCGGTTTCTTGGCGCCGCCCGGACTGAAATCCGGGGCTCCTCGCGCGGAATCACCAGTCGATTACCTGCACCCGATTGTTCCATGAATCCAAACAGTACACCAATCCGTTCTTGGCTACGGCCGCGCCCCAGGGTTGGGCGATCTGCCCGATTGCCCGGCCCTGCCGGCCCCAACTGCCCAGGAACCGGCCGTCCTGGCCGAAGCGGGCGATACGATTATTGCCGCGATCAGCTACCAGGATCGTGCCGGACTTTTCGATGGCCAGGCTATACGGAAAGTTCAAGTTGTCCGACTGTGTGCCCGGCGAGCCGAAGGCGGAAAGGAACTTGCCGTCGCGGCTGTAACGGCAGATGCGGTGGTGGCAGGCGTCCGCGACCCACAGAACGCCCTGGGCGTCGATCGCCAGGCTGGCGGGCCGCTCTACCCATCCTTCGCCGGAGGTCTTGTCCGCGAAGCTGAATAGGTATTTGCGGTCCGGCGAGAATTTGCTGATGCGGTCATTGCCGCCGTACTCGCCGACGTAGATGTTGCCGTCCGCGTCGAGAACGGCCATCGTGGGAAAGATGAATTGCCCGGGCCCTTCGCCGCTTTCGCCGAAGCGGAACAACTCGCGCCCCTCACGGTCGAAGGTGATGATCCGCTGATAGTGCGTGTCGGCCACCCACACGCGGTTCTGAGCGTCAACATGGAGGCCGGTGGGTTTGCCGTTTCTGGCCTCGGGCATCGCCCAAAGATGCTCAAATTTGCCCCTGGCGCTGAACCGCTGGATCCTTGCCAGGGGGCTCTTGTCCACCACAAAGACACAGCCGTCCACGGGCGAGACGGCGATCGCTCGCGGGTAGCTGAACTCGCCCGGGCCCAACCCGGTCGTTCCAAAGACGTGCTCCACCGCGGCGACGTCGGGCTCTTCGCGGTGGCAGCCCACCGGCGAAACAAGTGTCAACAGCGCAACCCACGCCCATCTGGCGCCGTGACGGATTCTGCGGGTCCGCGACGCCGCGCCGTTCGTCGAATGTGTCACGCGCCCCGCCCACGCCGGCTGAGCAACGGCACGAAAAAGCCCACCAACACCGCCGGTAGAATCAACATCAGGCTGGTGGCCGTGGTCTCGCTCTGTCGGCCGTAGTGCATCTGCGAATCGACGTGTACCGCGAGGCTGCCGCCGATGAACCGGGGCGGTTGCACCAGGATGCTCGCGGCGGCTTCGGAGAGCGTCAGGCATGCGACCATCATAGCGGAGGCTGCGAGCCCGCGCCAGAGGGCCGGGAGCCGGACATGGGCCATGCACTCGATGGCGCTGGCGCCGTCCGACCGGGCCACGGCCGTCAAACTGTCGAGGGACCGGCGGTTCATCAGCCGCATTACGCAGACTGGGATGAAGGCGAATCTCACCACCATCGCCGCCGTCCAGGCCAGAGGGGTGTTGTCATATAGGTTCCAACCTTCTGGCGGGCTGAGCCACCGGCTGGAGAAGAAACCCGCCAGAGTCGTGGCCGTCATTTCCGGCGGCAAGACGGCCGCGGCGAGGCAGCAGACGGTCGCCACACTCCCGGGCAGCCGCCGTAGGCGAGACCAGCTCGGGTCATCCACCACGGCGACCGCCAGGGCGGCGCTGGCCGCGGCGCTCAAAGCTGCAACGATCAGCGTCGCCAGGATGGCTTGGTGGCAGGTCTGCCAGGCAGTGGTCAAAGCGGCTAGGGGCCCGGCCCGCCCCCCCTATAGCTCCAGCGCAAAGACGGCGATCGGAAACAACGTGACCGCGGCGGCGATAAGGCAGGCGAAGGCCCACCACGCCGACCGGACTGAGACCGGCCTTCCGACATCGGCGCCGTCGCCCTCGTCGGCCCACCGTGCGATCCGCAAGATGCCGGGCAAGGCGGCCACCGCTGTCAGGGCGACCGTTGCCAGCATCGGCCAGGAAGCCCAGAAAAGGAAGCCCGCGGGGCGGGACTGGCCGAGGGCGACGTTGGCGTTGGCCAGCATTTCGACCGACCAGACCCGCGAAGCGCCCATGAGCGGTGGGACGGTGGCGTCAATCGCCGCCAGGATGAAGACGATGTCCAGGGCCGCAATGAGGGGCCCTCGCATGACGGGCAGCGTGCCCCGGAGGAAGGCCCTCGCGGGCGTCGCGTCCAGACAGGCAAGCTGGTAGGCGGGAAGGCCGGCGTGCTTGAAGGAGGCGGCCAGGATCAAGGCGGGCACGGGCCAGAGCCAAATGGCCATGACCAAGGCGGCTTGGAGCGGCTCGGCGCCGGGCGTGTTCCAGCCGACGAGCCGGACCAGCCCGGAGACGGCCGGGTGGGGAGAGGTGGCGAGGAGCATCCAGGCGTAAGCGAAGACGCTCGGCATGGTCAAAAGGGGAATGATGGTGAGGGAGTAAAGCAGGCGGCGCCGCCAGAAGCGAGCGGCGGCGACGAGGGCGAACGCCGCGGGGAGGGCAAGCAGAAGTGACATAATACTGGCACTAAACGCCATCCACAGGGTCGTGCCGTAGTAGCGCCACAGGCGGGGCGTCGGCCAAAGGGACTGGCCGGTTTCAGGTCCGCCGAGGACCTGGTGGAAAAGGCTGACCAGCACGACGCCGATTGACGTGCAGAACGCCGCCCAGCCGAGATATCGAAGCGACCGAACTGACCAGGCGGCAATCACGATGATTAGATTACCAGCATCCGGTCCGCATTGCTCACCAGGCAAGGCAGGCGGTCGCGGCTCTGTTTAGGGCATTTCACGATTGCTCGTAGCGTCGGCCCCGTGGCCGACGGGAACACCATGTGCGCCCCCTTGCAAGATTGCCCCCCGACAAGGGGACGCCTCATGCCACACCCAATCGTGAAATGCTATAGCGAGGCTCTCGCCTCTGCATCCTCGGGTAGAAGTTTTAGAACCGGATTCAGTGTTCCCACGGCGGTTCTTGATTGCCTGCGGCTTGATCGGATCACTTTACTGTAGCAGCACGTCGCGGACGAGCGTGTCGGATTGATCGAGCAGCGCCGCGGCGGCGGCGCAGTCGGTCTGGGCCTCGCCGGGGGCCTCAGCGCTGAGCTTCTTCCGCAGGGCCGGCCGCACCGGCACGTTCCGTGATTCGCTGGCGTGCAGTTTCTCCTCGATCTCCGCCGAGACGAGGTGGTCAATCAGTCGGCGGCCGGCCTCGGCGTGCGGCGATCCGGCAACGAGGGCGACCGAGTTGGGAATCCAGAGCGTGCCGGGGGTTGGCCTAGGCGACGCGCCGCTCTCCGCCGGAGCGTCGAGATCCGGGTAGATCATGTCGATGGAGTCTCCCCGCTGTTGAGCCACGATGACGTCGTCGGTGTCAGTGGCCACGATCTCGGCCATGCCACGGGCGAGCAGGAGGACGGCCTGAGCGTTGCCGTCGGCCAGCTTGCAGTCGTTGGCCCGGAGGCCGCGGTAGAAGTCGGTCATCGCCTGCGGGCCCCACAAGGCGAGCAGCGTGGCCATGTGGCCGCGGGTCGTGCCGAAACGAGGATCGGCCATGCGGAACCGGCCCTTGTACTTGGGATCGACGAGATCGCACCACCGCTTCGGCAGGTCGTCCTTCCTGGTTCGCTTGGGGTCGTAAGCCAGCACCCGCCCGCGAAGGCCAAACGCGGTCCACAGCCCGTCGGCGTGGCGGTAGCGGTCGGGAATGTCCGCGGCGACGGGCGACTTGTACGGGGCGAGGATGCCCGCGGCAGCGAGCTGCATCGTGCCGAAGATCTCTCCGGACCACCAGACATCGGCCCGCGGCGCGGCCCTCTCAGCCAGCAGCTTGTTGACCAGGCCGGTAGTCTTGCCCGCCTCCGTGTCGAACACGGGATGGACCTTGAGTCCGGTCCGCTTGGCGAACTCGTCCAGGATCGGCCGGGCGAACGCAACATCGACGGAGCAGTAGACCACGACTTCGCTGCCGGGGCCGGCTGCGGCTTGAGCCGCTGGCAGGCTCGTCGGCCGGCTGGCGGCCTCTGGGGCGCGGCTCTGATCGAGCGGCCGCCCGGCGGCCTCTGGGGCGCGGCTCTGATCGAGCGGCCGCCCGGACTGAAGTCCGGGGCTCCTCGGCGGGAGGGGACCGATGGAGGACAGCTCGGAGACGCTGAGGTTGTCGAAGCTGGTCACGGCGTCGGCCTTGGTCCAAAGGCCGACCATGCCGGCGTCGGGGAACGTGTCGTCGTCAGCCTCCAGCAGTTTTTTGTCGTCGAGGTAACAGGCGATTCGCGGGCCTATCATGGTGACGCGGAGGGCGTACCACCTGCCCGCCTCGGTCTCGATCTTCGTGGACTCAAGTTGCTTGCGAAGGCCGTCCTTGACGTAATAGACGCGGAAGTTGCTCTCCAGCGGGTTGAAGCGGCAGATGTAGTAGTTGTTCTCGTCCTTGCACCGCCAGATCGGGCCGCCGCCCTGGTCTTCCTTGCCGGAGACGGCCTTGACCTTGACGGTCAAATCGAGGTCCTTGAAGGCGATCTTGTCGGCGATGGCGAGATTGAACGTTCCGTCGTAGTTGGCCGTCTCGGCGAGGGCCAGCACGTTCGGCTTGCTCGGCGCGGTCGGGTCGGCGATGACCTTCCACGTCGCCATCGCGGTCGTCGGCTTGGTCTGGCGGATGCTCCAGTCTTTCGGGGCCTCGCCCGTGGTCGCGTGGTCGAAGTTCCAGTCTGCCGCCTCCTTGGCACCGAGACTGATTCTCGCCTCGACGGTCTTTTGCGGCGTCCAAAGGCTCACGTCGCAGTACCACTGCCCGGCGTCAGGACGACAGATAAAGGCGTAGGCCCTGCTGTTGTGCGTTCGGCTTTCCGCGAACTTCACGGCTTCGATGACCCGCGCGCTCGACTTCTTCAAGCTCTCCGGGAGGTCCGCCGCCCACTGCCTGTGCTCCGGCTTCACCTCACGCGGCTCGACGCCGAAGACCCTGCCGTACTCCGTGCTGACCAGCACTTCGCGGATTTGCCCGGCGGAAGAGAACTTGATTACCCAGAGAGCCGACTCGGCGGGTTCGAGCTTCGCGCCGACCAGGACACCGCCCGGGGATTCCATCTGAGCCTGATCGATCGCCTGAACAAGGTTGATCTTCGCCTTGCCGAGGGCGTCGGCGATGGTCTCGAAGCTGGGCTGTGGTGCTTCCTGCGCTTTTGCGCAAACAACAAGGCTTGGGATCAACAGAGACCATGCGAAGATCTTCGTCGTTCTCATATTGTATTTTTCGACGAAACACACTGGTGCGAGAGTCCTTTCTCTGACCAGCGAGCTATGAACTGCTATCGCTGTCTGTTTCTACGGGGTGTTCTGATCTGTCGGATCCGCCTTCGCCGCCGGCCTCCTTCTCACCGCCTTCGGCAGGTTTGTTGTCGTCGCCGCCTTGAGATTTGTGATCCGCGCCGTCGGCGGGTCTGCCCTTGTCATCGCCTGAGGCCTTGCCCTTGTCGTCGCCGGAGGCCCCTGTCCGGTCACCCAGGCGGTCGAAGTAATTGCGGACCGCCTTGCGGTAGATGCGGGGGACACGCTCCTTGTCCAGGGCGTCAGTGGCGTCGATCTCGGCTGCCTCCGCGGCGTCCTGGAACTCGACGTTCGATTGGCCCTTGAGCTGCCGTCCCTTGACGAACTGCTGCCCGATCACGCGGCCGCCCTTGGCGGTCTTGACCTTGCCTTTCTCGTCTTTTGTCGCGGTCTGGGCGTCGTCATCGCGATCGCGCGGGCCGGTCCCTCGGCCGCCGGCTTTGTTCCTGCCGGCCTTGTCATGATCGCTTCCCTGGCACGAGCCGGTGCCGTCACAGCCAGGACAAGGGGAGCCATCTTTCTGGAAACCGGTACCGCTACAGCGCGGGCAGGGTTTATCGCCGGGCTTGGGGTTGCCGAGGTTGTCGCGTTCCTCGCTTAGCTGGGCCATCTGCGATTCGAGATCGTTTAGGTCCTGCTCCATCTGCTCCATTTCGTCGAGCATCTCGGCGGCCTCGCCGAGTTCGTCGGCCGCGGCTTGGGTGTCGTTCTTCTGAAGCTGTCTGGCGGCCTTGGCCATCTTGCTGCTCATCTCTTTGATCTGCTGGTTGGCCTGCTGCCGCTGCTGGATCTTCTGCACCGTGTCCTTGATCTGCTGCTCGGACACCCCCTTGTCCTTGAGCCGCTCTGACAATTCCTTGGCCATCTTCTCGATCTGCTTGGGGTCCTTCTTGGCCAGTGTATCCAGGACGCGCTGGACCTCCTCCTGCGACATCCCCGTGTTCTTCAACTCCTGTTCGCTCTGCTTATCCTCGGCGGCCTGTTGGATCTTCTGGGCCAATTCGTCGAGTTGCTTTTGCATCTGCTCGACTTGCTTGGCGTCGCCCCCGCCCTGCTTGGCTCGCTTGGCCAGTTTCTCCTGAAGCTCCTTGATGTTCTTGCGGGCCTCCTCGAAATCGCCGGCCGAGAGGTTCTCCATCAGCTTTCCTAGCTCGCTCTTGGGGTCGCTCAGTTGGCCGGCCTGCTTCAATCGCTTCTTGGCCTCGGCGAGAGCGCGATAGCGGTCGGAGTCGGCTTTTTGTTTCAGGGCGTCCTGCAGGCGGTCGAGCTTCTTGACCGTCTCTCGCCGCAGGACTTCCGGATCGGCGGATTCCCCACGCCGCAGCGCATCCTGCAGGTCCTTGACATCCTTGCCCATTTCCACGTCGGGGTTCTTGTCGGCGATCTGCTGCAAAGTGGAGACCGGCTGGGCCAGCACGGCCTGAGCCTGCTTCACTCTGCTCAGCCGGGCGGTTTCCTTGGCCAAGGCCTCCTTCTTGCCGAGGATGTCAAACTCCGGCAGCAGGAGCGAAAGCAGAGCCAGCAGCAACATCGCGGCGCTGAGCGAGAGCGAACCGGTCCAGCGAATGGGGAAGAAGCTTCGAGCCCTCAGGCCCGTAGCGACGTAAGCGGCGTCGGCAACGACCGCCTGAGCGAAGGGATCGCCGACTTGTTGCTGAGCGTAAAGGCTGCTGGAGAGGCGTTCCTTGAGTTGGGCCGCCTGGTCCAGGGCGGCAGCGGCGGCGGCCATCGGCTCGCGCGTGGGAATCAGCCAGATCAACGCGGTGACAAAGCTGAGGCCCAGCCCGACCAACGCCGCCCAACCCATCGGCAGCTTCAGGGCGAACAGGCGGTCAACGAGCCACGCCACAAGCCATGCACCGGTGACGGCCAACAGGCTCCAGCCCCACTGCCGCAGCCAGCGATTGAACCAGAGACGTTTCTGTGCTTGCCTGACTTGAGATTCGATGCCGCTCATGGTAGGACCCTTCGACGGCGGGAGACTCAGCGGCAGTCTGCAGCCCCCGCTGAAAGGCGGAAGGCTGTCCACCCGCAATTCAACGAATTATATTCCCGGACGGTTCAGACCTCAATCCCGAGAAAGTCAATACCCTTCGCCGGCAGGCTGCTACCCGGCCATATTGAAGGCGGTATACTCCCTCGGCACACAAAGAGAGGCTCGCTAACTCATGAATGCAGAACAAGACAACTCAGAGAAGTTCGATGTCCACGAGGCTCGGCTGTACAAAATCAAGCGAACAGGCTCGGTCGCCCCGCGAAGTCTCCGCGGGCGGATAGCCGCCGGTGTGTTGATCGTCATTCCCTTGGCGGTGACGGTCTTCCTCATTCGTTACATATACGGCTTGTTTCTGTCCGTCGGCGTGTGGCTGGTGTATTGGGTGCTGCGGGCTGTGTACGTCGTCTTCAAGCTCGAAGGTCAGCCCAGATTGATCGACCCGGCCAATGCCGAGTTCGAGGAGAAGACGGTCGCGGTCGTCCTGACCATCCTCGTGCTCTATCTGCTGGGCTGGCTCGGTACAAACGTGGTGGGCAGGCGATTCATCGGCTTCTTCGAGCAGTTGTTGGAGCGCATTCCCCTGGTGGCCACGGTGTACTCGGCGATCAAGCTGATGGTGGAGGCGCTCTCCGGTCACAACAAGGCCACGGGTGGCCAGAAAGCCGTGCTCATCCAGTTCCCACATGAGAACATGTTGGCCGTGGCCTTGATGACCAACGTCATCACCGACCGCAGGTCCGGCAGGCGATACGCCACTGTCTTCGTCCCCACCACGCCCAACCCCACCAGCGGCTACATGGAGTTGGTTCCCATCGAGAGAATCACCTACACCGATTGGACGATGCAGGAAGCGTTGACGATGATTCTCTCCGCCGGGGCAGGGTCGAGGCCGGAGGTTACCTTCATTCCCGCCGAAGAAGCACTGGATACCAAGCCCGTCCCGGGGAGGGATTCGGGCACTGACCTTTGAGGGGCGACTCAGGCGGCTGGCTCGATGAGTTGCGGCCTGCGGGAGGCACGAGTTGCAGGCCGGTCGATTGACGCCTTCTTCTTGTCTAGACCCTTCCAAATCGCCGTTCGCGCCGGGCGTAGGCGGCGAGAGCGGCGTTCAGGTCCTGGCGGTGAAAGTCGGGCCACAGCGTTTCGGTGACGTACAGCTCGGCGTAACTGATCTGCCAGAGCAGGAAGTTGCTGACGCGCATCTCGCCGGCGGTACGGATGAGCAGGTCCGGATCAGGCAGGCCGGCGGTGTAGAGAGAATCGCCGATTGTCCTTTCGGTGACGGCGTCAGGGGGTAACTCGCCGGCGGCGATGCGCAGGGCGATGGCCTGCACGGCGTCGGTCAGTTCCACGCGGCTGCTGTAGTTCAAGGCCAGGCACAGGGTCATGCCGCGGTTGTCCTTGGACACGGCGACGGTTTCGTCCAACTCGTGCAGCACGGCTTCGGGCAGGCCGGCCCGACGGCCGATCTGCACTAGGCGGACGTCGTTCTCCATGATTTCGCCGCGTTCCTTGATGAGATACTCGACGTAGAGCTTCATCAGGCGGTCGATTTCATCGAGGGGGCGGTTCCAGTTTTCGGTGCTGAAGCTGTAGAGCGTCAGGCAGTCCAGGCCCAGTCGGGCGGAGTGGGTGACGATCTCGCGCACGTTGGCAGCGCCGGCTTCGTGCCCGTTTATGCGGGGCAGGCCGCGGCTCTTCGCCCAGCGGCCGTTGCCGTCCATGATGATGGCGACGTGCCGGGGCATCCGCTCCCGGGGGACGCCGACTTCCATCTGGGGATCGAGGGGTTGAGGAGCCGCCCGCCCTTCGACGGGTTCAAGAGCCCCCGGCCTTGGCCGGGGGGAGCACTCATCGCCGATGGGGGCGGATGATCGTGGTTCGAGCGCAACCTCCGACCAAGGTCGGGAGCTCTTGGGCTGGGAGCTCCTTGGCAAGGCTTCGCGGTGCAACGTTGCCCGGCGATCGGCGCCGATGCTGACCAGTGTGATCGGCACGCCGAGCAGTTCCTCCAGGCGGTCGACGTAACGCCTGGCGCCTTCGGGCAGCTCGTCCAGCGTGGTGATGCCGGCGGGATGTTCCGGCCAGCCGGGCAGGGTCTCGTAGACCGGTTCGGCTTCATCGAGGACGCGGGCGTCGGCTGGGAAGAAGGAGACTTCGCGGCTTGCCTGTCTGTAGGCGGTACACACTCGCACCTCCGGCAGCGTGGCCAGGGTGTCCAGGTGCATGACCGCGATCTGAGTGACGCCGCTCAGACGGATGCTGTATCTGGCGGCCACGGCGTCAAACCAGCCGCAACGGCGGGGGCGGCCGGTGGTCGTGCCGTACTCGTGGCCGCGTCGGCGGATGGTTTCGCCCGTGTCGTCCTGGAGTTCCGTCGGGAAGGGGCCGCTGCCGACGCGAGTGGTGTAGGCCTTCATCACGCCGACCACGGATTGCACCGCGGACGGCGGCACTCCCGCGCCGGCACAGATGCCGCCGGCGGCGCATGTGCTGCTGGTCACGAATGGGAAGGTGCCGTGGTCGATGTCCAGGAGCGAGCCTTGGGCGCCTTCGAAGAGGATGCGTCGGCCGTCGGCGAGGGCGCGGTGCAGCAGCGGCGTGGTGTCGGTGACGTGTGGGGCCAAACGGTCGGCGTGGGCCAGATACTGGTCGGCGATCAGTCCGGCATCCAGCGGTTCAGCATCGCCGAATGCGGCGCTGAAGAAGGCATTGCGGTCGGCGACGATCTCGGCGAGCCGCGACCGGAAGCGCGCGGCATCGTACAAATCGCCGACTCGGAAGGCGGTGGTCCTCAGCATCTTGTCGGCGTAGCAGGGGCCGATTCCGCGGGCGGTGGTGCCGATCCGTTTGGCGGGGCCGAGGCAGCCTTCGGCCAGACGATCCTGCTTCTTGTGATAGGGCATGACCAGGTGGGCCCGCGTCGAGATCGTCAGATTGGCGGCGACCTTGATGCCGCGTTCGCGGAGACCGTCGATTTCCTGGATGATCGTCTCGGGATCGCAGGCGACTCCGGGGCCGATGACGCAGAGCACGCCCGGGCGGAGGATGCCGCTGGGCACGAGGTGCAGGGCGAACTTCCGGTCGCCTATCTGGACGGTGTGGCCGGCATTGGCGCCGCCGGCGTAGCGGACGGCGACATCGAAGTGCTCGGTGAGCAGATCGACGATCTTGCCTTTGCCCTCGTCGCCCCATTGCAGACCGACGACGCCGGTATTGCCGAGCGAGTGGAAGTTCATCGGAAGCAGAACCCAATGCGGTTGGTCGGGCAATACCTGCCCGGCTGGTAACGTCCCAAATAGAGCCGCAGAGTCAACTGGCCGGCCGGAGTGGTGCCGCGTCGGCGAGTCTCCATGACTTATACAGCAGTTGAGGCTGGTGCGAAAGTTTGGGAGTCAGGCTCGCTTTCTTACCGGGCCAGCCGGCGATACCTCCGATGGTCCTGTCGTCTCGAACGCGCATATAATCCCGAACCGAGCAAGGCAGCGGACCGATGTTTGATCGGCGGCTAGGCCAAGCCGGGATTCCACGTCGGATGCAACTGCTCCGCTCCCGGAGACAGCCGGAGAATGCAGTCGAGCCCGGCGATTTGCGATATATGCATGATGCAATACGGAAAAGCGCGATCGACGGGGAGCGAGTTCGAAATCGACGAACGGCTCGATGAGCTGGTCGATCGGATTGTGGACAGCTATGGCGGCGATCGGCGGACTCGGCACATCGACCGGGGGTATCTTTCCAGCCAGCGGGAGATCGTACTGGCCATCGAGTTGTTGCTGGAGGTTTCCTACCCCGGCTACTTCGGCCGGCAGAACCTCACCACTCGAAATGTCCGGTTCCACGTGGGGGATCTGCTGCCCCGCTTGGCACAGTGTCTGTACACGCAGATATACCGGTCCCTCTGTCATCAGAGCGAAATGGAAGGGAAGCATAAGCCGAACGGCTTGCCGGACGACGCAGCGATGTTCGACGCACAGGCGCGGCTGCTGACCGAGCGGTTTCTGGAGAAGATTCCGCAGGTCCGCGAGATGCTGGCGTTGGATGTGCAGGCCGCTTACGACGGCGATCCCGCGGCGGCGAACACGGACGAGGTGATTCTGGCATATCCGGGCGTTCTGGCGGTGACGATCTATCGCTACGCCCACGAGTTGTATCGTATGGACGTGCCGCTGGTGCCGCGGACGATGACCGAGTGGGTTCACCAGCGGACCGGGATCGACATCCATCCGGGGGCGAGGATCGGCCGGAGCTTCTTCATCGACCACGGCACGGGCGTGGTGGTCGGCGAGACGACGGAGATCGGCGACAACGTCAAGCTGTACCAGGGGGTCACGCTGGGAGCGCTCAGCTTCCTGAAGGACGAGCGCGGGCGGATGGTCCGCGGCTACAAACGCCATCCGACGGTCCGGGACAACGTGACCATCTATGCCAACGCAATCATCCTGGGGGGCGAGACGATCATCGGCGAAGGCGCGACGATCGGCGGCTCGACCTTCTTGACGTCCAGCGTGCCGGCCGGCTGCACCGTGACCACCACGTCGCCCGAACTGACCGTGCGTCCTCCGAAATGGGGCGGTTTGACCGGCACGGTGACGGACTTCAGCATCTAAAGAGAAAACGTGGAATGGTCGGCCCCCAGGCAGGCCTTAAGCGCCAAGGGGGGGCGATCTCGAGGTCGGCAAATCCCCGCTGGCGCTTCAGGCTGATGCGACGACGGTGCCCTCCCGAACCGGCTACGGCACGATCGGCCATGCACTTGCGAATCCGGGCACTTGCCGATAAGAGCATAGAAGAAGATTCGGAGGCACGCGGATGTCGATGCGCGAATTCATCCAATGCCTGCTCTTGCCGGCGCTGCTCCTCGGCTTGCTCTGCAACGGCGGCTGCACCAAGGAGGAATGGCGGCGGCTGTTCGACACCGGGGACAAGGGTTTGCAGCCGGAGCCTTCCACCGAGGCCAGGGTGAGCAGCGTGGCCCTTCAGGGGACCATCGGGCAGCTTGTGACCATCGACGGGCTGCGTCTAAACCACGTGCGGGGCTTCGGCCTGGTCATCGATCTGATCGACACCGGCGGCAGCGACGGGCCGGAGATCGTCAAGAACTATTTGGCCAAAGAAATCCGCCGCTGGCAGGACCCCAGCCAGCAAAGCCTGTCGCTGAAGGAGTTATTGGAGAGCCGGGATGCAGCGATGGTCGAGGTGACCGGCTTGATCCCGGCGGCGGCTCGCAAAGGGGACCGGTTCGACGTGGTCATCCGGGCCTTGGGGACGCAGACAAAATCGCTGGTCGGCGGCCGACTGGTGTTGTGCAACCTGAAGCTGTATTCCGAATCGCCCAGCGGGGTGATCGAGGGAGCCACGCTGGCTACGGCCGCGGGGCCGGTGTTCGTCAGCCCCTTCGAGCCGGACGGCAGCTTGGCGGATAAGGTCGATTTGCGAACCGGTTGGGTCTTGGGCGGCGGCATCACCAAGGAGGACCGCCGCGTTCGGCTGGTGCTGAATGATCCGCGCTACAGCATTGCCCAGCAGATTGTGGCCCGGCTTAACGGCCGCTACGGGACGACTGATCCCGTGGCCGTGGGGCAAAGCCCCAGCTTCGTCGATCTGCGCATCCCGGGGAAGTTCCGCGAGCGGAAGCGGCTTTTCCTCGAGCGGATTCTCTTCACGACGCTGAACGCGGGAGAGAGCTTTCTCGACCGACGGGCCAAGGACCTGGCCGAAGCGATCATCCAGCCGGACGCGGAGTACGAATCCATCGGCCTGGCCTGGGAGGCGATCGGGCCGATCTGCCTGCCGGTGGTGCGCGAGCTGTACAAGCACGACACGCCGGAGGTGGCTTACTACGCGGGGCGGACGGGCATGCGCCTGGGCGACCAGCAGGGGATGGAAATCGCGGCCAAGTGTGCAAAGGATGCGAGCTTTTCACTGCGAGACCAGGCCATTAATGAGTTGGGCGACGCGGTGGATATGTACAGCGCGGGCGAGCACTTGCGCAAACTGCTCGATGATCCCGACATGTTGATTCGCCTGCGGGCCTACAAGGGACTGCGGCAGCGGCCTCACCGGGCCATTCAGTCGAAGGCGCTTTATCAGGACAACTTCATCCTGGACATCGTGGACTCAAGCGGGCCGTATCTGGTGTATGTCCAGCGCACCGAGGTTCCTCGTATCGCCGTGTTCGGCTCGCAGATGAGCTGCCGTCCGCCGGCCATCTTCCCCGGCGAGCGGCGCGACGGGCGACGGATTCAGACGCAGATCAGCGCCGAGGCGGGCAGCGAATCCTTAACGGTGATTCTGAACAACAAGCGGACGGGCCGGAACTCGCCCCCGTTGAAGGCGCCTCTGAACGTGGCCAAGCTGATAGAGTTTCTCGGGGGCACGCCGGTGAAGAACGAAAGCGGTGACTGGACGGGGCTCGGCGTGCCGTATTCCGAGATCGTCGAAATCCTCGCCTTGTTTTGCGATGACCGCGTCAAGACCATCTCCGCGACCTTCATCGCCGAAGACTTGACCGGGGAGGACGAGCAAAGACCTGACGGGGATCGGGAGCGGAAGGAGACGGAGTATTGAGCGAAGGATCAAGGGGGGAGAAGCTATGAAGTGAGCCATCTCGGCACGGAGTAGGATGCCGGTGCGTTTGT